>JAZURW010000201.1:0-13300 GCA_045606405.1 Candidatus Ornithospirochaeta sp. | reverse complement strand
ATAGCACAAGTTGAAAAAGTATCACTGTGTGATAAAATCAGCTTAATGGAAGCAGTGGTACTCGCAGCAGGATTATCTAGCAGAATGGGCAGAAACAAGCTGCTCTTGCCGTTTGGGGGCCATACTGTCCTTTCTCAAGTGGTTATGAAAGCCTCGCCGTTCTGCACTCGCATAATCGTTGTCACCGGCCATCAAAGCAGACTCATTGAGGAGTCCATCGCAAATCAGAAGGTCGATTTCGTCTTCAATCCAGACTACAGGAAAGGACAGAGAACCAGTCTCCTTTTGGGAATCAAAAGCACTTCTGAGGACTTCTTCGTCCTTCCGGGTGACATTCCCATGATATCAGGTGAGGATATCTTCTCCACAATCTCCCTTCTAGAGACAGGCTCTATCGCTAGATGCTTTCATAATGGCATTCCAGGACATCCTGTCGCATTCAGAAAGGAGAACCGGGATAGGATTCTCTCCTACCCCGGCCAAATCAAAGATTATCTAGAAGATTTCGGATGCTTAAGACACCCTGGGACTATTGGGTCTGTTTTTGATGCAGACACATCAATCCGCTATCAAGCGCTTTTGAGAGGTGACCTCGATCCTGCCCTCCTTTAATGCCAAAGCAACGCTGCTTCCTGTCATCAAAGAGCCAGAGAGCATTGCCTTGGAAAGCGCATTCTCCACCTCGTTCTGAATGCATCGCTTGATTGGTCTTGCGCCATAGACTGGATCAAAGCCAACCTCTGCGATATATTCCTCAACACTCTTGTCCCACTCGAGCGTGAAGCCCCGCCTCTTAAGGCGTGCACCAAGCTCCCTAAGCTGGATTGAGACTATCCTCTCAATCTGCTCCTTCATCAGAGGCTTGAAGATGACAATCTCATCAATCCTGTTGATGAACTCAGGTTTGAAAGCCCTTGAGATCACCTCCCTGACCTTCTCCTCTGCGCCCTCCGGATCCTGAAGAATCCTGTCGCTTCCGAGATTGCTTGTCATGATGATGATTGTGTTGGTGAAATCAACAACCCTTCCCTGTCCATCTGTCAGTCTCCCGTCATCAAGGACCTGCAAAAGGATGTTGAATACATCTGGATGAGCCTTCTCTATCTCATCAAAGAGAACAACTGAGTATGGCCTTCTCCTTACAACCTCAGTCAGCTGCCCACCTTGGTCATATCCAACATAACCAGGAGGTGCGCCTATCAACCTGGAGACAGCGTGCTTCTCCATGTATTCTGACATGTCAATTCTCGTAAGGGCTCTCTCATCATCGAATAAGAAGCCTGCAAGGACCTTCGCAAGAAGAGTCTTGCCAACACCAGTTGGACCGGCGAATAGAAAAGAGCCAAGAGGCCTATTCTCATCGCTTATTCCAGCCTTGTTTCTCCTTATCGCATTGGAAACAGCCTCAATCGCTTCCTCTTGACCGACAACAGACTCTGAAAGAGTGTTTTCCAGGTTCACATACTTCTGCATCTCAGAGCTTAGCATCTTCTTAACAGGAACCCCTGTCCATTGAGACACTATCTTGGCTACATCGTCCTCAGTGACCTCTTCTCTTAATAGTCTTCTATCGCTCTCCTTGAAGGAATTGACCTTATGCTCAGCCTGCTCTATCTGCCTCATCAGCTCAGGAAGCTTGCCGTGCTTGATCATAGCGGCAGTCGATAGATCGCCGTTTCTCTCCGCAGCCTGCTCTTGGCTATGAAGCTTCTCAAGCTCGCTTTTCTTGCTTCTAAGCTCCATGATGGCTTCCTTCTCATTCAGCCATTCTAAATGAAGCGAGTCATATCCAGCCTTGAGATCTGCCAGCTCCCTGCTGATTCTCTCAAGTCTATCCTTGGAGGCATCATCATCCTCCCTCGATAGCGCCTGCTTCTCAATATTGAGCTGCAGCATCTTCCTATTGAGCCTATCCAGATCCTCTGGCTGGCTCTCAATCTCCATCTTGATCTGGCTAGCGGCCTCATCAACAAGGTCAATGGCCTTGTCAGGCAGGAACCTGTTTGTGAGATATCTGTCAGATAGTGTGGCTGCTGCAACAAGCGCCTCATCCTTGATTCGCACGCCATGATGGAGCTCATACTTGCTCTGAAGCCCCCTGAGGATTGAAATAGTATCCTCTACACTGGGTTCTTTTGTATAAACAGGCTGGAACCTTCTTTCCAGGGCTTTATCACTCTCAATGTACTTCCTATACTCATCAAGTGTCGTCGCGCCAATTGCATGCAACTCGCCCCTTGCAAGGGCAGGCTTTATGAGATTAGAGGCATCAGTGGAGCCCTCTGATGCACCAGCTCCGACTATCGTATGGAGCTCATCGATGAACAATATGATCTCGCCCTCGCTCTTTGTCACCTCATTTATGACACCCTTAAGTCGCTCCTCAAACTCACCTCTGAACTTCGCGCCTGCAACCAATGAGCCGATATCCAGTGAAAGGAGCTTCTTGTCAAGCAAGGTCTCAGGCACATCACCTTTTGCAATCCTCAAGGCCAAACCTTCAACAATCGCTGTCTTGCCAACGCCAGGCTCGCCAATGAGGACAGGATTATTCTTTGTTCTTCTGCAAAGAACCTGCATCACCCTTCTTATCTCCTCATCCCTTCCGATGACAGGATCGAGCTTATCCTCTCTTGCGAGGCGAGTGAGGTCCTTGCAGTACTTGTCCAATATCTTGTAGTTCCCTTCTGGATCTTGGCTAGTGATCCTCTGGTTCCCTCTGATTGACTTCAATGCCGCTAATACACCTTCTTTTGTGATGCCCAAGCGTTGTAACGCATCCTTCTCTGCGCATTCATCTGTCAAGAGTGCGATAAGGAAGTGCTCAGCTGATATATATTCATCCTTGAAGTCTGAGGCTACCTTCTCAGAAGCTGTCAGAATCCTTGCAGAAGCTCGGGAGAAGGCTCTTTGCGCATCCCCATATGTCTTTGGCAATCTGGAAAGAATACCATCCATCTCAGAGATCACAGCATCTGGAGAGACACCCAATTTCTGGAAAAGAGGATTGAGAACCCCCTCCTTGTCCTCTGTCAAAGCTATTAGGATATGGGCAGGTGTGACCTCTGTGTGCTGATTCTGCTCAGCGGCTCTCACTGCAGACTCAATGGCATTCTGCAGCTTCAAAGTAAATTTATCGTAATTCATCCATCCTCCTCGAAGTGGTGAAAAGCACACAAAGGAAAAATAATATGTTTAATTGAATTCGAAAAGATTAAGCTTTGAGGAAATCCAAATAGCTTTCGATAAGAGAAAGAGCGGCCTCTCTGTCGAAGGTTCTGAACACGGCGACCTGGAAGCAACAGGATTCTACCAGATAGAACAAGTTGCTGCTGACGCTCTCAAGATCACACTTTCTGACAGTGCCATTATCGATGCCTTGCCTCAAAATCCTCTTCAGGAGGATGACAAGCTTGGCTGTCCTGCCTTCTATCACCTTGGAGAAATCCACTCCTCGCTTCTTCTCTGAGAGCATGAACTCAACTAGATTTGAGATAGTCGCATCATTTGAGGAAGCGTAATCAATGACATCCGTAAAGATCATCTTGATCCTATCAAGCTCTGACTCGCGCCCTTCCATCCATGCAATCGAGGAATAACGCTTGAACATCTTGTTCGTGACAAGCTTTACTGCGTAATAGTAGATATCGTTCTTGTCGTTGAAATACTGGTAGACTGTGGGTCTCGATATCCCACTCTCCTCTGCAATCAGCGACAAATTAGCCTCTCTATATCCCTCGCGAGCAAAGACTGCAAGCGCGGAATTCATAATCAGCTCTTTTCTTTCTTCCTTATCCACTCTCTTAGGCATAGCAAAAATAGTCTAATACTTTTGAAAGAAAAATCAAATGCTATAATGGGACAATATGATTGAGCTGATTGTTTACATGACCATGATGTCCATCACTCCAGGGGCTAACACTATCGCAAGCATGGCAAATGCCTCAGAAAAGGGCTTTAGAAAGGGCTTAAGGCTGAATTTTGGCATGACAATAGGCATTGTCATCGTAGCCGTCATCTCCTATATCCTCTTATGGGCTTTAGGCTCCAGCATCCCAAGTTCAGGCTTGGCATTCCAGATACTGGGTTCGCTCTATTTGCTTTTTCTATCCTATAGGCTATTCAAAAGCGGAAGCATCTTGATAGAGGGAGGTCTATCTGGGGATTTCATGGCAGGACTGATCATGCAATTTGCCAATGTTAAGGTATTCCTTCTATGCGTGACCGCGATATCGACATTCATAATTCCAAAAGGCCTCAGCTTCCTCTCAGTGCTGCTAATTCCTTTCTTCTGTCTCATAAGCCAGATCATATGGGCGCTTTTCGGCCATGCGATCTCAAAAATATACGCTAAGCATACGAAAGCCTTGAATGCCATATTCGCACTCGCTTTGCTATGCTTAGCGCTGAAGAATATCATTTCCTTATTCTGATTTAGAAGGAGAATTTGTCAGAGATTGTCGCAACCATCACAGCCTTGATTGTATGCATTCTGTTCTCTGCCTCATCAAAGACAACAGAGTTCTTGCTTCTGAACACCTCATCTGTGACCTCCATCTCCTTAAGGCCAAACTTCTCATAAACATACTCAGCTGTTGTTGTATTCATGTCATGGAAGGAAGGAAGACAGTGCTCAAAGAGAGTCGTTTCCTTTCCAGAGGCTGCCATTAAGTCTGAGCAGACTTGATATGGCTTCAAAAGCGCGATACGCTCTGCCATCTTATCCTCCTCGCCCATTGAGCACCAAATGTCAGTATAGACGACATCTGCACCCTTTACTGCCTCATAAGGATCCTCTGTAAGCATTATCGAACCACCGCTCTCCTCTGCCCATACCTTGCATTCAGAGACCAGATCGTCTGATGGGAATAGTGACTTAGGTGCTCCGACAGCATATGACATGCCAACCTTTGAGGCGCCAATCATCAAAGCGTTAGCAACATTGTTCCTGCCATCACCGATGAAAGCAAGCTTGATTTCTGAAAGCTTTTTCCCTGTGTGCTCAACTGCTGTCATGAAATCAGCAAGAACTTGTGTTGGATGGTCATCGTCAGTAAGACCATTCCAGACAGGAACTCCCGCATAAGAAGCAAGATCCTCAACCACTTTATGCGCAAAGCCTCTATACTCAATGCCGTCATAGAGTCTTCCAAGCACATTCGCAGTATCCTCAAGGGATTCCTTCTTGCCCATTTGTGAGTTTGTCAAAAAGGTAACACCAGCACCCTCATCAAAAGCAGCGACCTCAAATGAACATCTTGTTCTTGTTGATGTCTTATCGAAAAGAAGAACTATATTCTTCCCATCAAGAAGCTTTCCCTCCAAGCCAGGGGCTGTGCCATTGCCCTTCTTCTTGGCTTTAAGCGCCATCGCAAGCTTGATAAGATACTCTATCTCATCCTTTGTATAATCCTTGAGTGTTAGAAAGCTTCTACCTTTGAGATCCATGTCATTATTCTCCTATATGCATCGAGAATACATATTTATGCATTTCTTGTCAATTATTTTAGGAAATTATGCATATTTACTCATTTTCAATGTATTCTGCCTCTGTTAAATAAGCTTTTTCTGATGTCCTTTCCATCTTGACCAGCACCTTGGTCAATTGCTCCTTCTTCCTTGCGGCAGAATCAAGCGTGCTGGATGCCTTCTCAACAGCCTTTCGTGAGTCGTCGATTGATTTTGACAACTCAGAGAAGTACTGCTTGAGAACCTGGAAGCTCTTCCATATCTCTGATGTATGCTTTTCGATCTGAAGCGTTCTGAAGCCAAGGCTTAGGGAATTGAGAAGCGCTGCGAAATTATTAGGTCCCGCAAGCACTACCCTGTTCTCATTCTGGATCTTCTCAACAAGCCCGTCCATCCTCAAAAGCTCCGCATAAAGACTCTCTGCAGGCAGGAAGAGAATAGCGAAGTCCGTCGTCTCAGGAGGAACGATATACTTCTTGCTTATATCCCTTGCCTCCGCAATAACCCTTTCTTTCAAAGCCTTCAAGGACTCAGCGATTCTCCTATCATCCTTTGAATCCACAGCCTCCTTGTATTTCACGTAATCCGAAGTAGGGAACTTTGAATCAATAGGAAGGAACACATCTCCCTTCCCCTCCTTTCCGGGCAATCTTATTGCAAACTCAACCTTCTCTGCTGTTCCCTTTGGTGAATAGTTCTTCTCATACTGCTCAGGAGAGAGGATGTCCGCAAGAATATTCTCAGCCTGGAACTCTCCCCAAATGCCACGTGTCTTAACGTTCGAGAATATCCTGTTGATATTCCTAACATCATCAGTGAGGGCATTGAGGCTACCTAGGCTGGCATAGAGCTTTGACAAGTTCTCCGTTACCTCTGCAAATGCCTTTGAGATGCGCTCCTCCAGGCTCTGCTGCAGGCGCTCATCGACAGTCCTTCTCATCTCATCAAGCTTTTGATTGTTCTCTGATCTGATCCTATCCATATCAAAACGTATCTGCTTCGTAAGCTCATCGATTTTTCCTGTAATATCCTTGAAGGAGCCAACATTGTTATCTGAAATAGCCTTGAGACCAGCACTCATCTGACTCAGCATCTCTATTTGGCGAGTGTTGACTTTATCCTCGAATGAGGAAAGCCGGCTATAGAACAGATCCATCTGCGCATTATTGGAGGCATTCAGCATACTAAGAGAGGAGGACAGCTCTTCTCTGTTTGCCTTGATGCTGCTATCTAGCCTCATCATGGATCGCTCTATTGAGTCATCGACACGACTTTGGATATCACTTAAGGAAAATGGAGACTTGTTGCCTCTCGCTATCGTAATGATCAGATTCACAAAAACAAGGACAATCGAAATGGACATTGCAATAATCAATGGTGTGCTCATACTTTGATATATATCCCATTTTACAGTCCTTGATAAACCATGAAGACAAAAAAATGACCATCCGAAGATGGCCATTTCAAAGATAGCGCAAGTTAGTCAACGAGCACTACTTCACCGTTTGGATAGCGTTCTGCTACATATGCTGCAACCTTCTCGCCCTTAAGAGCTTCTACAAGAGCCTTGATAGCAGGATTGTTCTCATTGCCTTCCTTGACTGCGATGACGTTTACGTAAGGAGATGATGCGTCTTCTACGAAGAGACCGTCCTTTGTTGCGATCAAGCCAGCTGGGATTGCATAGTTGCCATTGATGATAGCTGCATCAACATCCTGGAGAATTCTTGGGAGAGTTGCTGCCTCAATCTCTGAGAACTTGAGATTCTTAGGATTGTCTACGATATCGATTGGAGTTGCTTCCAAGCCAGCACCTTCCTTAAGTGTGATAAGTCCAGCAGCCTGCAAGAGAAGAAGAGCTCTGCCTTCGTTTGTTGGATCATTAGGAATAGCGATTGTTGCACCGTTTGGAATGGAAGCGATATCTGAATACTTCTCTGAATAAAGCGCAAATGGCTCTACATGGATGCCACCAGCGTTTACAAGGTGGAAGTTATGCTCCTGATTGAAGGAATCAAGATATGGGATGTGCTGGAAATAGTTTGCATCAACTGTTCCATCCTCAACAACATTATTAGGAACAACGTAATCTGTGAATTCGATAACCTCAAGCTCAATGCCCTGAAGAGCAAGATCCTCAACAATGAGATTAAGAAGAACTGCATGTGGATCTGGTGTTGCAGCAACCTTGATCTTTGTTGTTGATGATGTCTCCTCTGCACCCTGTGCAAAGAGTGATGATGCGAGTACTGCGAGTACGAGAGCGATTGTCAAAAGCTTTTTCATAGTATTCTCCATTTATTTTTCAATACAAAGTATTTTTGATTTGGTAAGACTTTCCCCTTAAGGAAAAACATTTGATTAGAAGTGTATGTGGTTTTGAAAAAGAAATATCATGCCCACCAGGGCATCATCATAGAGGACATGCACATGTAATTTGATGTTCTTTCTTCAGTCATCCTGCATTCCTCCTATAGGTGTTGAGACCAATATACATAAAAATGAAAGAATATGCAAGAAAAATACACAAAAATATGAAAAGCAGTCATTTCGACTGCTCTCCACTATCTTTTTGATATCATCTTGGCGACTATTCTGTTTCCAGCAAGCTGGATGATCTCAACCAGGAGAATAATGATGATTACCGTGATCACCATGATATCTGGTCTGAATCTCTGGTAACCATATCTGATTGCCAGATCTCCCAATCCACCGCCTCCGATTGCACCTGCCATTGCTGAATACCCGATGAGGTTGATGATCGTAAGCGTTATGCCCGATACCAATGAAGGCATAGCCTCAGGAATCAATACCTTATAGACAATCTGCCAATTTGTTGAGCCCATTGCCTTTGCAGCCTGGACAACACCAGGGTCAACCTCTCTCAATGCGCTCTCAATGACTCTGGCTACAAAAGGCGCAGCAGCGATTGAAAGCGGGATAATCGTCGCCTTTGTCCCAATAGCTGTCCCGATGATCAATCGTGAAAGAGGCATGATCAAGATCATGAGAATGATAAAAGGGAAAGACCTAAGCACATTCACGATTCTAGAAAAAATAGCATTGAGAACAGGCTTTGGTATGATGCCGCCCTTCTCCTCTGAATCTGTGATGTAAAGAAGGACACCAATAGGAAGTCCAAGCAAAACAGAGAACAAAGTTGAGAAGCCAACCATCTGGATTGTCTGGATAAAAGGAGTGCTGATCAGCTTCCAATATGTTGCGAAATCCATTATCTAGCCTCCTTTTCTTCTTCAACCAACACGCCGAGCTCACCTAAGAGAGCGACAGCCTTCTTTGCGGTTTCCTTATCTGGCCCTATATCCAGAATCATAACGCCAAGCTCCTCATCATTTACACGCTGAACTCCTGCGGCCCTGATATTGAATACAGCTCCAACATCTCTAGTGACCTTGGATATGATAGGCTCACCTGTCTTGCTACCCCTGAAGCGAAGAGTATAGTGCCCTCCATCTTCAGACCATCTGACCATTGAGGTCTTCACATTAGTCAAATTTGAAAGGAAATCCTTTGTCACCTCACTCTGTGGGTGCGCGAAGATATCAGAGACAAGACCCTCCTCAACAACCCTTCCTGCATCAAGAACTGCGACTCTATCACATGCATCACGGACAACTTCCATCTGATGGGTGATCATGACGACTGTTAGGTTCATCTTCTTCTGTATTTCCTTGATCAGCGCAAGGATTGATCTTGTTGTCTGAGGGTCAAGTGCGCTTGTTGCTTCGTCGCAAAAAAGGATATCAGGCTGAACAGCGAGAGCTCTTGCAATCGCGATTCTCTGCTTCTGTCCACCAGAGAGAGTTGAAATAGGAGCATCGCCTCTACCAGAGAGATCAACCAATTCAAGAAGCTCCTCCACCCTATTCTTTATGTAACTCTTATCCATCTTGCAGATTTCCATTGGATAAGCGATATTCTCTGCTGCAGTGCGTGATGAGAAAAGATTGAAATTCTGGAAGATCATTCCAATCTTCCTTCTCTCCTGGATCATATCCTTCTTAGAGAGGTCATCTACCCTCTTATCACCATAATAGACTTCACCATTGTCTGGCTTCTCCAGCATTGATACCAAGCGAACAAGCGTGCTCTTGCCTGCTCCTGACCTACCAATGATTCCATAGACTGTATTTGAAGGAATATCCAAAGATACATCCTCCACAGCATGGAGGTCGCCATAGACTCTTCTAAGATTTCTTAACTTGATTTCCATTGTTATGCCTTTGGATTATTTATAGCAAATTTAAGACTATTAACCAACTATGAGGAAAACCACCTAAGCACTTTTAGAGGTCCTAATCCCAAAATGTTTTGCCATTATCTCATGAATGCATATGAATTAAGGCAAATATCGAAATGACCCTTCACTTCTCAGAGAGGACTTTCTCAAGAAACGCAACCGCACCTTTGTGGATATCCTCAAATGCGGTATTGAAATCACCTGAATACCAGGGGTCCTCCACATCCCTATCCAAGAGCATCGATATCTTCTCATGGTGGCCGAATCTTGAGACGAGCCTTCTGTAGTTAGAGCTATCCAGAGCAAGGATATAATCAGCTTCTTCAAACTCTTCTTCTGTGATCCTATGAGCCCTATGGAAAGAAAACGGAATCCCTTTTTTTCTCATGATCGCCTTAGCAGGTGGATAGATGTCATTTCCATCCTCTTCTGAAGATACACCAGCAGAAGTAATGGAGAATCTATCAGATAATCCCCTATCAGAGACAAGCTTCTTCAGAATATATTCTCCCATAGGAGACCTGCAGATATTGCCGTGGCACAGGAAAAGTACTCTCATCATGCAATTTCACCTCTTTATAAATCTTTATATCTCTTCTTTTTGTTCACGCTGCACAAACATACCACCGGAAATATAGCAAAGGAAAATCAAACCAATGATTACCTTTCTATATTCAGCAGCTGGGATATGTCCCCACAAAACGCAGGCAGCATCCCAAATTTGTTTTTCAAAGCCAATATTGGCTTGTTCTTTTCGGCCATTGTTGGTTCCTCACTCTCGATTTTTATATATCCAACATTAGTTTTTTGATTGTTTCTAAAGTACAAGTTTTATCCTTTGGCGTTGCAATTTAATACGCAATCCTAAAATAATCCAAATACGCTTTATATTTATCCTGTGCTGTCAAACAGGTATCTGTCAGATAACCTTTTTCATTGTTCCATTCTTTCAATCCACGATAATAGAACAGCTTCAAATTGTCATCGATAATAAACGGAACGATGTTAAATTTCAGACATTCCTTAAACATAATCAGTCTACCCACACGACCGTTGCCATCCTGAAATGGGTGAATTAGCTCAAAATTCACATGGAAGTCCAAAATATCTTCAAAAGTCTTTTCTTCTTTTCTGTTGTACTCCGTCAGCAGTGCTTTCACTTTATCGGCAACTTCTTCCGGAAGTGCGGTATCTGTACCGCCCACTTCATTCGGCATCTTTTTATAATCGCCAACAGCGAACCAATCTTTTCTGGAATCACTGGTACCGTTCTTCAGAATCAGATGAAGCTCTTTGATAAACTTCTCTGTTAAAACCGCCTTTGCATTATCAATGATCATATCAATGCAACGAAAGTGATTTGCTGGTTCAATCACATCGGCCACATTCAGCACTTCTTTTTCTACACCGATGGTATTGGTTTCAAAGATATATCTGGTCTGATCATGGGTCAGACGGTTGCCTTCGATATGATTGGAATTGTATGTCAAATCAATCTGTGTCTTATGGTAAATGCCGCCGGAATACTTGCTCGCTTTCTGTTCCTGCAGAATATCCAGCAAAGTAATCGGCTGTTCTTTCTTTTTATTGGAACGCTCCGGCTTTTCTGCATTCTCAGGAATATTCCAAGTCTTGCCGGTAAGAAACGCACCATTCACACGTCCCTGAGCACAGTAATTTCTTACACTACGTTCCGATACATCCCATTTTTTCGCTATTTCAGTAACCGAAAGGTATCGCATCTGCTCTCCTCCGTTATAAACCGAATCTAAATTTACACTTTATCGGCAAAATATTAAACTTTTATCCGTGTGTAACCACTCTATTTTTGCCGTTTTCGGCATCTTTTATCCTTTATTATCACCATAGAATACATAAAATGTGGCAAGAATCACATTTTTATCAATATCCATGTAATTCACCGGCAATTTTGCCGATAAAGAAACCAGCCCGTTTCCGAGCTGGTTCCAATTCATATTATGTATAAATTATTTCCCTAACCACTACTTCTTCTGCCATCGCTTTTAGCAGATTCATATGCTTTACCCAAGCCATAGCGTCCATTTCCTTATCCGGTGCCGGATTCTTTTCCAGCAGTCCCGTCATAATGACTTCCATTCGTTTCCCCGCAATCTCCTGCACCTCATACAGATGAGGGAACAGCTGCTCCGTCAGCACCAGATCATCGAAAAGTATCGGCTTCTGCTCCTGCAGAACCCCCTGCGCATTCTCCCGTACTTGTTCAACACCTTATCTTCTACTGGTCTTAATTCGATTGTCGGGATGAAATAATCTCCCACAGGCATACAGTTTTTCTGATTTTTCATATTGATTTCCTCCGTGATCATTCATATTTTCACAGTCAAAATCGATTCAAAACATACATTTTTCATATCGGGACTCCAAAAAATATGGCGTACAAAATGGCGTACTTGGGAATATCAAACACTTCATTACCTAAAAACCCAATGCAATCTCTAAAAATGCCGTCTATTAAGAAAGCGTGCGCCACTAAAATAATGGCTTTCTGCCAAATTCAACGAAAATGCAAGGCTCGCTAAATTGTCCTCTGATTTCTAAAGCATAAAGCGATTACAAACTGATTGTGATAATGCTCTATAGAAGTCCATATCCGCCAATCTAGTGGCATCACAATAATAAAACTCCTTATTCAGACCGCATAAACCAAGCTTAAGCCACTTGATCACATCAAACCCATTGCCCAGATAACAGCGAGAGCTGTCAATGTGACAAGAGTATCAATAGTTATTCCATATAGCATTGGAGCAAGACCTGCTTTCCTGAAATCCGTAATGCTTGTGCTAAGACCTATTGCAGCAAGGGCGCTGACCATCAAGAACTTGCTTGCGCTTTTCATAGCCCCTGAGATAGCTTGGGGAATGGCACCTGCTGTATTCATGATGGCGAAAAGAAGGAAAAAGCAGATGAACCATGGAATGATCTTAACAAGATTGACCTTCTTTCCATTCTGGGATGACTTCATCTCTTTTTGCTTTATGCGAGTGCCTATATAAGCAAAGACGAGCACAGTTGGGATGATTGCGATTGTTCTAGTCAGCTTAACCATTGTTGCGAAATCACCAGCAGCCTCAGAAAAAGCATAGCCAGAAGCGACAACGCTGGCAGTATCATTGACAGAGGTGCCTGCCCAAATGCCATAGGCTATATCAGACATTCCCAAAGCCCTTCCCATCAAAGGGTAAAGCGCAATCATGACCATATCAAACAAGAATGTTGATGACATGGCAAAGGCAATGTCCTTATCCTCGGCATCTATAACAGGAGCAATCGCAGCGACAGCAGAGCCTCCGCATATGCCTGTTCCAGCGGAAATAAGATTGCTAAGCTTCCAATTCAGGCCAAAAATCCTGCGAATGAAGAATCCTCCTCCAAAGCACATGAGAAAGGTGAAGATCATGACAAAGAATGTCATCCTACCCACAGAGAGGATCGTGCTCAAGCTAAGGGATGCGCCTAAAAGGACAATAGCCACCTTCAGCACTCTTTTTGATGTGAACTTAAGAGCTGGTGCCATCCACTCTGGATGGA
>JAZURW010000200.1:0-3642 GCA_045606405.1 Candidatus Ornithospirochaeta sp. | reverse complement strand
CTGATGTGATAAAGCGCGGCTTGGAGATTGAGAGCGACATTCTCGATAGATGGCCAGCGCCATTTACTGCTATTGCCAGAAACCCTGAGGGAGGGACAACTGCTGTCAGGGTTCCATCTGATCCATTTCTGCAGGGCCTATTGGCTCTTTCAGGTCCAATTTATTCAACTAGCGTCAACATATCAGGGGAGAGAAGCCTACTAAGATTCGAGGAGATTTTCCCAGTCTTCGCACCTAGGGTTGACTTCATAGTCAAGCATGAGAGTCTTGTCCCTGGCAAGAGCTCAACCTTGATTGACATCACATCAAAGCCCTACAGGATATTGAGACAGGGTGTGTACTGCTTTGAATAAGAAAGGGTGCTCTCCAGCCCTTAAGACCTTGCAAGCACCCTCATTTGCAGTCAATTGCGATTATTTTACAATCTTTCTAGCTTCCATGTAGAAGCGCTTCTCGTTTGCATGTCCAATTGAGAATGTCTTTCTTGGATATGCGCCGTCTTTGAGCATGTCTGAGAAGAAGTGATCCTTTGAGAGATCTGGGAGCACGAGACCAAGGTTGCCCTTTCTTGCGCCGATTTCCAAAGTGACGTCGATGCCATGGATGTAGTCTACTTCGCCAAGCTTCTCTTCGAGCATCTTGTCGATTACAAGCTGGATTGTTCCAGCTGCGATGTTCTTCACACCCTCATTGACTGTATAAACGTAGAGCTTGCCTTCCTCTGTGAGTCCGAAGTGCTGTCCTGGCTTATTGATCATATCCCACATTGCGTCTGCATCAGATGCGTCCTCAACATTGAATGATGCGCATGTTGCAGAGAGAAGCTTCTCAAAGTTGTCTCTTGAGAGGTTGAAGAATACTCTGTGGATAGGCTCGAACTGGAGGCCCTCATCGAAGATGTTCTCAAGCTCAACGAGAGCGTATCTTGCAGGGTGGTCCTTCTTCTCTTCCTCTGAGAGATCCTTCTTGATGTCTTCCCAGCATGACTTTGCTGTTGCAAGAGAGTGGTTTCCATCGCCCATAGCAAAGAGAAGTGGATTTGCTGGATCAAGGTCTTCAAAGAGAGCCTTGAAGCCTTCATAGATTGACTTCATGTCCTCGTCTGCGTTTACAAGGTAGCCTGTGAGGTGGCCGCCATTCTTCAAAAGCTCAGCTTCATAGAGCTTCTCAAGTGATTCCTTCTTATCTCTAAGTGGCTCGATGATAGCTCTGTATTTGTCTGAGATGAGAACCATGATGTGAGGAACCTCAAGACCTGCGTTCTTTCTGATTTCCTTTCTTGGTGGGATTCTTGAAAGAATTGTGCCCTCTGTTGCTCTGATATATGTTCTTGAGCCAACTGAGTAGTCATATGCTTCCAGATCGAGAGCAGCCATGAGGCCGTAGCGAGTGCCTGATTCTGTGTCGCGCTTTACAAGCACGAAGCAGTTCTTGTATTCATCAAAGATGTCCTTGGCAAGGTAATCAGCCATTGCAGCGTTGATGCTTTCGATGATCTTGTCCTTGTCGCCTGATTCAAGATATACCTCTGGGTAGATGATGTTGAGGGTTGATGGCTGATCGCCAATCTCTTCCTTCAAGCTTTCCCAATATTCTGGCTGGGATGTGTACTGGTCGCAAGCGACAACTGCCCAGCGAGAGATATCTGTACCCTTCTTTGGAAGAAGGATATTTGCACTCTGAATTCCGTATTCTGCAAGTTTTTCGTTATAATTCACGTTATTGCTCCTTTTTGAGTCTACAAAAAATAGTTTATCATTATTTTGTCATGTTAGGTATACCTGAAATAGCACACTCTCTCATAATTATTGGAGGCAAAGGGCCTTGTGGCTTTGATATGTCAAAGCGTGAATACTCCAGGATCATCGCGGCAGATAGCGGATTGGACACAGCGCTCTCTCTTGGCATAAGGCCAGATCTTGTTGTTGGGGATTTTGATTCTGTTTCAAACAAGGATTTGATTCAACAAGTTGAATGTATTGCGTCGCCTAAGGACAAGGATGAGTCGGATTTCGAGCTTGCTCTCATGCAGATTGATGGCCCATACGATTTGATAGGAGGAGGAGAGGGGCGCATGGACCACCTTCTCTCCATCTTCACGCTCTTTGAAGGATATGGCCTTCCTAGGTTTTGGTTTACAAAGGAGGATGTCCTTGTAGGTGTAAACTCTGGCATTTTTATCAATTTACCTATAGATAGCACCATTTCCGTTTTTGCTCTTGAGGATGCCCTTGTTGAATCAGAGGGCTTGCTATGGGAGCTCGGAGGTCGGCACCTGGATCATCGCTTCATGTCACTATCGAATAGGAATCGAAGCCAAGAGGTGCGCTTGAGGACAAATGCTCCTATCTTTGTCAGGCTTGAGCCCGAGGTGTTTGCGAAGTCACAACTGAGATGGCCTTCACTTGTCGAAATATAGCTCATGATGCTAACATTTGGGTATGTTGGAGTTTCGAAGAGTCCTAGAGTTCTCATCTAGAGTGCATACATATCTTTTGGCGCTGTATTTCTTTTTCGCGCTTGTGTTTGCATTGTTCTTGTACTTTCCGATCAATGAAAGCCTCGTGTCCTTCATATCCATCAGCCAGATGGTTATGGGCTGGACCATCTTCTTAGAGGGAGTCTGGATAATCTTCGCATCATTGTTTTGCTCCTTATACACCAGGGTGATGGTGCTTAAGCCTGTTGTGTTGACAGTCTTGAGAATAGCCATATACTTCCTGATTTCGATCTTTGTTGATATCCTCAACACAATGATAACAAGTGGATTTTCCATTGGAGGGAGATAAATGGACATCTTTGCTTTGAGAGGTGCGACGACAGTCGAGTGCGATTCAGCTGAATTGATTGATGAGGCGGTAGCGGAGCTGATGGAATCAATCATCAAGGAGAATTCAATTTGCGAAGCTGACATGGTCTCTGTTATCTTCTCTCAGACAAAGGATTTGCGAAAACGCAATGCTGCTGCTGCATGCAGAAGAGCAGGCTTTTGCTCCGCAGTTCCGCTTTTTTGCCTTCAAGAGGCAGATATTGAAGGTGGGCTTCCTTATGCCATAAGAGTCCTGATCACAGTTAAGGGTGATGTGAAGAAGCAGAATATGGTGTATTTGAGAGGTGCATCGAACCTTCGCCCTGATTTGAAGAAATGAGCTTCGGATTGATGGAATCTGATAATACGGCAAAGCTAAATACAATATAGACTCAGAGCATGCGTCAGGATTGATTTTGCTGATATCAGATCGCTATGCCAAAAGAATCCAGGTCTATGCAAAATCAATTTCTGCCAAGATTTAGCTTTGAATGCGCTATTTGCAAATACAGTTATCAAATAGTCACTTCGCAATGTTCTCTCCCATCAAATATAAAGCACGCCGGAAAAGTTTTATGCATCATCTATTTCTTTAGGTAATAATAAGATATGCTTGATAGATACATTTGATACTCAACTTTGGAAAACGAGGTTGATCTTCTTTTGCGCTAAAGCCTGGCGCGTCTTTTTTTTGGCTCTATACAAAAACTTGTGTGTTTCTAATATTTCAAAGCAGAATAGCAGAACTTAGGCTTTCGGCTTATGAACATGCTTTTCAAGAAGAAATACTCTATATCCTTGAAGCCATAAGCCTTTCTTCGGATTGTCTTTAT
>JAZURW010000199.1:0-2923 GCA_045606405.1 Candidatus Ornithospirochaeta sp. | reverse complement strand
CCCAAAGGGTTGGAACACCTGTCATTCTCTTATAACGGATGATGATATCCTGGAGATTGTTGTTTAGGGCATGACCCATGTGAAGAATGCCTGTTACATTTGGTGGTGGCATCACAACAGAGAAGTGCCCTTCTCCTTGCTTAGGTCCAAATTCACCATTTCCCATCCATTCTCCATAAATCCTATCCTCAAATTCCTTAGGATTGTAGGCCTTTGAGAGTTCAACTGCTTTCATATATTCCTCCGAACTGTCTCCTATAGTATCAAAATAGGGAAATAGAAACAACAAAGCGAAAACAAGTCAAGGCAACAACAAAGAAGAAAAGCAGGGAACGCAAGGACAAGCAAAAGCCCCACCGGGGTGGGACTTAGCTACTCATTTGCTTCGCTTTATGATATCTCTGCTATGCGAGCCTTGATCTCCTCAGCCTTCTTATGGTCAGAGTCAAGGTTATAAGCCTCTCTTGACTCGTAGACTGCCATAGCGTACTTGAGGATCACAAGCGCCTCCTGCCTGTCTGATATTGTTGCAAGAGGGACAGAGCAATAGTAGGCTGTCGCATCCTTTCCATCCCTACCCTCATAGAACTTCATCTTCTCGGTTGGAACGCTTTCCTTGTTGTACTTGCTCTCCATCTTGTCGAACTCCTTTGCCCTCTTTGACGCATTCCAGTTCCTTTTGTAGAGCTGATTGGCAAGCTCAAGGTAGTTCGTGAGGTTGCTTCTGTTCACAGAGTCCTGCGTATCGAGGCATCTTCTCATATAGCTAATCGCATAGTTGTCGTTGCCGAAGCTGATCGGAGCACCTGGGAGTGATGAGTATAGAATGCCAAGCACATACCATGAGTCAGACATGTCAGCTGAAAAAGCATTCTGGGTCTTCTCAATCAGCTCAAGCATTGGCTTTGCCTTGCCAAGGCTGTTCAAAGGGCCATTGACTTGCCCTATCCTTCCGATTGCGCTAGAGAGCCAATGATAGCCATCAGGTGTCTCATAGAGATCCACAGACTGCTGGGCGAGAGTTTCCGCCTCCCCATAGCCTGCAAGCCTAGCATCTTTATGGCTGCTATCCTGAGGAATGTCATCTGTGATAGTGAGTCTTGTTCTTGCCATTCTCCATAGAATATCAGCCTTCTCCTGATCATTTGCAGGGTTCTTCAGTGCCTCAACAAGATAATCCCAATCTGTCTGGTATTCATGAAGGTTATAGAACTGGTAATCGCTGTATGCTGGATTGAACGCAGCAAGGACCACTGCCATTGAAAGCAATGACAAGGCCACCATGATCAAAGTCTTCTTCAAAATTCGCCTCCTAATCATTTGATGTGATTCTACACTCAAATATTGAAAAAAGATAGGAGAAAACTTATTCTGCGCCGCTCATTTTTGGCGCAATCATAAATTATAAATGTCAAATTTTATGTAAATATAAAAAATTATTAAAACCCTTTCGGTATACTGCGTAACTTAATAAAAATATTGAGTTATATTTCAATAATATGGTGACAGCGTTAAATAATTTTTATACAATGTGAGCAAATTTCCAGATTCACCACTTTGCTAAGGATTGTCTAGGAGAAGCACGCAATATGAGGAAAGTAGGGATTGTGATGGGAAGTGACAGTGATCTTCCTATCTTGACTAAAGCGATGGACATGCTTTCACAGCTTGGCATTGAATATGAATGCCACATCTTCTCTGCCCACAGGACTCCCTTAGAGGCAAGTGAGTTCTCAAGAAACGCAAGAAAGAATGGAATTGGGGTGATTATCGCCGCAGCAGGAATGGCTGCCCACCTTGCTGGTGCCATGGCCGCGAACACGACACTTCCTGTAATTGGAATACCAATCAAATCATCAGTCCTTGATGGCATGGATGCCCTTCTTTCAACTGTGCAGATGCCAACTGGCATACCAGTTGCGACAGTTGCCATCAACGGAGGAGCGAATGCGGCTATCCTAGCTGCGCAAATGCTTGCAATCGAGGACGAGACACTCCAGAAGAAACTAGATGACAAGCGCAAATCCGATGCGTTGAAGGTTCTTGAGAAAGATGCCAAGCTCAACGCGGAGCTGAATACAACTCTTTAAGGGAGAGACTATAGATATGGAAGAGCTAGAGCTGCTTTACACAGGAAAGACGAAGAACGTCTACAGACTTGAAAATGGAAACTGTCTTCTGAAGTTCAAGGATGACTGCACTGGAAAGGACGGTGTGTTTGACCCAGGAGAGAACTCCGTTGGACTGACAATCGAGGGCGTTGGCGATGTCAACCTCAGAATGTCCATCTACTTCTTCGAGAAGATCAACCAGGCAGGAATCAGAACCCATTATGTATCTGCGAACCTAGAGGACACAACAATGGAGGTTCTCTCTGCAAAGGTGTTCGGAAAGGGACTTGAGGTGATCTGCCGCTACAGAGCTGTTGGCTCCTTCTTCCGCCGCTATTCTGACTACATTGAAGAAGGTGCGCCTCTCCCTGCATATGTTGAGACAACATTCAAGAATGATGAAAAGGGCGATCCACTTGTGACAAAGGATGCGCTTGTAGACCTCAAGGTCATGACAGACAAGCAATATGACGACTTGAAGGCACAGACACAGGCAATCACAAAGATTGTCGCAGATGACCTGGCTTCAAAGGGGCTTGAGCTCTATGACATAAAGTTCGAGTTCGGCTACGACAAGGATGGCAATGTGATGCTGATCGATGAGATAGCGTCTGGCAACATGCGCGTCTACAAGGATGGCAAGTACATTGACCCAATGACATTGAACAAGTTGTTCTTTGCATGATGATTGAAAGCGCAGGGAGTGCCCCTGCGCTTTTACGTTCTAGGCAAATAGATACGGAGCGAGAGATATGGGTGGTTTTTTTGGGGCTATATCCCTTAAGGATTGCAAGCATGATGTGTTTTTCGGC
>JAZURW010000198.1:0-11160 GCA_045606405.1 Candidatus Ornithospirochaeta sp. | reverse complement strand
GGGGCAAGACTATAGACGTCGTTGGCATAGTGGATTATTTCAGTGGTGAGAATCAGATCAAGGTATTCTCCCCTGCAGATATCATCGTACATTAATAAAGGAGATAAAAATGAAAAAGGCACTTACCTATTTATTGGTAGTAGCTATGCTTATTGCTTCCTTCACAGGTTGTGCTACAAAGGCTTCCCCTGCAGCAGAAGCTCCAGTTGAAGTTAAGAGCGAGCTCTCAAGAGCTAAAGAGTATGTATTCGCCATGTATAAGGATAAGGCTGAAAAGACTACTGCTGACTTCAAGGTTGTAGGATTTGTTATGATCAACGGAACACAGTTCAAGATTGACTGGTCTGTTGATTCAGAGGACGTAACTCTTACTGAAGAAGCTCCATATGTAATCGTTGACGTAAATGAGAAGGTAGCAGAAGATACATATTACAACCTCAAGGCTGTAATGTCTGACGCAGAAGGCAACACAGAAGAGGTTTCTTTCAAGCACTACATCCCAGGTGTTCCAGCAACAGAGAAGGCATTCAAGCCAATCACTTCTCCAGCTGTAGGCACATATAAGTTTGCTCTTGACCAGGCTAACCTTGGAGAGACTCTCTACTTCGCAGGCGAGATGAGTGGCAACTACCTTGCAACAACAAACGACATTGCTGCTTCAGTTAACGTAAATGTTGAAGAGATTGAGGGCGGCTATGCATTGACATTCAACGCTGATGGCGCAAAGAAGTACATCAACATCTACGACAGAGGCGAAGGCAAGGCTGGCGTCAAGATTGCTGATGAGGCTATCAACCCATTTGTTTGGGCAGCTGATCTCAACACATTCGTTGTTGATATCGCAGGAACAAACTACTACCTCGGAACATACAACACATACAACACAATCTCAGCATCAGACGTTAAGTACATCTCTGGCGACAATGCTGCTAAGGTTGGCGTTTCACAGTTCCCAGCATTCATCTCAGCTAACTATGTTTACTCATTATCCTTCGATGGTGGTGTATTCTCTCTCAACCAGGCTAACATCGGAGAGACTCTCTACTTCGCTGGCGAGATGAACGGTAGCTACCTTGCAACAACAGCAAACCTTGCTGATGCTACATATGTGAATGTTGAAGAGATCGAAGGCGGTTATGCTCTCTCATTCGATTCTGAAGGCGCAAAGAAGTACATCAACATCTACGACAGAGGTGAAGGCAAGGCTGGTGTTAAGATCGCTGATGAGGCTATCAACCCATTTGTTTGGTCAGACGACGTAAACACACTCGTTGTTGATATCGCAGGCACATACTTCTACCTCGGAACATACAACACATACAACACAATCTCAGCATCAGACATCAAGTACATCGCTGGTGACAATGCTGCTAAGGTTGGCGTATCACAGTTCCCAGCATATGTATATGCAATTAACAATGTTATCCCAGCTGGCAAGCCAGCAGCAGGCGAGACTTACGCAGTAGGCCTCAACCAGGCTAACATTGGCTCAAAGCTCTACTTCATCGGCGAGATGAATGGCAGCTACCTTGCAACATCTTCATCAGTTGCAGATGCAGTAGCAGTAAGCGTTGAAGCAATCGATGGTGGCTATGCTCTCTCATTTGTTGTAGACGGTGCTAAGAAGTACATCAATATCTACGACAGAGGCGAAGGCAAGGCTGGCGTTAAGATCGCTGACGAAGCTATCAACCCATTTGTTTGGTCAGACGACGTAAATAACCTTGTTGTTGACATCGCAGGCACATATTTCTACCTCGGAACATACAACACATACAACACAATCTCAGCATCAGACATCAAGTACATCGCAGGTGATAATGCTGCTAAGGTTGGAGTATCACAGTTCCCAATCGAATTCTCAGTTGTAACTCCTGTAGAGTTCTAATAACAAATCATCCAATGATTGAGGGACTGTCGCAAAATAGCGATGGTCCCTTTTCTATGTCAATTCATCACAATGCAAGCAAATAGACAAACAAAAAGATAAGAATCTTATTTGGAGCGAAATTCGTCAGGTTTTGTTTTCACTAAATATGTTTTTTCTCAAAATCTGGTTATAAAGATATAGATGAGGCTTATATGAATCATCTTATTCTTTATAAATTGGAAGATTTGTATCAATAAAAGGTACTCCCAAAATATTACAAGAGATAATAACTCTATGTAATAAAATAGATTAAGGAGGCCTAAGCCTCCTTGTATTACATCCAGTTCGTATGGGTTTCCTTGTATTCTTTTGTTAATGCATCTGCATCAGAGATCAATGCTTTGACTTCATCAAGGTCCATGCAGTGACCACCACTGGCCTGAGCGTGTCCGCCGCCTCTGTATTTCTCAGCAAGCTTATTGCATGTCATGAATCTTGTTCTTAGCCTTACTCTGAATGTTCCATCACTATCTTCGATGAATGCGAGCCAGAAGATAGAACCCTTGATTCCATCCAGAAATGATACGCATAAGCCTGCATTCTCTGGAGTGAGGTTGAACTTATCCTGCATTTCCTTGTCAGCGATTATGTAAGCAACACCATGCTCTGTCATTCCCATCTTCTCATAGACATAGCTCTTATATCTGAAGTGATTAAGGTCCTCAAGATATAAGTGAGCATAGAGAGTCTCAAGGTCTATTCCAGCATCGAGGAGAATAGCAGCCATTCTCAATGTTTCGCTGGAAGTTGATGAGAATCTGAATCTACCTGAGTCAGTCACCATTCCGGTGTAGATGTATGTTGCGGCTTCCTTTGAAAGAACAAGCTCATCCTTATGGTTTTGATAGAACTGAACAACAAGCTGACAAGCAGATGAAGCCTCCTCTTCGACCCATGAAAGGTCTCCATATGGAGCAACGTCGATATGATGGTCAATCTTGATAATCTCTTTAGCAAGGTGGAACTTCTTATTTGATATCCTTTCCCTTGTTGCCGTATCGAGGACAATCAAGAGAGCATCAGAGTAGTAATCATCATCAACCTGGCTATCTTCTGGTCCTAAGAAAGAAGTGAAGTCACTATAGTCTTCATTGATCAATTTGATTTCCTTTTTGGGAAAACTATCTTTCAAGATAGTATATAAGCCTTTAGTTGATCCAACTGCATCCCCATCAGGTCTGATATGCCTACTGATGATGATCTTGTCATATTCTTTTATTTTCTGAAGTATTTTTTCTGTCATATTAATCCCTAGGTTTATGTTACTTGAAATAGAGCAAAGAATCATCAGATTAATGGATATTCTGCTTTCAAATGCTTTTAACTAAGATTCAATAGAGCTTCTTATTTCAACAACCTTTCCAGAAAAAGCTATGCCATAATCAATGATTGTTGATATGCCTCTGCATCTCATGCTTTCTGAGTATCTTTTATCTATGATCTGATTAAGAGCTTTTTCTGATAAAGAAGAAATCTCTCTTTGGTTCTTTGTGCTTTTAACCTCAATTATTATTCCTGGTAATTTATCATTTTTAGGGCAAAGCTCTATGTCATATCTTCCGTATCCAGATTCTCTATTGGAGGTGAGATCATAATGAGAATCGAAGATTGCTGAAAGGCCTAGAAGAAGGCCATGGTAAAATGATTCATTTGAAGCGTCGTTATAGCTAATTGCAGATCTTAAAAGTTCTTCTATGCTTCGTTTTAGATTGAAAGAATCCTGGTTGAGCATAGCTTCCTTTATATCCAAAATTGCCAAAGGGGATGAGATTGAATTCATCCTTGAAAGGATTTCCTTCTTGTAAACGATTTCAATCTCTTTGTTTGGAATCGATACTTCATATATGCTTTCTTCTTCAGAACTGCCATCTATTTCCTTATATTTCAGATAACCCGTTACAAGAAGGAAGCTGAAGATAGATGAATTGCCTAAACGAACTTCTGGATAGATTACAGAAGTATCGACAGTGCATTTAACGCTATCCTTTTTCATGAGGCTATATAGTTTCTCGATTGTTGTTGAATCAGAGCTTTTGAGAATGTCTTGTATTATTGCATTGTCTCCCGTAGATTGCCAGAATGCCTTGGGTTTTCCGTCATTACTGAAAAAAGAGATGACAGACCATGGATTATAGATTTCTGTACCACCAAAATTGTATCCATCATACCAATTCTTGATTGTTGCCATCATTTCGGTTTTGCCGTAATAAGCTGCCATCATCTCAACATCTTTTTCAGTAAAGCCAAAGCAATGACTATACCTTGAGTCAAGAATTGAACAAACATTCAGATTGTTCAGTCCGCTGAATATGCTTTCTTTTTCAACTCTCAATATTCCAGTCAAAAATCCAAAAGAGATATTCGGATTATCTTTCAATCCACCAGATAAAAATGACCTCATAAAGAGAATCATCTTATCATAATAACCTTTTAGGAATGCTTCCTCTAATGGAGTGTCGTATTCATCGATGATGATCACTGCCTTTTTCTCATAGTGTTTTGATAGCATATATGAAAGATTCTTGAGGCTTATGATATAGTCTGTCTCGTTTGCCTTATTTTCTAAGATGTTTTTCAGATATGCTTTTTCATAGATGGATAACTTACCGCTTGAAAGAAGATACGAATGTCTTTCTATCTCAAGCGTGATGAGTTTTGATATGTAGTCATAAGCATAATCCCAATTTTCAGATTTAACATCTTTAAACGATAGATAGATTACAGGATACTGCCCCTGGTGCTTAGTATATTCTCTACCATAGCGCCAAATTTCCTTATTCTTGAAATATTTTGAAGTATCTTCATCGCTCCTTTCAAAGAATGTCTTGAGCATATCCATATTCATGGTTTTTCCAAAGCGTCGTGGTCTAGTAAAGAGCGTGACAGGTGCCATCTGGTCAAGTATTTCTTTAATCAGCATTGTCTTATCTACATAGTAGTACTCAGAAGATGCTGTCTTATAGTCAGAAATGCCAAGAGGAAGAGGCCTCTTTCTTATCTCATAAGGCACCGCTCTTTCCTTTACTCTAGAGTCCATTGGCTTATCTGCATCATCAGGAATATACCAGCTTTTTCCTCTTTTATAGGCCCCAATAATCCTGCCTTCCTGACAAAGGAGTGTAATTCTTCTTTTTGTAATTCCCCATTTAGATGCTGCTGTGTTTGTATCCATATAATCATTATAGACCAATAAAGAACAAAAACAAAATATATCATACCGAACAGGTTGATATCATTCTTTATGCTTGGTTTTATTCTTTTTCGTTTTTATACCTATTTCCTGTTATTGGAAGGCTAAATATGATTGTTTGTTATTATTTGAAGATTTAGAATTATAATGATATGTCTGCAACACGATGGAATACAAGACGAAGACAAATGATATGATATATTGTATAGCCTAAATGAAAAGAGGATAGCAAGTATGCCGTATTATTTGTCTTCGAGGACGGAGAAAATAGATATGAATATTAAACCAAAAGACAAAACAATAAAAGAATTATTGCTATCTGAACATCAGTTTGTTATTCCTCGATTTCAAAGAGAATATTCTTGGGAAAGAAAACACTATAAAGAATTTTTGGAAGATACTTTAGATGGTTTAATTATTAATAACGGTACTATCACCAACAATCAATATTTTTTAGGAACAATGCTTTTTGTTGGTGATTGTTTTGAAAACGATCAAGTAGAGATTCCTGTTGTTGATGGACAACAACGATTGACAACTATCACGATATTGTTTTCAGCTTTGTCGGATCGCTTTTTACAATTAGGCGAGGAAAAATTAAGCAAACAAATTTTCAGATACATTATGACTGAAGATGACGATGGAGAGCCAATTCGAATCATAAAGAGCAAGACACACTACCCCTTTTTCTCATTCTATATTCAGGATTGGAAGAAGGAAAATGTGCAAGATCCAAATTCAGAAGAAGAAGCTGCGATTAAAGAAGCATTTGAATATTTATATAGTAGTTTGGACGAACAAAAATTACGAGCATATCTAAAAAAAAGATATGGCAGTGATGAAGTTGATAAACTGTCATATGTGAATATTCTCAAAGCAATTAGAGATCAAGTTTTAGGCACAAATTTTGTTTCAATCTCGACAAAAGAACGAGCTCAAGCAAATATGGTTTTTGAAATTCTTAATGCCAAAGGAAAGAATCTAACGGATGTAGATTTAATTAAGAATAAGATATTTGAATTAGTAGATGAGGTAGAGCCAGCTGATTTTGCTGAGGAAAAGTGGAAGTCAATCAAAAGCATTCTTAACTCTTGTGACAATGGGGTAGGCTTTGTTCAGTTTTATCGCCATTTTTGGATTTCAAAGTACAAAAAATCTGGTATGAATAAATTGTACGATGATTTCAAATCAGGAATAAAACCTAAAACACAGGAACGATACAAAGCTTTTCTAAGGGAAATAGAAGATACCGCTAAGCTGTATGTTAAGATAATAGCGCCCCAAAGAAGTCATTTTGAAAACAAGAAAGAGTATTTTGGTATCGTACAAAGCTTGAATGCTCTAACGAATTATTTTAATATTGTTCAGGTTAGAGTTGCTTTGATTGCTTTGTTAGAAGCCAAAGAGAAGGATCTCATCACATTAAAAAAACTCAAAGAAATAATCTATTATCTTGATAATTTCCATTTTGCGTTCAATGCGGTTGGCTCTCAACCAACAAACAAATTGGAATCTATATACTCGGGATTTTCTATAAGGCTTAGATCGTGTGATGATAAAGTTGAGGCTCGTACAATCATTGCCGACCTTATTGCACAGTTAGATGCTATTTATATTTCTTATAAGGACTTCGAAGAAAAGTTTGTTTTGCTGACATACACCAAGAAAGACAGTCCTTCAAATATGAAAACAAAGTATGCTATAAATAAAATTGCCGCTTACTATGAAGACAGCGAAGTCTTTGATGACGAGGGTAGTATTGAGCACATTTTATCTGAATCAGAAGACGAACGCAATCTTAATATTGGCAACTTGATTTTGTTAGAACAAAGACTTAATCAAGAAGCAGACAATTTAGATTATGCAAACAAAGTAGAAGTCTACGCGAAATCTTCTTATAAGTGGATTCAAGAGTTTATAGCTGAGAATACGGAGTGGGATAATGACAAAGTTCTCGTTCGTGCAAGAACTCTTGCAATGTTTTACTATACCATAATTTTGGGAAAAACCATCCCGTCAGATTCTTCTAATTGACCAAACTTCAACAGAGAAGGTCGCTATCATGGCGTGATTCACACGCCGCGATAGCGGCTTTTTCTTTTTGCTCGCAGGTTGTAAATTTTGAAAATGGGGGTACGGTTCTGCCTTTCTCAAGGCTTCTATATGAGAGGTGTTAGCAACGGGTAGAATTAACCCTTTGGGAGCAAGTTGTGGTTATTTTCTATCGCTGCCAACACCCTTACAGAAGATAGTGAGATTGCTGTATAGGGCAAAATAGAAATGTAGAAAAAAGGCAATTGAAAATGTAGGTTGTATTCAAAAAGTCCTATCGATCATTTATCCCATGGTCTTTTTCAAAAGATGATAAAATCTGGAACTTCATATTACTTTGTCCACATTGCAATATCTCAAAAAGCAATATTCTTTCTGATAACCAGTATTTCAATGTCCTAAAGGAAAGAAACAATAGGCTATCTAATATGGAATCGCCAATAGTACAAGAGAACTTCAAAACCTATTCATACTCAAGACTCAAAGAGATGTAGCGTTCAGCTATATTTAATGGATATGAGTTTGGGTGGAAGATATAAGTCTTGCAATTAAGTTAAGAACATTACAGACATTCTTTTTTGCAGCTTTTTCAAGGGTTATCTGGTATGCTGCTAGATATGAAGGCAATAAAAGAACATATCCATTCCGCATCCTATGCGGCTTTTATCAATAGTTATGAGCATCATGAAGAAGAGTATAGGCCAAAGCTTGTTTTTAATGGCCCTGATAGTCAAGTTTTAGATGCTATAACAAAAGAACTAGCTATTTGCGATGAGTTCTGGTTCTCCGTTGCCTTTATTACTTTTGGAGGTATTGCCGCTATCAAGGGATATTTAAAAGATATTCAGGACAGTGGACGGGAAGTAAAAGGACATATTCTTACTACTGATTACCAGGATTTTACAGATCCAGAGGCTCTAAGAAGTCTAATGGATCTAGATTTTATTGATATCAAAGTAGCTGCAGGAGAGAACTTTCATACTAAGGGCTACTGCTTCAAATCTCTTGATCCAAGAACAAAAGAAGAAAAATATACGATTCTTGTTGGCAGCTCTAATATGACTGCAAACGCACTCAAAGTAAATAAAGAATGGAATATTAAAACAGTCTCTACTTCAGAAGGAAGATATACAAGAGAGTTCTTGGATGAATTCAATTGTATGTGGTCCTCTGCTGTTGAACTAACAAATGATTGGATTGATGAATACAAAAAAGTTAGAGCAGAGAGACAGGTAATAGTCCGTCGCATTGCAAAAGAAACAGAATCAATTATTGTTCCAAACTATATGCAGAGAAGAGCTCTTGAAGGCCTTGATAAGCTTAGATCTGCTGGTAAGGATAAGGGATTATTGATTGCAGCAACTGGTACTGGAAAAACTTATCTAAGTGCATTTGATGTTAAAGAATTCAACCCTAAACGAATGCTTTATGTTGTTCATAGGGAGCAGATTCTAGATAAGGCGATAGAAAGTTTTGAGCAAGTTTTGGGACGTAAGGCTTTTTCTGATAGTGTAGGTAAGTATTCAGGAAAAATCAAAGAAAGAGACAAAAGATATACATTTGCAACAATTCAGTCCATTCTTCAGAAAGGTGTTATGGAATCGTTTGGACCAGAATATTTTGACTATATTATTGTCGATGAAGTCCATAAAGCAGGCGCTGATAAATATCAGGAGTTTATAAAATTCTTTAAACCAAAGTTTCTTTTAGGAATGTCTGCAACTCCAGATAGAATGGATAAAGTTAATATTTATGAGATGTTTGATTACAACATCGCATACGAGATTAGGCTTAAGGATGCTATGGCTGCTGATTTGGTATGTCCATTCAACTACTATGGCGTAACAGACATTACCGTTGATGGAAAACTTCTTGACGACAATTCAGATTTCAAATACCTAGCATCAGAGGAAAGAGTAGATAGAGTTTTGGAGAATGCTAGATTCTACGGCTTTGATGGCGACAATCTAATGGGCCTGATATTCTGTTCCCGCAAGGAAGAAGGAAAAGAATTATCTAGGATTATAAACGAGCAACCATATAACTTTGAAAGAAACTATCGCTCTGTTTTCTTATGTGGTGAAGATTCTATCGAGGAAAGAGAAAATGCTATAGAGCGTTTAGCTCTACCTGAGAGTAATCCACTTTCTCTTGATTACATTATCACTGTTGATATCTTCAATGAGGGTATCGATATACCTAATGTTAATCAGGTTATTATGCTCAGGCCAACTGAGTCTGCCATCATCTTTACCCAGCAACTCGGAAGAGGACTGAGAAAAGCAAATGGAAAGAATACTGTTGTAGTTATTGATTTTATAGGTAACTATGAAAACAACTTCCTTATTCCAATAGCACTCTTTGGCGATAATTCATATGACAAGGATATTGTAAGAAGATATGTTGCAGAGGGAACTAGAATGATTCCTGGTGCAAGTACGCTTCATTTTGACCATATATCCAAAGAGAGAATCTATGACTCTATCGATAGAGGCAAGTTCATGGAAACAAAGCTTATCAAAGCCTCCTATCAGGAGCTGAAGAATAAGCTTGGACGTATCCCAACTATGGCTGATTTCGATACTTATAATGCTTATAACATTCTAAATATCGTTGGTAAGTTCGGTTCCTATTATGCTTTCTTAGAGAAACATGACAAAGAATACACAGTAAAACTTCCATCTGACCAGGAGAAGATGCTCAAGTTTATTTCGTCAAAGTATTGCAGTGGAAAGAGTAGGGAAGAGCTGAATATTATCAAAGACATAATGGACGGGAAGGACTATCACGAAAGAGGATCATACCAGGCATTGCAGTCCGCTGAAAGAGGTCTTTCTCTTGAGTTTTCTGTAAGTACCGAGAGAGACTCCTTCAATGGTGCTGCAATTCTAGATAAGACTAATTCCTCATATGCTCCAACAAAAAGTTTTGTAAATGCATTAAATAATCCTGATTTCTATGAGCTTCTTGAAGATGCTGTTGAATATGGTATCAACAAAAATAATGAGGTTTATAAAGAAAAATATAGAGATACTAATCTGGTATTGAATGAAAAGTATTCTTATGAAGATGTTTGTAGGCTTCTTAACTGGGACATGAATGAATCTGCTGTTATCGGTGGATATAAGCACAATGCTAAAACAGATACATTTGTTGTTTTCATCAATTATGATAAGGAAGATGACGCTATTAACTATGAAGATGGTTTTATTGATCCAAAACACCTGATTGCTATGTCAAAGAAAAATCGACCTTTGGACTGTAAGGATAAGAAGATCATTTATAGAGAAGAATACGAAGGTATCTCATATAAGAATACAAAATTCTATCTATTTGTCAGAAAAAACAAACTGGAAGAAAAATCATCAAAGGATTTCTATTTCCTTGGAGAAATCAATGCAGTAGGTAAGCCTATTCCAAAAACTCTGGAGACAGGAGAACCTCTGTTTGAGATTTGCTACGAGTTGGAAACACCTGTTAGAGACGATATTTACGAATATATTCAGACTAAGGTTTAAATATCAATTCCGAAATGCTTTTTGACTTCATTAAGTGCATCTATATCAGCAGGAAGCCATTCTACAGAATCTAGGTTATCGATATCCAGCCATCTTGCAGCTTCATGTTCTGTTAAAGTAAGTCCTTCCGATAAAAGCGAGCAGAGATAGCAATCCATTATCAGGAAGAAGTTTGGATATTGATATTCTACTGTGATCAAAAACTTCTCAATTGAGATATTTGCTTTAAGCTCTTCTTTTATTTCTCTAAGAATAGCTTCTTCTCCCGTTTCGCCTTCTTCCCTTTTACCACCAGGAAATTCCCACATGCCCTTGAAATCGCCATAGCCTCTTTGGGTAGCGAGAATCTTTCCACTATCATGTATTACAGCTGCACTAACTCTGATTGTTTTCATATCAGAGAGGATTGTAGCAGCTTTAGACAACGCTTTCTATATTTACCTTATCTTAATTTTTATCAACAATTAAAG
>JAZURW010000197.1:0-5482 GCA_045606405.1 Candidatus Ornithospirochaeta sp. | reverse complement strand
TGAGAAGTGGGCATCCTTTATGACGCCAAGAGCTGTGCCCCAGCCGCAAGTTGCGAGAGCTCCGGTGTTGCAGTGGGTCAGTATTGTGGCTCCTGGCTTCACTACCTCGTTTCCGATCCTGGATATCTCATGGTTCATTGCGATATCCTCATCAATGATCGCCTGAGCCTCTTTTTGCAACGTTGCAAGGTCCATCCCACACTCCTTGGCTTTCTTCACCATCCTATCTGTTGCCCACATGAGGTTCACAGCAGTTGGACGTGATTCTCTGATTCTCCTGCACTTTGATTCGAACACATCCCAATCCCCATTGGCCTCCCTTGCTGCAAAAAATACGCCATAGCCTGCTGCCCCTCCTATTGCGGGTGCGCCTCTTACGACCATATCCTTGATTGAGAATGCAACCTCTTCGCTAGTCTTGCAATAGAAGTAGGTGAACTCAGTGGGTAGGACTCTTTGGTCAATGAGCTTCAGCTCAGGCTCTGCATATTCAAGTGTTTTCCAATTCTCTGTGAATTCTCTCATCTTATTGTTCCTCTCTTTTTTTCTTGCACGTGGGATTATAGTGCTATCTGATAAGAATATCTTCCCACTGCTTTTTGGTTTTTGCCATTACTTCCTTCTCATCGATTCCAATGAGCTCTCCTTTTTCAAGGATCTTCCTTCCCTTGCAGAATACGGTGTCCACATTCGATTTGTCTGCAGAGAATACAATGGCAGAGAAGGGGTCGTTCTGAGGTGTGGTATTGATTCTCTCCATATCCAGGATGAGAAGATCTGCCTCCTTTGAGCATTCAATTGTGCCGATCCTATCGCCAAGTCCGAGTGCCTCCGCACCCTCCTTTGTTGCCATTGAGATTATATCATAAGGGGTCATGGCACCTGGATCCATATTAGATACAGTGCTTATCATAGAGGCAAGGTTCATCTCCTTGAGCATATTAAGGTTGTTGTTTGAGCTGGCTCCATCGGTTCCAAGAGCTACCTTTATCCCCATCTTCCTGTATTTTGATACATTCGCGATTCCTGATGCGAGCTTGCAATTTGATGCGGGGTTATGGATGATTGAAGCGCCTGCGTCCTTTATGATCTGCAACTCCTCATCATCAAGCCACACTCCATGCGCAAGGTATGCCTTGCTATCTAGGATGCCTAGGTCCTTGAGGTATCTTGCAGGCTTCTTGCCGAAGTTCTTGATGCTGTCAAGAACCTCTCCCTCTGTCTCCGCAAGATGAGTGTTCATGTAGCCGCCTCTTTTATCAATCCATTCCTTGGCTATTTGGTATGTGCCAGCGGTGCATGTGTATATTGAATGCACAGCAGCATCGACTCTATATCTATCATCATCTGAAATCGCTTCATCGATAAGGGGAGCTCTCTCGCTTATCCTGCGCCTTGTCTCATCCTCATCGCCGAAGAAGGTTTGCCCAATGATTCCTCTTATGCCCACTTCCTTCAAAGCCTTGACAGTGTTCTCTGCTTGGAAATACATATCTGAAAGCACGGTGCATCCTGACTTGACAAGCTCTATGGCGCCCAGCTTCGATGCGTAGTAGATATCCTTTGCGATAAGCTTATCCTCTATAGGCCAAATCTGAGAAAGCCATTCCATCAAATTGGAGCAGGTGTCCTTGTAGTTTCTCATGAGGACCATAGCAAGGTGCGTATGCCCGTTTATGAATGATGGCATCACTATCTTGCCTGAGGCATCTATGGTCTCATCATATTCTCCATGAGCATTGTTTATGCTCTCGATTATTCCATCCTTGATTGATAAATCCCCAACAAAGGAGAGATTCCTCTCTGTCATTGGCAGAATCAATGCGTTTTTGATCAATGTTCTCATGGCTGTATTCTAACGGAGAACTGCTTGTTTAGGAATAAGAAAACCCTGCATTGCAGGGCCTTGTGTCATTTAACTGTTCTTCTTTTGATCTTCTTCGTGGTCGTCATCTCCATCGCCTCCTCAAGGATAGTGATCTTCTCGATCTTCTTGTATGAGGCAAGCTTCTTGTTGACGCCCTCTATGATAGACTCGATGTGCTTTCTCTGCTCATCTTTGTCAGGGCATGCCTTCTTGTAGTCATCTGACAAATGAAGCACCGCTTCAATCTTCTCAGAAGGCACTCCTGGCTTTGCCTGGTAGCCACGGATGAGGATCTGGTCTATCTCAGAAAAGAGCTGGAACATATCCTCAATCTCCTCAGGGAATACATTCTTGCCGCCTTCAGTCACGATGATGTTCTTGCTTCTTCCTTTCAGGTAGAGATAGTTCTCGTCATCAAGATATCCGAGATCTCCTGTCCTAAGGTAGCCATTCTCGTCAAAGAGCTCCTCTGTATGCTCCTTATCCTTGAGGTATCCTTGGCAGATATTAGGTCCCTTGACCCTTATCTCTCCGATTCCCTCTGCATTTGGATCTGCGATTATCATGTCGATGAATTCAAGCACTCTGCCGACAGAGTCAAGCTTGAAATGCTCTGTTGGGTTTAGTGTGAGGATAGGGGAGGTCTCTGTCAGGCCATAGCCCTGGAGGAAGTTGAGGCCAAGTGCCTGGTACTTCCTGAACACCTCAGGAGATAGAGGGCCTGCGCCACAGATGAGCACCTTTGTGTTATCTAGGCCAAGCTGGGATAGTATCTTCTTTGCGAAGAACTTGTTGAATGGTGCCTTCTTGAAATTCATCTTGCACCAAAGGTTGATGTTCATCATAGTCTTCATCAGCCCATTTACAAGCTTTCCCTTCTCAACAAGCTTCTTCTCAATGCCTGCAAGCAGCTTGTTGTAAAGGAGAGGAATGCCCATGAATACAGTGACATGGCCTCTTTTAAGGTCATTGAGCATTCTAGAGATGATGATGCCATGCCCAAAGAGACATTCAGCACCATGCATTATTGATTCGAGAAGAACTGCGGTGCAGCAGTAGCTGTGATGGAGAGGCAGAAGAGCATATAAGGTATCTGTCTCGTCAACTGTGAATCCGTCAGCAGCTTGGTAGACGTTGCTTGTGAGGTTTCGATGAGTCAGCACAGCACCCTTCTCATTGCCTGTTGTGCCTGATGTGAAGAGTATTGCAGCCATATCGTGCTCAGATACTTCCACCTTCTTCTCCAAAGGCTCCACATCGAGATGGTAGATCTTTGGGTACTTCTCGCTCTTGCCTGCCAAAAGGCACTTCCCTTTGAGGTTGTCAAACCAAGGGGAGTTGAGGTTCGATAGCTTCTCAAGCACATCAAAGTCAGCGAAGATGAATTTGCACTCAGCGAAATTGCTGAGCTCCGCGACTCTATTTATTGGCATCTGGTTGTCCATTGGGCAGATGACACAGCCTGCGAACAGTGCTGCAAGATATGCAGTTGCCCACTCTCTGGAGTTCTTTCCATTGAGGAGCACCTTATCTCCTTTTTGGAGTCCAGCATCTTTTATAAGGGATGCCGCCTTCATCACCTCTATGTATTCTTCTCTATAGCTTTTTGTATGCTTTTCCTTATCAATCACTGTAAAGCAAGGTCTATCGGGGAATCTTTTGAGGGAAACTTCAAACATCTCAGGGATTGTAGGCCATTCACCTTTGATAATGTCCTTATGTTCTTTTATTGAAAGCCATGGGTTTTTCGCCATTCTTAATTCTCCTAAATAAGCTCTATGTCTCTTTTTTTTGACATTTTATACCCTAGTGTCAGAAAAGACAATATGCTAGGCCAAAGCTCTGATAATTTAATTGTACTCATAAAAAAGAACTATAAAATATACAGACTTGGCGTTTCCTGATGATTTTCATTCTCTTTTGTTAATAGTTTGCTGGAAACATGTTAATCTCTGGATATGGATAAACTTGATAAGATCAAAAGCGCCAATCTCAGATTCCATAGGATATACACATCCTTCTTCCTCCCTGTCGGTGTTGTTGGCAATATCATGATCCTGGTTCAAAGCATAGGGGTCTCATATAGCGATCCCTCTCTCCTGAATATCCTGGCAGTAGTGGAAAGGCTCTTGTTCCTGGCTCTTACCGTAATCGCCATGAGGGGGCTTTCATGGTACAGAAGACGAGGACTTGTCGCGCTGTTTGCCTTGCAGGGGGCGTCTTTTGCGATGGCACTATCAATGACGATTCTCTCACAAGGCTCAGAGCTTGGTCTATCTTATATGGCTAGTGCAGCATTATCTGCTCTTCTGATTGTCTATTATTGGAAGCGAAGGAAGCTATTTTCCAAAAATGGCATAAGCCGTGAGGAGATGATAGCCCTGATAAGGCCTAGCTATGGCTCCTTTTTTGACTCTGAACAGCAGAAAAAGCAGGAAGAGGACGTTGTGGCTGAGAGCTTGCAAGAGGAGGAGATCGGTGAGTACGACTGCCCAAAATGCGGCAGGCATATAACAGATGGGGCTGTATTCTGTCCTAGATGCGGCGCTCAGACAAGGACTGTCAGAAGATAGCGCATCAGAATAGAACAGGGTCCTTGAGTATCCCCTCAATATCATAGTAGATCGCATCAGAGAGCTTTCTGAGATTCTTTTCATCCCCGCTGCCGGAGAGAAGAGCGATTCTTCTTCCCGCTGATGCTCTTTTTGCGAACTGCATATCGATGATTGTATCACCCACGATGCATAGCTCTTCCCTTCTTATGCCGTGATTTTTCATGAACTTCAGCGCTGCCTCTGGGTTGGGCTTGCGCTTGCTGTCCCCATCTCCGGCTTCTATGAACTTGATTCTTCCATTAGGGTCCATCTTCTCGAGGAACATGGAAACAGAGTCTTTCTTGTCATTTGTCACAATGCCGAGGATGTATCCTTTCTCGTGGCATCGTTCGATCACCTCTGTCGTCTTTGAGAAGTCGTATGACTCCAGCTTCTCTTTAAGGCCGTGGTCTGCTCTATCGACAAGAGAGAGAAATGCCTTGATCGATGCTATCGGTCTGAGCCTGTATTTCAGTATGAGAAAAAGAAGCCTTGCTGAGCATTCAATAACCTTGTCGTGGCGGAAAAGGATTCCGTCTTTATAAGAATTCCCCTCTCTGTCGATCCCTACGATCTTCTCAAGCTCAAGTAGGCATTCCTCGCTCTTTTCCTCAGATAGGTTTCCTGTAGGCACTTTGTGTTTCAGGGAATCCGCGATCACAGAGCCCCACACTGATCCATAATGGAAGAGTGTTCCGTCTTTATCAAATAGGATTGCCTTGATCTTGGAACTCATGGGAAAAGCATAGAATAAAGCTAAGAAAAAACATAGATGGTGTCGCTTGTTTTCAGAGGAGCAAAGCCCCATGCATAGGCACTTGGGGAAAAGATGACATGGCTTTCAGCTGTGGCTGAGAATCATCTGCCCTAATGAGGCCTTTTCAATTCAAGCAATGAGAATATTCTATTCGGTCCTTCCCGCATGAAATTGCTTTGCATTCTCCAGTCTAAGCGTAATTCCATGAAAGCCTCCTTTGAGGGCATTTGAAGGAGAAATGGCCTTTTTCAAATATACAAGATG
>JAZURW010000196.1:0-3583 GCA_045606405.1 Candidatus Ornithospirochaeta sp. | reverse complement strand
ACGCGGTGATGATATCGCCGAAACGGTTTTTATCGTGCTTGGCAAGGCGATAGCTGGTGGATTCGGCGGGAGTCGCTTCCAGATTGTACAAATCGCCGTATTGTTCCTGATAATCGGAAAGGCGTTCGCGCATATGGTTGAGTACCGCTTTGACAAACTCCTGAGTTTCCTTGTGGGTCAAATCCTTGCGGAGCCATTTTGCGTTAAGGCCAACCTCATTCATACCAACAAGACCGATAGTGGAGAAGTGGTTGGAGAATGAGCCAAGATATCTCTTTGTGTAAGGATAGAGACCCTCATCCAAGAGCTTCTCAATGACAGTTCTCTTCACCTTCAGAGATCTTGCTGATATATCCATCATCCTATCAAGTCTCTTGAAGAACTCCTCCTCGTTCTTTGCGATATACGCGATTCGAGGCATATTGATTGTGACTACGCCGATAGAGCCTGTGGACTCGCCCGAGCCGAAAAATCCACCAGACTTCTTTCTAAGCTCCCTAAGGTCAAGGCGGAGACGGCAGCACATGGATCTAACATCGCTAGGCTCCATGTCGGAGTTGATGTAATTCGAGAAATATGGAGTGCCGTATTTAGCGGTCATCTCGAAAAGCAGCTTGTTATTCTCTGTCTCAGACCAGTCAAAGTCCTTTGTTATGGAGTATGTTGGGATAGGATACTGGAAGCCTCTTCCATTCGCATCACCACCAATCATGACCTCGATGAATGCCTTGTTGACCATATCGATCTCCTTCTGGCAATCACCATATGTGAAATCCTGCTCCTTTCCGCCGATTATGGCAGGGACATTCCTCATGTCCTGAGGACAAACCCAGTCAAGCGTGATATTTGAAAATGGTGCCTGAGTGCCCCATCTGGATGGAGTGTTGACGCCATAAACAAATGACTCTATGCACTTCTTGACCTGATCGAAGGTAAGGTTGTCCTTCTTAACAAACGGAGCAAGATAGGTATCGAAGGATGAGAAGGCCTGTGCGCCTGCCCATTCGTTCTGCATGATGCCAAGGAAGTTGACCATCTGATTGCAAAGCGTTGCAAGGTGGGCTGCTGGTGATGATGTGATCTTGCCAGGGATTCCACCCAACCCCTCCTGAATAAGCTGCTTGATTGACCAGCCTGCGCAATAGCCTGTGAGCATTGAGAGATCATGCAAATGGATATCACAAGCACGATGGGCGTTTGCAATCTCCTCGTCATAGATCTCAGAAAGCCAATAGTTCGCTGTTATCGCACCGGAGTTGGAAAGGATAAGACCGCCAACTGAATAGGTGACTGTTGAGTTCTCTTTGACTCTCCAGTCATTGAGCTTAAGGTAGTTATCGACAACACTCTTGTAGTCAAGTGTTGCGGAACGCATGTTCCTGACCTTCTCTCTGTTTTTTCTATAAAGGATGTATGCCTTTGCGACATCTGCATATCCAGCCTCAGAGAGAACCTTCTCAACTGAATCCTGAACCTCTTCAACAGTGATCTTGCCATCCTTGACCTTGGATGCGAAATCCGCAGTGACCTTCAATGCGATGAAGTCGATGACATTCTCATCATAGTTCTTCTCAATTGCGACAAAGGCCTTTTGGATTGCCTTTGAGATTTTCGATATATCAAATGAAGCCGATTCGCCGTCTCTTTTAATGACTGTGTACATCTCTACTCCTAATTATTTGAGGGGGTGAGAGTAAAGATACCATAAGACGAATTGTAAATCAAGACCTTCTCTACTAAATTAAGTGTAGTAAAATTGACTCAACACTATATGTAGTGTTATCAGCAATCACGTATTTGTACATTATCTATATAATTTCTTAATATTTTCTGATAGTTTTGAAGATCCTCCAGGCTAGGTGGATTCAGACTTTTATCAATTGTATCTTCTGATTTTATAAAGGATTGCAGAAAGTACTTTTCCGCTCCTCTCAGCCATGCGCCAATCCTTTTGAAATTTTCCTCACTATGGTGTTCTTTTACAACTGTAGTGCGGAACTCATACTCTACATTCCCAGCCATTAGTAAATCCACGCTTCTCTCGATCCTCTCAGGCGAGAAGAAGCAAAGACCTGCAGTCGCTGGGTACATATCGATGCTGTTCTTTATATCCATGGCAACGTAATCAACAGCACCTGAGGCTAAGGCGCTTTCAAGAACATCCGGCCTATAACCATTGGTATCAAGCTTCACCTTATATCCTAACGCCTTGATGCTCTCAAGAAATGGGATGAGGTCCTTGTTCAGCGTTGGCTCCCCACCTGTGACCACAACACCATCAAGCATTCCCCTCCTCTTCTCCAAAAAGGAGAAAATCTCAGCTTGAGATACAACAGGCTCATCCTTCGCGCTGAGCACAAGACGCCCGTTATGGCAAAAAGGGCATCTGAAATTGCAAGATCCAGTAAAGAGAATAGCAGCCATATAGCCTGGGTAATCCACAAGTGTCAGTTTCTGTAAGCCATGTATGATCATAGTGAAAGTTTATTGATAAATGTTTTATTTGAAAAGCATAGATAGGCTACTTTATCCACATGATAGAAGAAGCACCAATCATTGTCTGTGGCTTTCCATCCCCAGCAGAGGACTACAAGGAGGATTCTCTGGACTTCAATGCATATCTAGGGATATCACGACCAAGCGTATATGCCCTGAGGGCGCGAGGCATGAGCATGACAGGCGCAGGCATCTACCCTGATGACATCATCATCGTCGACAAGGCAAAGCAAGCAGCCAGCAACTCCATCGTCGTTGCAGCAATAGATGGCTACTTCACCCTCAAGCGTCTTCTGCTTGGAGAGAGTGTGGTTTTGCACCCTGAGAATCCTGACTTTGACGATATTGTGCTCTCAAGCCTGGAAGAGCTTGTGATCTTCGGTGTAGTCACAGCTATCGTGAGAAAAATATGATAGGGTTATGCGACTGCAACAACTTTTTCGCCTCCTCTGAGAGAGTGTTCCGCCCTGATCTTTCAGAGTGTGGGATTGTCGTGCTCTCAAACAACGATGGGATAATAGTCGCTGCTGATAAAAAAGCAAAGTCGCTTGGCTTTAAAAGGGGCAAATGCTGGTTTGAAGTCAAAGATAGCGCGATGGACCTCAATATAAAAGCTTTCTCATCCAACTACACTCTTTATCAGGATTTATCGAACAGGGTAATGAACACTCTCTCATCCTTATGCCCGGAGATTGAGCCCTATTCCATTGATGAGGCGTTCTTTTCGATACCTGCTGAAATCAGTGCCGCCAAGCTTAGGGAGAAGGTGACGAATTCGACGGGCATCCCGGTTTCCATAGGGTATGCAAGGACAAAGACGCTGGTCAAAGCAGCTTCAAAGATCGCAAAGGAACAGCGAGATTTCAGCTTTGAGCTGAAAGAGGAAAAGGAGGATGAGGTTCTTGCAAATCTTCCAATCTCGGATGTATGGGGCATCGGATGGGCTTGGGCGGAGAAGCTCCCAAAGATTGGGATAAGGAACGCAAAATCCCTTAGAGACATGGATGATGAGTATGTGCTGTCAAACTACCCCATCACATTGCTGAGAACAATATATGAGCTTAGAGGGATAGATGAAGTCGGATCG
>JAZURW010000195.1:0-2089 GCA_045606405.1 Candidatus Ornithospirochaeta sp. | reverse complement strand
GACAGGACTTCAACCTTCTTCATCTGATCCAGCATCGCCTTGGCTTCGGCCTCATCTGCGAAGCTGGCAGCGATGTATTCCCGCATGTGCTTGTAGGTCAGGTTCTTGTACTGGCTTGCGGTCTTCTTCTCGGCTTCAGCCTTCTGGAACTGGAAGCCAGGCAGATCGCGGCGAAGCTGGTGCATTTCGCTGTATTCCTTGGTTCCAAGGGTACTGGCCTTGCGAAGGAAGGATGCGGACAGGGTCACAGTACAATTCTCATAGCTAATTTCGTAGTTCTTCATGGTGGTTATCCTCTCTTTTTTTTCTTGCTCTTAGCTTAGTCAACGACGATCAGGGTGGCGGCGGGGAAGTTATTTGAAAGCTGCATCAGGAAGCTGCTTTCTTCGCTGGAGAAGAGCTTGGCCTTGTTCATGAAGTCGCGGTTGGTGTAGAAGATGTTGCTCTTCATCTTGGCAAACACAGGCATGATGCGAAAGTTAGAATCATCAGCAGGCATGGAGAAGTCGATGAAGGGGAAGGTTGCATTCTTGCAGGCAATGTAGGCGATGCGGTCTTCAGGCTTATTGCTATACTGGATCTTCATGGAGGGTTCCTCACTTTCATTTCTCTTGTTTTTCAAGGTTTCTGAGGTGTTTCTCTCTCAACCTTGTGACTGTATTATACTTTATGCGGTGTACATTAACCCGTACTTTGCTTTTTGTGGTGGCACTTATTTTTGACCGAAAAAGTGTGTCTTTTTGCTCTAAATAAGAGATAGATAATTACTTAGAGCAAAAGGACACACTTTTTGTACCTGGTTGCAAAAAGATGAAGGCGACTTGCTGGAAGTGCAAGCCGCCTTGTAGAAAGTTGTACTTAGTTCTATCAAAGTTGTTCCAGGTTCTTCCGCAGCACATCAATGCCATTCTTGGAGAGAGCAATGTAATACCGCTCGGTGACATGGATGTTGCCATGCCCCATCTGATTGCACAGCAGATGTGTAGGTGTGTTCAAAACCGCAAGCTGTGTTCCGTAGGTGTGCCGCAGGAAATGATACTTAAAATTGATTCCCTTGCTTTTGAGTTCCCTGGAATGATACTTCATCGAATTGACTGTCTGCATTTTGCCATTGAGCAGTGTGTTCACCAGCTCTAAATTGGAAATCTTGCTTCCATCCACATCAATGATGAAGGTCTGGTTCTGCTCCCGCCGCTGTTTGTGCTTTTGTTCAGCTTCAGCTCTGGCGATAGCAAGAGCCTCAAAATGTGCTTTCACCTTGCTGTTCATGAAAATAGTGCGGCGAGCATTTCTGGTTTTCAGAGGAACCAGCTTCACCAATCCCTCTTGATACTGCATCTGCTGCTCAATCCTGATGACTCCCTCTTGCAGATCAACATTCTGCCATTTGAGGCCAAAGCATTCATTGATTCTCAGGCCGCAGTACCTCCCCAAGATGTAGGCTGTTTCGGCATTCGTCTCTTGGAAATGCTCCTCAATCACAGCACACTCTTCATCTGAAAAAGCCACAATGTCCAGGTCATCATCGGTCTTCAGTTTGGGCATGTGAATCTTGGTGTCTTTGTTCACACACAGCCTGTTGTACTTGTCCACAGAGAGATAGCCTCTGGAATAGGCCTGTCCGAAGATCAGGTAAAACATCTTCAGGAAGGATTCCACATAGCGAAAAGAGTATTCCTCTTCATAGTACAGCTTGGCAAGATAGTCTGAAACTTCAGCTACTTCGATCTCCTCCAGGACTCGATTGCCGAATGCCTCTTGCAGATGATTCATCCACAGACTGTCCTGTTTGAGGATGGTGTTGTATGCTCTGTCGCTTCTGCCTTTCTCTCTGTACTCTTCAAAAACCTGGGCGACAGTCAGCTTTTCAGGCTCTTTTTCCTTTACAGGCAAGGATGGAGTAAGCTGTGCCAGTTTTATTGCCTTCTTCCTGGCTCTGATGGCATCTGTTTTTGTTTTCAGGGGTTGACCTTCGCTGTTGGTCGATCCTCTTTGCGAAATTTTCTGTCCATTCACACTGATACTGAACCGATAGGCCCAGTTTCCATTCTTCAGTTGTCGAATTCCTGCATCAGTTGTACTCATGTTG
>JAZURW010000194.1:0-2907 GCA_045606405.1 Candidatus Ornithospirochaeta sp. | reverse complement strand
ACAAAGCCCTTGCATTCCATCTTCTCCTTGTCTGATGACTTGGAGAAGTCGCATCCGATTGTTGTTGTGAGCATATCGACTGTGTATTCGACTTTAGGAGTAATCACGAAAGTGTGGTCCATCTTATCGCTATTGTGACTTGAAGTTCCATCGTATTTAGCCTCGACAGCCAGATCAAGGTAATCTTCGACGTTATAGACTGCAAGGAGATTTCCTGTAATCAGATTCTGATATCTGTCCTTTTCGAAGCATGTTTTAATGCCGGTCTCGAATGTCAGATCAAAGCTATTGAAGCTAGCTGCGCATGAAAGCGCACCCATCAGGAAGTTTTTATAATAAGGAACTTCCTTTGTTCCTGAGAGAGTATAGGTGTCTTTTGCGTATGATACAGTAGCTGCAAGATAGAGTGGGTTCTCAAGCCAGAAGAATTCCTCTGCATCCAGTCCTACAGAGATGTTTCCAAAGCCATTTGCATAGCGGTTTGAGCCATCAAAGGTAAATAGGCCCTTCAATGCATAGCTGACAGAGTAATCAAAGCCGTTGTCTAAGTCTCCTCTGAGGGCTGCCATTGCGTCAAAGGCACCAGTGAGAGGGCTTATATAGATTCTTCCCTGATGTGGGTTGAAGTAGCTTATGGTAAGAGCAATTGTGTCTACTGCCACAGTTTTTCCTGTTTCAACGCTCTTGTTGATCATTCTGACTCTGTCATAGTCGCGAGCAAAATAGTCAGGATAGTATGACAAATTCTGCATAGCAGTCTGCTTTCCACAAAGGAGTGTGAATGATCCTGATGGAAGATCTGGGAAGAATGTGTTATTGAGAGCTTTTCCAAGCTTGAAGCTAAGATAGCCTTCCAAAGAACGTTCTCCATATGAGGAATGGAGACCATCCTCATATCCGATTTTCAAAGCTGCATATGTGGTGTTAACAGTTGCTGTAAGTCTGAGCTCGGATTCATTTGAGCTTGTTATGCTAAGCTTATCTTGCGTCTTTCTGATGTCAAATCCATACAGGAAGTCGCCTGTGAAGTCAACGACGCCGGCAAATGCCATTGAGCTGATCAATAGCAGGGCAACGATTGATAGTAGTCTTTTCTTCATTGCTTATCTCCTAGAATGACATCTTGACCTTTGATGTCGATGTCAGGCCTGCGCTCTTATTCCAATCAAGTGAGCATGAGAGGATGAGAGTCTGAAGCTTGAGAGATGCTGATGCCCCAAGTGTAAGGGATTCTTCTTTGTCGCTTACTGACATGTAGAGTGCAGGATAGAAGAGTCCGTCTTGATTATATACAGCCTTTGAACTGAGAGCCCATGCGGTATCTGCTGCAGGCTTTGTTACGACAAGACTCTCTGCATAGAGATCGAACTTGTCAAAGCCAAGAGCTAGGGAAGCTGAAAGCTGGTTGATATTCTCTCCAAGACAATATACATCAGCAACTGATGCTACAGCTTCAAAGTCTGTTGCCAGGAACTTCTGTGCATCAAATGATACTGCAGCTGCTACTGCGCCATCCTTAAGCTTTGCATACTTATTGTTTGCATTGTAATAAGCACCGTTGAGAACCCATGCTGCTGAGAGCTCTAAGCCCTTTTTAGGGATGAACTTGAATGATGCAGCAAGATCTGTTCCATCTGTTATTGGAGAGCCTGAAATGTTGAAAAGCCAGCCGCCTACGATTCCCTGAAGGCTCACTGCATCAGTGTTTGTCTTTGAAACCATCAAGATGTCAGACTTTCTGTCAAAATATGATTTATAAGCAGAAACTGTCTCAACGGCCTGTGTTCCGCCAAGACCTAGTGTAAGATCTACAGGAAGCTCTATATTGTGTGCGAACTCTATAGCCTTTGAAAGTCTGAAAGAAAGATTAGCATCGATGTTTCTGGAGTTGTTTCCATTAACTGTGGAAAGAGTGATTGTTCCATAGGAGAAGGAAAGTTTTGCATCCATTGCAACTTCTGCTTTGCTTAAAGGTGATACATCAATACCATCTTTAAAGGATGTTTTGTAGCCAAACTGGAAATCACCTGTGTAAGTGATTGGGGTTGCAAATAGAAGTGAAGCTGTGAGAGCTAAAGCTGATAGTAATAATAAAGTCTTTTTCATGTTTTTCTCCTTTTTTGGTTATTGAAGTGGATATATTGCCTGTGCAAGCGTGTCGTAGAACTTATAAAGGATAGTCTCTCTATCCTTGCTTCTTGTTGTGTCACAGTAAGATGTGCCGTCAGAGACAACGCGGATATAGCCATCGTAGTACTCTGCGAATACATATGAACCTGTCTCTGCATAGTTGCAGTAGGCTGTTCCATCCATCTGGTAGCCATACATTGCAACAACTACTCTAGGACTTGTAGCACGTGCCCATTCCTTTGCGTTAGATGTGTCCTTTCCATGGTGGTTGGCCTTGAGGAGGTCAACTTCAAGCTCATCTCCATATTCGTTGACAAGCTCAATTTCCCTAGCTTGGTACATATCTCCACAGAACATCATAGAGAAGTCTTTGTATGTTATTTTGATAGCCAAGGACTCGTTGTTCATTCTCTCTGACTGCGCAGCTGGGATTGTCTGGAGATATCCTTCCTTATTCTTTGCACTAGGATTGAGGATTTCAACCTTTGCATCTCCTACATAGAAGACATCGCCTGCAGTGAGAACTACACTGTTTACATTCTTCTTTTCAATGTATTTGTTGTATGCGTTATTGAACACCTTCGCCTGGTTCTTGTTATATTCGCAGTTTAGGCCACTCCAATAGAAGTTTCCAATCTTGAACTTTGCAAGAGCTCCACTAGATGAGCATATTCCGCCAAAATGGTCTGGATGGTTGTGTGAGAGTATTACCTGGACAAGCTTGTTGATTCCAAGTTCTTGAATGTTGTGCACAAGTGTTCTTGACTACTTTTCCAT
>JAZURW010000193.1:0-14754 GCA_045606405.1 Candidatus Ornithospirochaeta sp. | reverse complement strand
TCGATATAACACTTTAAATATTTTGAGCAAAAGCCTCAAATTCAGAAATTTCTTAACGATTTTTTTATTAAAAGTTAAAAAATTTTATTTTACTACCTACCACGTAGTTTAATGATTGAATTTTGAGGATAAAACCAGGTTTGGTTTATATGAACTTCATATATTCTTATTATGAAAGACAATATTCAAAACACAAGGAATGTCTTTGGTAATTTCTGCATTTTGCAACAATATTGCAACAACTAGATCTCTTTTTTTGATATTTGATAAATCACATAAACACCAAGCAAAAAAGAAAATATGGAAATCAAGAGATCCAAACCTGAAGGAATGCCAGGAAAGACTTCGACAATTGAAGCGAAGAGAAAACCTAAGATCATCATATAGGTTACATACGGATGCTTTTCCATTGCCCATTTGAGAAAGCCTGTGAGCAAGAACGTGCCAAGAACCAGGCCAAGGGCCAAAGGAATGAGGGGAAGAAGGTCAAAAGTCGCTATGGCATCCAATATCAGGTCATATAGTCCAAGCACAACCAGCAAATAAGAGGTCGAGATGCCTGGCAGGATCAAGCCTACCGATATTAGGACTCCAGCCAAAAGCTGGAATAGAACACCTGAGATAGAGAGTGATGAGGATGGCTTTATGGCACCTTGTGGGATCTTGGAGATGAGAATCACCGCTCCAGCACCTAATAATACATATATTATAGATTGCAAGTATGACTTAGCCTTTGCCTCCCCTGCTTTCCTGACTATCATAGGAACTGTTCCGAATACCGCACCAATGAAGAAATACATCACTATTTCATAATGCTTATCAAGGAGAAGGCCTAAAGGCTTTGAGGCTAGAAATATACCTAATAATGCAAAAGTGCAGAAGATCGCGAGGTAGATGAAGCTTTCTTTGAATTTTCGCCTATTGAGCAGCCCTGGCACTGAGCCAATCAATGAGTCATATTCGCCAAGTATCATTGCCATGGTGCCTCCAGAGACACCTGGTATTATCATTGTGGAACCAACGATAAAGGCCTTGATTGAGATGAGAATGCTTCTAACTCCCTTTCTTTCCATAGCTTAGAATTTACACGTCTTTGGATATTTGGTAAATATGAATTTCTCAAGAAGCAGAGGACTGCCATATATAATAATAAGGTAAATAGAAAGCTGAATAGAAACAGTGTTTATGCCTTTATAAATAAAATCCGCCTACCTTCAAGATAGACGGATCATTTGATTCATTGCTGATTATTTTGACTTTTTAATCGCGGCCTGTGCAGCAGCCAGTCTTGCAATAGGCACTCTGAAAGGTGAGCATGAAACGTAGTCCAAGCCAATTGAATTACAGAAGTCAATTGTCTTAGGATCTCCACCATGTTCGCCGCAGATGCCCATTTGCATATCAGGCCTTACGCTTCTTCCAAGTTCCACAGCCATCTTAACGAGCTTGCCTACCCCATCAAAGTCGATAGTGGCAAAAGGATCATAGTCGTAGAACTGCTTGTCTGTGTCTCCAACATAGCGGGAAAGGAATGATGCTGCGTCATCTCTTGAGAAGCCACAAGTCATCTGTGTAAGGTCATTTGTGCCAAATGAGAAGAACTGAGCCTCCCTTGCAATCTCATCTGCTGTGATTGCAGCTCTTGGAACCTCAATCATTGTGCCAATCTCATAAGGAAGCTTCATATGCTGTTCATCAAAGACTTTGACAATCTCATCAATCGCATTCTTCTTGCAGAACTCAAACTCCTTATAGATGCCAACGAGAGGAATCATGATCTCTGGATAGACATTGAAGCCCCTCTTCTTAACATTGATAGCAGCCTCCATGATTGCCCTAACCTGCATCTTCAGGATCTCAGGATAGATGACAGCTAAGCGGCAGCCTCTGAAGCCAAGCATTGGATTGAACTCATGAAGAGAATTGATCTTCTGTGCGATCTCCTCAGCTGAGATTCCTAGAGTGAGTGCCATCTCATGTCTTGATGTGTGGTCATTTGGAAGGAACTCATGAAGAGGTGGATCAAGGAGCCTTATGACAACAGGAAGTCCGTTCATAGCCTCAAAGATGCCCTCAAAATCTGATCTCTGCATTGGAAGAAGCTCAGAGAGAGCCTTCTCCCTTGCTCTTGTGTTGTCTGCAAGAATCATCTTTCTCATTGAAAGAATTCTGTTGCCACCAAAGAACATATGCTCAGTTCTGCAAAGACCAATTCCCTGAGCACCAAGAGATACCGCGTACTTTGCATCCTTTGGAGAATCAGCATTAGTCCTTACATCAAGTGTCTTAAGCTCATCCACATAACCCATGAACTTCTTATAGTCCTGATAGAGCGTTGACTCTGACTCTCTCATTGAGCCTTCAAGCACCTGCATGATCTCTGATGGCTTTACTGCGATCTTCTGTGCATAAACAGCACCAGTGAAACCATCGATTGACATATAGTCGCCTTCTGAGAGAATCTTTCCATTCACCTCAAGAGTCTTCTTGATCTCGTCTACGTGAATCTCACTGCATCCTGATACGCATGGGCATCCCATGCCTCTTGCCACAACAGCTGCGTGAGAAGTCATGCCGCCACGGCAAGTGATGATTCCCTTTGATACAGCCATGCCACCAATATCCTCAGGAGAAGTCTCAACTCTGACGAGAAGAACATCCTTGCCCTCTGAGGATGCAAGCTCAGCATCCTTTGCAGTGAAGTAAATCTGACCACAGGCGCCGCCTGGGGATGCATTGAGGCCCTTGGTTGCTGGGATGATTCCCATATCCTTGATGATCTTGGCATCCAGAATTGGAGCGAAGAGCTTGGAGAACTCTGATGCAGGAACTCTTGAAACTGCTGTTTCCTTTGAAATCAAACCCTCTTCAACCATCTCAACCTGGCTCCTGATCCATGAGAAGATTGTTCTCTTTCCGCTTCTTGTCTGAAGCATGTAGAGCTTGCCCTCCTGAATTGTGAATTCCAGATCCTGCATATCATGATAGTGCTTCTCAAGGCGTACCCTGATATCGCAAAGCTGCTTGTAAGCCTCAGGGTTGACGCTCTTCATAGTGTCAATCTTCTGAGGTGTTCTGATGCCTGCTACAACATCCTCGCCCTGCGCATTCATCAAATACTCACCATAGAACTTATTCTCACCAGTGGATGGATCACGAGTGAAAGCAACACCAGTGCCTGATGTCTCACCCATGTTTCCAAATACCATTGACTGAACATTTACCGCAGTTCCCAATAGCCCCCTGATATCATTCATCATTCTGTATTTGATCGCTCTTTCGTTGTTCCAGGATTTGAATACAGCGTCTATTGCCTTAAAGAGCTGGTACTTTGGATCGATAGGGAAATCCTCGCCAGTTGCTTTTTTATAGATGATCTTGTATCTCTTTATGACTTCCTTCAAATCATCGACATCAAGCTCGGTGTCCATGACTCTTCCTCTCTCATCCTTCACAGACTGGAGAGCATATTCAAACTTGGCATGTGGAACGCCCATTACAACATCACCAAACATCTGGATGAATCGTCTATAGCTGTCCCATGCGAATCTTTCATTGCCTGTCTTCTCAATGAGAGCTGAAAGAGAGTCTGGATTAAGACCAAGATTGAGAACAGTATCCATCATACCAGGCATCGACTGTGCAGCACCTGAACGAACAGATACCAAAAGAGGATTCTTCTTATCTCCGAGCTTTGCTCCCATCAAAGCTTCAAGCTTCTCGAGATTAGCAATCACCTCATCCTTCATTCCAACAGGATATGCTCCATTATGCTTATCAAAGAAAGCGCATGCTTCTGTTGTGATTGTGAAGCCTGGGGGGACTGGAAGGCCGATAGAAGTCATGTCAGCAAGGTTAGCACCCTTTCCGCCAAGAAGGTGCTTCATCTCAGCTGTACCCTCTGCCTTTCCATCACCAAAGAAATACACATACTTTTTATTGTTCATTTTTAAACCCTTTATTATCAAAATGATGATACCAACATTATTCCATATTATCAATTATTCAATAATATCAAGTTGATATTTTCTTGTAATAAAGGTAGATATTAGCAAAAAAAATGAGAAGACATGCTTCTCATTCATCTAAATTGCAATGCTATAGCTATCCATTTGGCGCTCTAGGCCTTCCTTTTGCAGCTTCTGCAGCGCTCTTTTCTCAATCTGCCTTATTCTTTCCTTAGTCAATGAATAGCTATCTCCTATCTCCTTAAGAGACATTGGCTTCTTTCCTGAAAGACCATATCGCAATTCGATGATGCATCTTTCCTTATCAGAGAGGATATCCAACAAGCTGTTGACATCGCTCACCATCTCGTTGTTTATGACCTCAAGCTCTGGACCAGATGCATTATCCTCTAGGAAATCACCAAAGGTTGAATCTGTCTCATCACCCTTCTTCACAGGAGAATCGAAGGAGATCATATCACCAGTTATAGCAATGAGATCACGAACCAAATCCTTATCAAGACCTGCCTCTCTTGCAATATCCTCTACTGTTGGGTCTGAGGTCGCCATATCATTCATCAATGCTCTTTCTGCTTTTTGTATTTTCAATAGATCGCTTGCTCTATTGAGAGGAAGTCTCACTGCCCTTCCCTTATCAGAGATTGCCTTCATGATTGACTGCTTTATCCACCACACAGCATAGGAGATGAAATGATAACCCTTCTCAGGCTCAAATTTATCCAAAGCAACAATAAGCCCTATGTTGCCCTCATTGATCAAATCAGATAATGGCAGTCCCTGCCCTCTGTACTTCTTGGCAACACTGACTACAAAGCGAAGGTTCGCATTCAGAAGCTTCTCCCTTGCCTTCTTATCTCCATTCTTTGCCAAAACAGCCAAATCGTGCTCCTCTTCATGAGTAATAAGAGGTATTCTATTGATCTCCCTTAGATACATTGAGAGAACTTCATTGTCGTTGCTTTCGACCTCTAGCTTAGAAGCAAAATCTTCCATCTCATTCCTCCTGATTTGAATTACAGCAAACAAATAGCAAGATTCGTGCCAAAGTCATAAATCACGAAATAGAAGGAATTAGCGGCAAATGAAATTCAAGAACAAATAAAAATTGGGCCATTTTGGCCCATGAACGATTTATATCGAAAAAATGGTATCAATTTGACTCAAGAAGGAAAAATCTCTCAATATCGGTATCGAAATGACACGGAAATATGATTTTCATCTCCTCCAGGAGCCTAAACATCATCTCCCTTGTATAGGGAAACGCAGAGTTTTGAATATCATCCATGAATTGATCGTATTCAGATAGAATGAGATCTGTTATCATATCGCCCTCAGGAAGCGCAATATAGAAATTTGTCTTCTTGCAGAGATAGTTCGCAAGCTGGTATCTGTAGAAGGTTATGAAGTTTCTCTCTCGATTCCTATTTGAATCCAGTCTTCCTAAGAAAGCCTCGACATAGGACTCAAACGCAATCTCGAATCTTCTCGATCTCATCTCGTTCAGGGCTCTTTTATATGTGGCATCACCTATCATTTGAATCTCCGTTAACCAAAAGGTAACAAACTTCATGAAAACGACAAGATTGAAATGTAAAAAAATTAATCACTGTGAAATTTTTGCCCATTGTATTGCCGATAATCTAAGTAAACTATATATTTTGTATGTCAGGCTTTCCTGCATTGAAGGTAAATTAAATAAAACGAGGTATGAATTCTATGAAAATCATTCCATTAGGAGACAGAGTTCTTCTTCAGACAAAAGTCACAGAAGAGAAGACAGCTTCAGGTCTTTTCATTCCACAGACAGCACAGGAGAAGACTCAGATTGCGACTGTCATCGCAGTTGGTGACGAGCTTACAGCTAAGATCGCAGTTGGCAATGAAGTAATGTATGACAAGTACGCAGGCACAAGCGTCAAGGATGGAGGCGTTGAATACCTTATTCTCAATAGCGCAGACATTCTCGCTGTCATCGAGTAGAATATTCTAAAAAAGAAGCATGGGCTGGCAATTGCTAGCCCTTTTTTGCTACCTCAAGCAAGATTTCATACGCATCCTTTAGTTCTCTGAACTTCTCCGATGCGAAGATGGAGAACTCCTTATCAAGGCCATATGGAGCGATGATGTCTGGATGGAAGCGCCTGGATTTTTCCCTGAAAGCCCTTGCTACATTGCTTTTTGTAAGCTCAACACCCTCAAGGCTCAATGTTGAAATAGCCTTATCAACTCTTGATACAGTTCCTTGCTCTCTGCTTTCAAAGACATTGATCCACTTGCCTCTTTCCCTGACAAACAGCTCAACATCCTTTTTCAAGCCACGATTCCAATAAGCCTCAAAATCAATTTCCTTGAATCTCTCCAAGCTTCCATTGAAGTAGATTGATTTAAGGCCCTCGCATCGAGAGAAAACACCAGCTCCAATTCGCTCAACTGTTGCAGGTAGCTCAATCGACTTGATTCCAGAACCCATGAAGGCACCGTTTGGGATCTCCTTTGTGTTCTGAATTGAGATGCTCTCAAGTGAGATGCAAGAAGAAAAGCACATAGGGCCAAGCTTTATCTCCCTATTTGGAAATGAGACATGACGAAGCGATATGCAATTCGAGAAGCTCTCTGCTCCAAGCTCCTCTAAGGATGAAGGGAGCTTCACACTCTCCAATCTAGGGCAATTCCTAAAAGCAGCTTTTCCTATGAAATATAGAGAATCCGGCAGACTTAGCCCTCTTAGCCCCAAGCATCCCTCGAAAGCTGACTTGCCTATCTCCTCAACTGGCTCGGAGATATCGAGATTAACAAGATTCTCGCAACCAGAAAAAGCGTTTTCCCCTATCTCAAGAATCTGTATATCACCGATATCAGAGGGCGTTTTCAAGCGAAGGAGTAGGTCGCGGTTAGTCACGCTTAAGAGCTTTCCATAGCCATCAGTGATTATTTCAACCTTATCCTTCAGCATAGAGGATCTGAAATAGGATTGCTTATCTCCTATCCTAAAGCCGTAGACTCCATATTCTCTTTCCTCAAAAGCACCCATAACCACCTCTAGAATAGAAATCTCTCGATTTTATCTGGTATATTTGACTTCATCGCATCATCTGGAATATATCCAGGTGGAAGCGAAGAGAGCATCATCCTGCCATATCCTTTTGAAAGGATTCTGTTATCCAATAGCAGGACAACACCCTTGTCCTCCTCATTTCTAATAAGCCTTCCGATCCCCTGCTTCAGCTTTATTATCGCCTCTGGAAGCGTTAGCTTCATGAAGCCTGAGTTAGGCGACTCCTTATTAAGATTCTCAATGCGTGCCATGTTGATTGGCTCTGTGGGAACAGAGAAAGGAAGCTTGACGATTATGACAAGACGAAGTGTTTCGCCTGGCGCATCGACACCTTCCCAAAAGGACGATGTTGCAAAGAGAGAGGAATCAACGTCATTCTTGAACCTATTTAAAAGGACAGATTTCGATCCGCTCTCCTCCTGGCATAGAACAGTCATATCCTTTAGCTCTTCCTTAACCCTTGAATAAACTGTTCTCATCATTTGGTTTGATGTGAAGAGCACTAAGGCGCCGCCACCGCTTGAGAGGATCGCGTTTTCAACCAAATCAGAGACGTAGTCATGGTAATCCTCGCTAGTCTCATTTGAAAAAGCCCTTCCGTCAGCAGGAAGCAAATACATAAGCGACTTGCCATAATCAAATGGAGAGGCAAAATTGCCTTCAAGAACTCTAGGCCTCTCCTCTTTAAGGCCAGAGCGCTCGGCAAAGAATTCAAAGCTATTATTCACACTCAGAGTAGCAGAGCAATACAGAAGCGATTCGAGGTGTGAAAGAAGTGTTTTGGACAAAACCGGTCCGGTGCACATAGGAGCAAGTCTTATCTCCCACGAACCCTTCTTATCCTCCGCATAAGGGATTCTATTCTCAAAATCAGAGAACCTTATCCAATCTCGCAGGGTATCTGAATAGTATTGGAGATTAGAAGCATATCTAAGCACTAGATCAACGAATATGGAGTTGTCCTCATCCTTTTCATATATCGTTGCCAATGATGTAGCAACACGAGAAAGGCTAAGTGCGACAACCTCTCCTTCTCTAATTCTATTTCCATATGCAGCATAGAATTCAGGAGTGAATAGAACGTCCTTTCGCCTAAAAAATCGTGAGAATATCTCGTTGAAGGTTTCATCTAGCTTATCCAAGAGTGTCCTAATATGGGATATCTCTTTATCGATGGACCTTCCTACTCCTTTGAACCCTTCCTTCTCTGAAGGGGATAGGAACTCAAGGATGCTTGCTTTGCCAAACCTCGCCTGCTTTCTTGTCAGCTGATCGAGATAGTAGGAGACTTTATCCTTTGAGAAGGATGCTGAAAGAATCTCGGTTGCTTCTGCTTCAATGTGATGGGCCTCATCGATGATTGCATGTGTATAGCCAGGAAGAACCACATCTTCTGAAAAGTCAAGGTTGGCTTCAGCCCTGTTCTTCGCATCAAGAAGAAGAATATGGTGATTAGTGACGATTATCTGGGATTTCTGAGCTTTTCTTCTAGCCTGGTAGAAATAGCAGCTCTCATAATATGGGCACTTATATCCCATGCAGTCCTCGCTATCTGCTAGATAAGGCTCCATAAGACGACCCACGAGCTTATCTGGAACATCTGACTTGCACCCTGTTTCAGTCGAATTGGCCCATTCGTCCAATCTCTTTTCCGGAATATCATCAGAAAGCGTTATCAAAGCCCTTGCCATATATGCATCAAGATAGCGCCTTCTGCAGAGATAGTTGCCCCTTCCAAACAGGATAGCCACAGGAAGGTTCAGAGAAAGCGCCTTTTGCATCAAGGGTATATCCTTGTCATAGAGCTGCCTTTGAAGTGTTATTGTGCTTGTCGCGATTATTATCTTCTTCTCTTGATGTTCCTTGGCAAGCAGAAAAGCGGGTGCAAGATAGGCAAAGGATTTACCGATGCCTGTTCCAGCCTCCACTACAATATGCTTTGCGCTATTGAAAGCTTCATTGACAAGACAAGCCATCTCAAGCTGGTTATCTCTGAAGGCATAGCTATCCAAAGCATTTGACAATAGCCCACCAGGGAGGAATACATCATCAAGATCCATCAGTACTCCTCTCTCCACTCCGCAAGCTTTCTATGAAGCGTCTTCCTTCCTATCTTAAGTGTTTCTGCGGCCTTTGTCTTATTTCCTCTGCAATAGCCGATAGTCTCAAGGATTATGAGCTTCTCAGCATCTTCCAGCTCTATTGGAAGCTCTAAGGTGACAAAGGATCGTTTCATATTGCCTCTGACATAGCTAGGCAGATCCTCTAGATTGATCACCTTGCCTTTTGCCATTGCCACAGCAGATTCTATGGAGTTTCTAAGCTCCCTGATATTGCCAGGCCATGAATAATCGTTCAGGGCCTTTCTCGCGCTTTGGGAGAAGCCCTCGATATTCTTTCCTTCCTTCTCAGATACCTGCTTCAGGAACTCTGAGGCGAGAAGGTCAATATCTTCCTTTCTCTCTCTAAGAGATGGAACCTGAAGGCGTACCACAGCAAGCCTATAATATAGGTCCTCTCTGAAGTTGCCCTTCTTGACTTCCTCAAGAAGATTCCTGTTTGTCGCTGCGATGACTCTCACATCAACTTTGATTGTCTTCTCTCCGCCAACTCTTTCAAATTCGAACTCCTGCAGGACCCTTAGAAGCTTCACCTGGGTCTGTGCATCGATCTCACCGATTTCATCGAGAAACAGAGTGCCGCCGTCAGCAAGCTCAAATCTGCCCTTTTTTTCCTTAATCGCGCCTGTGAAGGCTCCCTTCTCATGACCAAAAAGCTCTGACTCAAGCAGAGTCGAGGAAAGGGATGCGCAATGCACCTTGATAAATGGCTTATCTGCTCTATTTGAGAGCGACTGTATTGCTTCTGCAACCAGCTCCTTGCCTGTTCCTGACTCACCGGAAATCAATACAGATGCATTTGTCGGAGCTATTTGATTGATGACGTTTGTCAGCCTGCTAAGCTTTCCGCTCTTTCCAATCATCTTGGAGTAGCCATTCTGCTTCTTGAGCTTCTCTATCTCCTCAGTGAGTTTTTTGTTCTGGGCTTGAAGCATGGATGACAATAGGGTTTTTCTCACAACCATTATGAGCTTATCGAGATCAACAGGCTTAGTGAAAAAGTCAATTGCACCGTCACGCATAGTCTCAACAGCGTTCTCGATGGTTCCATGTCCCGTTAGTGCGATAACAGGAAGCATTGGATAGGATGATGTTATCCTTCTAATAAGCTCATCGCCTGTCATAACAGGCATTCGAAGGTCGGTGATGACCAAATCAACGTTGCTTTTTGAAAGCAGCTCCCAAGCTTCTTTGCCATTTGAGGCTGTCAAGACATCATATCCTTCATCAAGAAAGGCGCAGGATAATCCGGAGAGAATGTTCTTCTCATCATCAACAATCAAAATCGTGCTCATTTTTCTCATCCTCTATAGCGAAGCGCTGGCTTGCAGGAACTGGGAATTGGAGAATGAAAGAGGTCCCCTTTCCAATCTCACTCTTAACATGGATATCGCCTTCATGCTCCTTCATTATCTTATAGACAGTCGTAAGACCAAGCCCAGTTCCAGATGCCTTGGTTGTGTAATATGGTTCGAATATCTTGCTTATCATCTCCTCTGGAATGCCTGTTCCTGTATCTGAGAAGATGACCTCGATAAAGTCTCCATGCAGTCTGCTCTTGATCTTGAGAGTTCCACCTTCAGGCATTGCTGAGAAAGCATTCTGGACAAGGTTGAGAAATGCCTGCCTTACATACTTTGCATCTATCTCAAGACGCGGAATGAAGTTATCTAGATCAATAACAAGAGAAATGTTCTTCTCTTTTGCCTCAGGTGCAAGGAATGTGTAGAGGTCCTCTATAATCTTGTTAATGGAGTCTAGCCGTAGTTCTGCGTTCATTGGCTTGACGGCATATAGAAAGTCGACAGCTGTGCTGTTCAAATGCTCAATTTCCTCTTCAAGAACTGAGATGTACTTATTTGCATCCTCGGCACTCAAGGAACCCTTTTTCTGCAGGCTTTTCTCCATAAGCTGTAGATGTATCTTCATTGCGGCCAATGGGTTCTTTATGTCATGAGCGATGCCCGCTGCCATTGTCGTCATTGAGGCTAAGGACTCAGAGCGGCGAAGCCTGGTTTCCTTTCTGATGCTTTCGGATATGTCAGATACCACGATATCAAGGAAGAATTCATCCTCGCATAAAAGACGCTTGAACTCGAATCTAATTGTCCTCATCTCATTCATGCTGCCAATTGTGAAATCCTTTGGCTGGGGCTTCTCCTTCCCATCTATGACATCAAGCACGAAATCTCTCATGTCTTTGTCGACAATCACATCCTCAATGCTCTTTCCCTCATCCATTCTCTTGAACCTTGAATAAGGAATCAATGAGAAGATTGTCTGGTTGAAAAACCTTACAACTCCATTTCTATCAAGGATCACATGGCCCTTATCAAGACTGTTGAGTATCGAAAGGTACATGTCGCTCTCTGCTATTGCGCTCTTGATAGGATTGATCATCTCCTCCTTTGTGAAGGAAGATGAGTTTGATACCATTTTCTTAAGAAGCTTATTTGACAAATTGCGCCTCCCTTATCATGGAATCTATCACAACCCTTTGTGACATATTATAGACATCTGAGGATATCGACCAGCTATTGACCAAAGAGGAAAGCCTTGAGGCATGATCGGCCTTGATCTTTCCAGATAGAAGATTCTCTCTTATTCTCTTGACAACCTGCATCCTGAAATACTTGAAGGAGGAACTGGAGTCCAGACTGTATAGAAGCTTCTCCTGATCGCTCTTATCCATCGACCTACCCTCTATGAGAAACAAGGAGAACAAAGCTGAAAGCTCAACAAGATTCTTCCTTTCAGCCTCGCTAAGCCCCTCCTCATAGAGAAAGGCATCAAAGCTATCATAGCTTCCGTACAAGGAGAATCTATCCTTAAGAAGCGTGGAGACGCACTTAGCGGAAAGAGAAGGAAAATTGAATTTCCACACCCTTGATAAAATGGTCTGCAGAAGCCTTTGGCTGTTGCTGCTGATAAGTATGATATGCGAATGCTCATTAGGCTCCTCTAAGACCTTGAGAAGCGAGTTCTTTGCACCCTCGTTCGCATCTTCCAGATTCTCAAGGATGACCACTTTCTCATCCTGCCCTTCACTGAAGTATTTCTGAATTGCCCTTATATCATCAATGGAAATGGTATCTTTCTTTCTACCTCTGGTGATGAATTGATTGGTCATCTTCTCCTTGAGAAGCTTTAGGAGGGCCTTTATCTCCTTTTCTGTGTAATCACGGCTATCCTCAAAATCCAGGATTGCATTGCCTATCTCCTCTGCAGATGCGAAATAGCTGCTTAGGGAGGATGGGCTGAAAGGAATGAATGCTGGGTGATATTGCATCAATATCGCTCTTACAGTCTGCACCAAGAAGAGCCTAGACTCCTGTGTCCTCTGACGCTCAAAAAGAGAGATGGCTGCATCTCTTTGCAGAGCAAGGTTCCTGTTTGGAAGATAGATGATGCTTGATGATGACAAAATATCACGCTTATCGCTGTTATCTGTAAGATAGAAGGCAAGATCAAAGGCCGCAGTCAAGCGAGAGGAGCCACTAGGGCCGGAGAAGAGAATCGATCTTGGAAGAAAATCGTTCGAGATAGCCTCCTCTATCTCCTTAGCAACATAGGGCTGTGTATTGTAAAGATTAAGCAATCTCATTAAGCGCTCCTTTCACAATCTCTAATGCAGAGGGGAAAAGCGGCTCTATGAATCTATGGTAAAGAATGCTATTGTCCTTAAGCGGCGTAAAATCAATGAAGGTCTGGAAGCTGAGAAGAGCCATCAGCAGAGATACAAAGAAGGCCATCACAACCAAGCCCCAGGCAAAGCCAAGTATGGAATCAACAACACCTAGACCTAGAACTGATAAAGAGTCTCCTAGCAAGCCTCCTATAAGATTTATGATCGCATAGATCAGAACAGAAAGAAGAGCAAAGGAGAGCATTGAGGATAAGAACCTAGACAGTCCCAACAAATCAAGGATGAAAAGAGAGAGCTGGTTTGTGAATAATAGAGCGATAGGAAAACATAGCACTGCGCCAAAGTTTTTCGCTACAACACGCGAAAAGCCAGCTGCGCATCCTGTGATTGCACCCAAAAGCACGAGACTGATTGATATAACATCCAACAACCCAAAGGTCAAGCTACCTAATGAAAATGTCCAATCCATATTTACATCTTACTTTCATTTTCTCTTTCATTCCATAGAGTTTTATTAAAACCTGAGTCAAATTCACACAAATCGTGTTTTTGTTCAAGCAGGCACAAAAAGAGAAGCTTTTGTATATTTATTTATATTAAAACAAATTAGGATATTAATTATAACAACAATCAAATGCATCTCAATTAAACAACGACTATTAGAAAGAAAAGATTTGTATTATACTTCATGCTATGGGAAAATTTTTAGCCGCACTATTTGGCGGAACCAAGCAACAAAGAGATGAAAAGAGACTTCTCCCTATAGTGGAGGCAGTCAATAGAGAAGCAAGCTGGGCTCAAAGCCTAGAGAAAGACGAATTTCCAATTCAGACAAATAAATGGAAAGAGGAAGTCAGGAATGGCAAATCACTTGATGATTTGCTTCCTAAGGCCTTTGCGCTTTGCAGAGAGGCCTCAAAGAGAGTACTTGGCGAATTCCACTATGACGAGCAGATCATGGGTGCTATTGTGCTTCATCAAGGCGCTATCCTTGAAATGAAGACAGGCGAAGGCAAAACCTTGACATCTGTGCCTGCCGCATACCTAAATGCTCTTTCTTGCAAGGGTGTGCATATCGTCACAGTTAATGACTACCTTGCCCAGCGTGACGCTGAATGGATGGGGCAGATATTCAAATATCTAGGGCTCACAGTCGGCGTGATCCTTAACGGACAGGATGAAGGCACTAAGAGAGTGATGTACCAAGCTGACATCACATATGGCACAAACAATGAATTTGGCTTTGATTACCTTAGAGATAACATGAAGCAGTCAATGTCTTCGAAGGTGCAGCCTCTTCATAGCTTTGCAATCGTTGACGAGATTGACTCAATCTTGATTGATGAAGCAAGAACTCCTCTTATCATCTCAGGACAGGCAGAGGATGATACACCAAAGGTAAGAGCTGCTTTGAAGCTTGTCCCCTACCTCAAAGAGTGCGAGAAAGATCCTGCAACTGGCAAATACTATGAAAGAAGCGAAATTGATAAGCTCGACAAGAACCTCATGACATCTTTTGATGAGAAGGGTGACTTCAAGATTGATGAGAAGAACAAATCTGTTTCCTTCACCGCTCAGGGCATGGAGCATATGGAGAGTCTTTTGAAGCGTAATGGTGATATCCTACCTTCAAAGGATGAGGAAGGAAACACAGTTTACGATCTGTATGATCCCCAGAACTTTGAAATCGTCCATTATGTCATTCAGGCAGTAAAGGCTCAGCACCTTTTCAAGGCAGATGTCGACTACTTGGTAAAGGATGGTGAGATTCAAATCGTTGACCAGTTCACTGGACGCGTGCTTCAAGGCAGAAGATACTCAGAGGGTCTCCATCAAGCGATTGAGGCAAAAGAGAATGTAAGAGTGCAAGGTCAGAGCAAGACATTTGCCACTATAACATTCCAGAACTTCTTCAGAATGTATGATAAGCTTGCGGGAATGACTGGTACAGCTGACACAGAGGCG
>JAZURW010000192.1:0-3595 GCA_045606405.1 Candidatus Ornithospirochaeta sp. | reverse complement strand
GGACATGTTCAGGATGGGTGAGCCATTCTACGTCCTCGACAGGAAGATTGTCGGAAGTGGAGGATCGGACTATGGCCCTTTGGGGGATGGCAGCCACATAATAGTCGTGAATGGCAGCTATGCTGGTGAGGATGAGCTTGGAAGGGTGCTTCTGGACTTCAAGAACCCCAGGCCATCCATGATGAGTTGTGAAATCATGAGAAGGGCTGTAGAATACTATAAAGAGGAGAAGGAAGGAATGATGTCTTTGTTCTACACCTATGACAGTCTTGATGAGGAAGAGCGCCGCTATTTGCATGAGAAGGGATTGAAGGAGGGCATAGAGAAAGGCATCGAGAAAGGCATCGAGAAAGGCATCGAGAAAGGCATCGTAATTGGTGCTGAAAAGCAGCTTGAGAGCGTTGTCATCGAATCCTTCAAGAACTCCATTCCGATTGAGACCATTGCGAGGATTAGCCAGATAAGCGTTGATAGGGTCAACGAGATACTTGTAAAGCATAAGCTCATCTAATGCTTGTGCAACACTTGAGATTGGAGCTATTTGCTCCAATCTTACCTGATATATTCCTATAATGTAATGCTTTACTTGTAAGAGTTTTATAGCGGAAAAGCAATATGATATGCATTAATGTGAAAACCAATTATTGGTTTTTTATGGAGGGCCTCATGCAGGAGTTGCTAGATGGAGCTGTTGTTATATGTTCCATTATCGTCTCTCAATATCTTGCTTGGGGTGGAATTAATTTGATCAAGGAGTCCCTGCAGGCTTATTTTCAAAGCTTGTTGTATTCCTTTTGAAGCTTCTCAAGGCTCTCATTTGAGCCACAGAGGAATATGTCATCCCCCTTTTCGATCCTTGTCTCAGGAGTGAGGTTAGCACTGGTTTTGCCATTTCTTGAGATGGCAATGATGTTAACGCCAAATCTTCTTCTTGTATCAAGCTCTAGGATTGTCTTATTGGCAATGCCCTCAGGAACAATCATTTCAAGGATCATGAACTCATCAGAGAGAGGAAGGATATTCTCTGCGAATTTGCTTGCAAGCGTCATTGCAAGCCTTGTTCCCTCATCAACCTCAGGATAGACAACCTCAGCACCAAGACGCTCAAGAATATTGGCATGATCTTCGCTTATAGCCTTCGCGATGACTCTTCCGACGCCGATTTCCTGACAGTAGATGGTTGAGAGGATTGAGGCCTCGATATTCGTTCCGATGCCTATTATGGCAACATCAATGTCCTTTATTCCTGTCTCATTGAGTGCTTTCTTTGTAATGTCCTTCACCAGATAGAGAGAGGCATTGCTTTCCTCCAGCTCTCTGAGCCTATCTGGATCTTTATCGATAGCGATAACAGACTTGCCCTTGTCAATCAGGGCCTTCGCAACAGCAAGCCCGAAGCTTCCTATGCCTATGACGGCGAAATTCTTTCTGTCATTCTTTTTCATCCGATCACCACCTTTCCCTCGATGTGCTTCACATCAAGGGTTCTTCTCATGAATAGGGATATAATCGAGAGAATCCCGACTCTGCCAAAAAACATCAGCATTATTATGATCAGCTTGCCACTGCTGGATATCAATGGTGTGATGCCCATTGAAAGTCCAACTGTCGCATATGCTGAGATAGCTTCATATACTATGGACTCTAGCGGAAGAGTCTCTTCAGTTATTGAAATGAGCAGCACAGACAATAGGATGACAATCAGAGAGATGATGAGAACGAAGAATGCTTTCATCACCGATGAGTCTGAGATTTGCCTGTTGAAGGAGACAGGTTGTCTACCTGTCAAAAGAGCGAAGGATGCCTTCACTGCAGTGTATATTGTCGTTGTCTTTATGCCACCGCCCGTTGAGCCAGGTGAAGCACCGATGAACATCAATGCAAGCGTGACAATGTATCCAGTGCTGTTCAGAGCGCTTTGATCGATTGATGTGAAGCCCGCTGTTCTTGTCGTTGCGCTTTGGAAAAAGGCATTGAGCCAATCTAGGCCAGAAGAGTATCTGAAAACAAGTGTTCCGAACACCAACAGCGATAAGGTCGTGACTGAGACAATCTTGACATGAAGAGGAATGCTTTTGTGCTTTTTATGCTCAATAAGCTCCAAGTAAAAGATGAAACCCAGTCCTCCAAGTATAATCAGAATTGCAACTGTGATTAGAACGACACTGTTTGAGTCATATCCAGTGAGGGAGTTATCGAATAAATCGAAGCCAGCATTGTTGAAGGCGGAGATTGAAGTGAATATCCCTTTGTAGATTGCTTCTCCTAGAGGAATATCCTTTGCAAACTCCAGGGAGAGAATGACAGCGCCAACTGTTTCAAATAGCAAGGTCGATAGCAGTGTGACCTTGAGTATTTTCTTTATTGGATCCTTTGGGTCTGCACCTAAGGAGTCCCTGAGTATGTTGCCTGAGCTTACTTCTATCTTCCCGCTATGCATCGAGAGGATCGATACTGCAAGCACAGCAAAGCCTAGTCCTCCTATTTGGAAAAGCAGCATAACGACCGTTGTTCCAAAAGTCGATAGTGTGTTTGCGATATGGATAGGCGTCAGGCCTGTCACGCAGACAGCGGATGTCGATACAAAAAGCGCATCGATGAAGCTTATAGGGGCTTGTTTTGAGGAGATAGGAAGATAAAGGAGTATCGTGCCAACCATTATTATCGCCCAAAAACCCTCTAGAACCAAAAGCTGTGGAGATTTTTTCCTTCTACCCATATAAAAAGAGTGACCTAAAGTAAATAGATTGTAAAGCCATATATCCATCAGGAAGGCTTTTCTGGTTAACGGAGTGTCGTCTTCCTATCAATTTCAAGTAATGAATAAGAATTTGCTGTATTTCTTCCTAGCTTTGGATTGAAAGATTGGCAATCCAAAGCTAAAGAAGAGTTGCAGAATCCAATCAAAGCATTGCGATTAGCTTGCTGATGACAGGTTCGAATCTTGCGCCATACTTATGATCTGGGTCATTCTGGCTTTCAATGATGCATTCAACAACATAGTCAGCAGCTATTTTCGCAGCCTCATATGCACTCTTGCCCTTCAGCTTCGCACCAACGAAGGCTGAGGCATAGATATCACCGGTTCCATGGATTCCTCCCGCGATTTTATTGTGCTTATAGTATTGCTTCACGCCATTTTCAAATACGAGCACGCCGGTTGTTCCTTCTGTGTATGATACACCAGTTAGGATGATATTCTTTGCTCCAAGCGCCAGAAGCGCATCCAGAAGTTCGCCAATATAGCTTTCATCATATTCGCTCTTGTACTCTATTCCTGTCAGAAAGCATGATTCTGTGATGTTTGGCAGCAGGTAGTCCGCATCCTTGCAAAGCTTTCTCATCTCGTCGACAAATGCAGCATCAAAGCCAGGATAGAGCTTGCCATTGTCAGCCATAGCAGGATCCACGATCACAAGAGAGTCCTTATTCGATGTCTCTTTGATGATCTTCTTCACATACTCTATTTGCTTGGCAGAGCCAAGGTAGCCGGTGTATATTCCATCAAACGAGATGCCCTCCTTCTTCCAATGGTCGCATATTGCGATCATGTCATCTGTGAGGTCCCTGAATGTGTAACCAGAGAATCCATAGG
>JAZURW010000191.1:0-3297 GCA_045606405.1 Candidatus Ornithospirochaeta sp. | reverse complement strand
TCCTATCCATGATTCTTCCACTCATGATGGTGGCAGTCTGTGCTTCCTGTTTTGTTTATGAAACATCGAAGCATTCAAAAGAAAGAGACTGGGAAGATAGAGTGAGGCGCTTTTGCTTCAGCTCGGATTTGATTTGGTTTTTGATCATATCCTGGGCGCTGGTTCTTTTTGGCCACTTTATATCCATGCCTGCATTTTTTTCAGTGGTATTGCTGAATCTGGCACTGACATCTATTATCCTGTATTCAGCTCAGGGCTTCTCTGTGCTGTATGCATGGCTTAGCAGGAATAGAAGACAGCTTAAGAGCATTCAGCTATTCTTGATTCTAGCGATAATAGTCATGGCTATCCCGGGGATTAATTTCATAATTATTTTCGGCTTGCCTATTATTGGCATTCTCGAAAGCTTCTTCGATTTGAAGAAGATTGGAGTGAAGAATGAAGATTATTCTTAACAATGATGTTGTTCACCTTGGTGAAGAGGGCGACGTAGTAGTAGTAAAGGACGGATATGCAAGAAACTACCTCCTTCCTACAAAGCAGGCAGTTATCTACAACAAGGCTAACGCAGCTGTATTCGCACAGAAGGCAGAGGTTATCGCAAAGAGAAAGGCAGAGAAGAGAGCTGAGTCAGCATCCCTCAAGGAGAAGCTCGACAATGTTGTTCTCACAATTGTTGTTCCAGCTGGCGATTCAGGCAAGCTCTTTGGCTCAGTAACATCTATCATGGTACAGGAAGCTCTCGCTAAGGAAGGCTTCGAGGTAGAGAGAAAGAAGCTTGATGTTCCTTCACATCTTATTAAGATGACAGGAACATACACTGTTGCTATCCACCTTTACGAGAACAGCCTCGCACACATCAAGCTTGAAGTAGTAAGCGAAGCTCAGGTAAAGGCTGCTCAGAAGAAGGCTGCTGAGGAAGCAAAGGCTAAGGCTGAGGCAGAGGCTAAGGCTGCAGAAGCTGCAGAGGCAGAAGTTGAAGCACCTGTAGAGGGTTAATTATGTCAGAGCCAAGAAATAACGATATTGGCAGGATTCTGCCACATAACGATGAAGCTGAAAAGGCTATTCTTGGCTCACTTTTATTGGATCCAGAGGCCTTTGATCAGATAACTGACAAGATCAAGGCCTCTGATTTTTATCAAAAGGGCAATGCGATAATCTTCAATGCAATCTCAGTATTGAGAGAAAGCACACTCGATTACATTACCCTTGTTGATTATCTAGCTAAGAATGGCGAGCTTGAGAAGGTTGGTGGTGTCGGCTATATCGCAGAGCTTACTAACCAGGACGCAATCGTCAATCACATTTCAAATTATGCTGAGATAATCAAAGAGAATAGCAGAAGAAGACAGCTATTCCAGGTTGCTACAAAGCTATCCCAGGATGCCTTTGATAAATCCTCTGAGATCAAATCCTGTCTAGATAGCGGAGCTTCTGAGCTTACTAATCTCTATCTTGAGATGGATGAGACTGGAATAGATTACTCTCTTGCTAATGTCATCTCTCTTGCCTTTGACAAATTTGTCGCAAAAAGAGATGGTGAGCCAGATGATAAAATTGAGACAGGATTCTCCATTCTTGATAGATATTGCAATGGTGGATTCTCTCCTGAGGATTATGTCATCATAGCAGCCAGACCTTCAATCGGTAAGACAGCTTTTGCCATCTCAATGATGCTGAACATGATCAACAATGGCAAGAAGGTTGCGTTCTTCTCATTGGAGATGCCAGGTGTCAAGATTGCCACAAGAATGCTTTCCATAGATAGCAAGGTCGCAGCAAGCAAGATCAATACAGCAAGACACACAGATTCAGAGGAATTCAATAGAGTCATGAACTCTGCAGATAGACTCTTTGCCAAGGGAGAGCAGATGTTCATAGTAGACGTTGCCAACATCTCCTTGACAGACTTAAGAGGAAAGGCAAGGCTCATTCATAAAGAGCATAAGCTCGATTGCATAGTTATTGACTATATTGGTCTTATTTCGCTTTCAACTGGCAGATCTGATATGCCTAACCATGAGAAGGTTTCCCAGATTTCCAAGGGCCTCAAGTCCCTTGCCAGAGAGCTGAAGATTCCTGTTGTAGTGCTTTGCCAGGTATCACGAGATAGCGAAGAGAAGACTCCAATTCTTTCCAACCTCAGGGATTCTGGCTCAATAGAGCAGGATGCTGACGTTGTATGCTTCTTGCATCGAAAGAGGCATCTTTCTGAGGAAGAGAAGCAGAGGAACGCAAAAGATGCCGATGGAAAGGCAACACTTCAGGTTACGAAGATGATTGTTGCAAAGAACAGGGATGGAGAGACAGGCGACTTCATTATCGGCTTTCATGATCAGCTGACTAGCTATGTTGATATTGATCAGAGCGGAAATGAGTTCATTGAGCCTACAGCGCCAGAGAAGAAGCGCTAGGCTACATAATATTCAATATATCCATTAGATACATTGATACGAGGATAAGATAGCTGATTGCCATTCCTGTTATCTGCAGGATAAGGTATGTTCTTGGCTTTAAGAGATCCTTTTTGAGCATTTCACCCATTGTTATCACCATCTGACCTCCATCGAAGGTTGGGATGGGAAGAAGATTGCCAACGCAGATTGAAATGCTGACGATTGAGAAAAGATACAAGGTAGATCTGATTCCGCTGTTAAAGGATGTTGTGAATGCAAGTGTTGATATTTCACCAAAGGTCGAGGCAGCCTTCATTGGTCCTGTTATGACATTCTTCACGCCATCCAGGTCAAAGGAGAACAACGCTCCTAAGGCTTTCAGCGTTGTCTTGAGCATATTCAGCGTCTCATGGAATGCCTCGGTAATTGAGATGCCAGCGCTGTATTTTCTTAAGTCGCTATGCCAAGCAAAGGGCAGTTCCCCATTTATCGCAAGATAGTCAAATTGCTCTCCATCTCTTTCAATTGTCAGCATTAGGTTTGAGCTGTCAAGTAGATATAGATCAAGAGTGCTATCGATAGGATGGCCATTTGCCTTTACAACTCTGTCCCCCTCAGCTATCTCTGGGATTATTGAGCGGCCTACAATAGGCTCTTGCAATAGTGTGATCCCATAGAGATAGCCGCTATCTGTCTTATGAGGATATAGGAAAATATCAACAAATTCTCCATCCCTTAATACTGTGACCTCATGCACCTTCCCCTCATTCTGTAAGAGAAAAGCCTCAAAATCCTGGTAATCTTTGAACTCCCGGTCTCCTGATGATAAGATAAGGTCTCCTTTTCTCAGCTCAGGCTGGAGAATGCTGGAGTTGAAAATATCCTCATACTCTGATGT
>JAZURW010000190.1:0-2731 GCA_045606405.1 Candidatus Ornithospirochaeta sp. | reverse complement strand
CAGTACATGGTCAATTGGTTCAATAACTCCTTCCCCAAGTATGGCGAACAGGCTGAACTCAATGCTGAGGGCAAGGTCATTGTTCTCCCTGCTGATTACCTGGAAGAAAAGAAGAGTGCTTGATTAACCACATTTGATAATGGGAAGGAAAACCCACAAAACCAGAAAGGATAAATGATATGTATAATTCCAAGTTTGCTACTATGTGTCGCTTTAACCCCATTGAGAACTCTGCTACCCTGACTGCCTCTTTCGCCAAGCGAGCTGGCATGGTTGGCACTGCTGAATATAACTACCTGGTTTCCCTGCGTAAGTCCAATCCTGGTCTGGTTGTGTTGAAGGCAACCCATGCTTCTCCCACTCCCAAGACTGATGAAGAGGGCAAGGTCAAGCCTCGCGATCCCTTTGATAAGGTTTCCTATAAGGCGATGGAAGACTACATGTCCCAGTGTCGCACCAAGGATGCCTACCAGAAAGAGTTCAATAATATTCGCCTGCTGAGCAAGGGCCAGCCTGTTCCCTACCAGTATGTTCGCCAGTGGTTCAAGAAGAAGTTCCCCCTGTTTGGTTCCATTGATGTTCAGTATGATGCTGAGGGCTTCATTGTTGAACGCATTGAAGAAAAGGTGGAGGCTACTGTGGAACAGGAAGTTGTGAGCCCTGCCACCAAGCCCTCTGAGCCTGAGATTGTTGAAGAATTGCCCCTTGTGGCATAATTCTCCCCAATGGTTGATGCGATAAGTATTTATATATAACAGCATCAACATTTGGAGAAAAGAAAGGATGTGGTTATATGGATATGCTGGAAAAGCGATTCTACCCTCGCCAGGAAATCGCAGAGATTGTTGGCATTACTGACCTGAAAGACAAGCACTTCGCAGAGAAGGTCAGGCGATACCTGGATAATCGCAAGTATGGCTATGACTACTCTCGCAAAGGTGTCAGCATCACCTCCCTCCCTGAAACAGCAGAGGCGAAACTGGCCTTCCTGCTTCGCGACTCCCTGGGGCTGGATAATCAGGTTGATGCCTATGACTTCGCTTGCTTCATCAATGCTTTTTCTTCCATTGATGGGTTTGACGCCATGCCCTGGATAACTCGCACAGCCATATTCAATCACCACTACCATAACAATGTCTCCAAACCCACATTGGAGCGATGGCATCACCATCTGGTGGAGAGTGGCAACATGGTAAAGTTCGCCAAGGGAGCCTTGTGGAGAACCTTCAAGGATGAAGATGGCTATATTGTCCAGAAGAGGGTAGAACCTGACAGCCAGGAATACCAGGAATATTGTGAGAAGCGATGGGCATTTCTCAATGGTTCTGGTTTTGATGTGGCTGACAAGGAAACTCGCAAGAATACCTGGGGTAGCATGGTCTATAACCTAATGCCTGATTATGGGGTCTATTATTACTGCCCCAGTTCCATCCTGAACGCTCTTGGAGACCAGGCAGAGGAAATCGCCAGGCTGGTAGCCCAGGTGATGGCTGAAAGGCAGGAGGCTGAAAAAAAGAATGATGAACTATAAGAGCCTCAGCCCAATCAAAAATAGGTTCCCCAGGAACCAAAGGTTTTCCAGAGAACAAAACAAACCAATATCTTTGGAAAACCTTTGGTTCCTGGAAATAGGAAACCATCTGCCCCCCAATGATGATAACAGCAATTGTGCTGTATCAAATAAACAAGCAAGTCCTCTGAAAGAGGACAGAAAGGAAAGAATATGAAAGTCTCTTTTGAAGTTGGCCCTCGCAATGAGGATTACATTGAACTGGCGAGAAAAGCCCTGAATAATGGTGGCAACTGCGATATTCTTAAACAGTACCTCTGCCAGTTCATGACCTACTCCCAGATGGCAGATGCCCTGTACTACCTGACTGGCGAAAACCAGGACCTCCTGGAAAAGACAGTTGGTGTATATGAGGCAGTTGTTGATGGCTTCCATAGCGCCTACATGGAAAAACATAAGGTCTATGACTTTTGATAGTCATAGTAAAAGACCAATCCCCCTTGTGCTCTACACCAGAGACAGGGGGGATAACTTTTTCTCCAAGGGTTGATGCGAGTAATTATACTTTATATAAGGGCATCAATCTTTGGAGAAAACTATATTAGAACTTTGATGGAACTGACTGAAAGATGGTTAGAATTTTGCTGAAACGCAAATAGAAGTGTGGGGCTGCGAGAGAGCATGTACCAGATCGTTTCGGTGGAGGATCAGAACAAGGGAGAGCGGAGGCTGGAACAAATAAAGACTGAACAAAATTTGTTTGCTCAGTCTTTAATGAAGATGTTCTCTTGTCAAAAAAGGAAAGTTGTGGTACGCTTTTGTTATCTATACTCGCCAGTTTGAAAAGGAGTGATTTTATGAAGTTTCGTATTTCAAAGGAAGAACTGATTCATGAGTATGATTTTCCAAGCGTCATTTTTCCTAAATATACTTCTCAAATCATGAATTTGGCCAATCAAAATGCGCAGGGAACAAGGCCTCATGTTGTAGGACAGATGTCAGAACTCTTTCCTGAGTATAAAGAGTCTGATGATACCCCCAGCATAGAAGGCTGGGCTGACTGGTATTTAGAGCGTCATCCTGATGCTATTGAAAGGGCAACTGACAAGATTGAGCAGCAAGTCGAAAACTTGAAAAGAGCCATCCCACTTATTGATAGAAATATGATTAGGCGATGGGTAACTGACTTGGTCATCAATAAGACTTACCTGGGGTTGTACT
>JAZURW010000189.1:0-6901 GCA_045606405.1 Candidatus Ornithospirochaeta sp. | reverse complement strand
CAGGTATGGGTGCAGAAACAATTAAAGAGCTTTTGGAAGACATTGATATTGAACAGCTTTCTGCAGAGCTTCATGAAGAACTTGAAGGCGCACAGGGGCAGAAGAAAGCAAGAATCGTAAAGAGACTTGAAGTAATCGAAGCTTTCCGTCAGACAGAAACTGCTAAGCTTGTTCCCGGTGTAAGCCTTGGAGGCAGACCTCTTGCAAAGCCCGTAACTGATGAAGTAACAGGTGCAGTATATCCCTATAATTACGTTCTTAACCAGGACGAAATTAATGAACTTTGCGAAAATGGAATTAATGAAGTTACAGTTTATATGAACTCTGCTTCCTGGATGGTTATGACAGTACTTCCCGTAATTCCTCCCGAAATCCGTCCAATGATTCAGCTTGATGGCGGAAGATTCGCAACAACTGACCTTAATGAGCTTTATAGAAGAGTCATCAACAGAAACAACAGACTCGACAGGCTTATAAAGCTTCAGGCTCCAGATATCATCATTAGAAACGAGAAGAGAATGCTTCAGGAGGCTGTTGATTCACTTTTCGATAACTCTAAGACAACAAATCCAACAAAGGGATCTTCAAAGAGAGACCTTAAGTCACTTTCAGATGTTCTCAAGGGCAAGCAGGGAAGATTCAGACAGAACCTTCTCGGTAAGCGTGTTGACTACTCTGGTCGTTCCGTAATTGTTGTTGGCCCAGAGCTCAGAATGCACCAGTGCGGTGTTCCTTCAAAGATGGCTCTTGTGCTTTTCAAGCCATTCATCATGCGCAAGCTTGTTCAGGATGATATCGCACAGAACATCAAGAGAGCAAAGAACCTTGTAGAGCAGGAAGCTCCAGAGGTATGGTCAATCCTCGATGATGTTGTAAAGGAGCATCCTGTTATGCTCAACAGAGCTCCTACACTCCATCGTCTTGGTATCCAGGCATTCGAGCCAGTTCTCGTTGAAGGAAAGGCTCTTAAGCTCCATCCTCTCGTATGTCATGCATTCAATGCTGACTTCGATGGTGACCAGATGGCTATCCATGTTCCTCTCACTCATGCCGCACAGCTTGAGTGCTGGACTTTGATGCTCTCAACAACAAACCTTCTCGACCCTGCTAACGGTAAGCCAATCGCATTCCCATCACAGGATATGGTTCTTGGCATCTATTACCTCACAAAGGAGAGAGAGGACCTCGATAGAGGAGAGAAGAGAAAGCACTTCGAGTCAATTGCTGAGATTGAAGCAGCAATAGACCTTAATGCTATTTCATACAATGAGAAGATCTACTATCGCTTCAAGAAGGATCTTGACGTAGTGGATGCAAAGGGCAACACAATCAAGGCTGATGGCAAGACTTGGTTTGAGACAACAGCTGGTAGGATCATCTTCAATTCATCCATCCCATCCGGCATCGCATACCAGAACTATTGCCTCGGAGACAAGCAGCTGAAGAAGCTTATTGGCGCAACAATCAAGAACAGAAAGCCTTCTGTCGCTGTTGAGCTCCTTGATTCTGTAAAGGACCTTGGCTTCAAGTACGCAACTATCTTCGGTGCTACAATCGGTCTTTCCGATATGATCGTACCAGAGGCTAAGGAAGGCATTATCGAAGAAGCTAATGCAAAGCAGGCAGTTGTCAACAAGCAGCTCCATGACGGTCAGATCACCCATGAGGAGAGATACAACAGGGTAATTGAGGTTTGGACGGAGACTAATGAGAAGCTTACAAATGTTCTCATGGATGAGCTCAAGAAGAGCCAGCATGGCTTCAACCCACTCTTCATGATGGCTGATTCAGGCGCTAGAGGATCAAAGACACAGATCAGACAGCTTGGTGCTATGAGAGGTCTTATGACTAAGCCAAACGGCAAGGTTATCGACGTTCCAGTTAAGTCCAACTTCAAGGAAGGACTTTCAATCATGGAATTCTTCATCTCATCAAACGGTGCTAGAAAGGGTCTTACAGATACTGCTCTTAAGACAGCTAAGGCTGGTTACCTCACAAGAAAGCTTGTTGACGTTGCCCAGGATGTTGTTGTCTCAGAGGAGGATTGCCAGACAATCAACGGTATTTGGACAACAGCGGTCAAGGATGGCGATGCAGTCGTTGAATCCCTCGCATCAAGAATCGTAGGCTCTTGCCCAGTTGAGGATGTATATCATCCATTCCTTAGAGACGAGGACGGTCATGCGGTTGTTCTTGCTAAGGCTAATGAAGAGATAGATGACGAGACAGCAGAGAGAATTGAAGCTGCTGGCGTTGAGAAGGTTCTTCTGAGGACTGTTCTCACATGTGAAAGCGAGCATGGCGTATGTCGCAAGTGCTATGGCAGAAACCTCGCAACAAATAGAACTGTTGAGATTGGTGAGGCTGTTGGCATCATCGCTGCTCAGTCAATCGGACAGCCTGGTACACAGCTTACTATGAGAACATTCCACGTTGGTGGAACAGCTTCAACTTCAACAAAGGAGAACAAGCTCTCATTCTCATACCCAGTAATCGTCAACCAGCTCAAGGGAATGATCATCTCAAACAAGAGTGGCCAGAAGCTCTTCCCAAGAAAGGGACATATTGTTGTTGCTAGGATCCTTGACGATATCACAGGCCTCTATGACAGCCTTCTTGTTGAGGATGGTGGCGCTGTTGGAAAGGGATATCCATTCTACGTCAAGAATGGCGAGGCTATTAACGCTGAGGTTAACGGAAAGCTCTATGTAAATGGTGAGAGAGCATTCGTTATCGGCTCAATGGTTGAGTATCCTGTGCCAGCAGGCTCAGAACTCTATGTTGAGGAAGGCGAGGTTGTTCTTGCTGACAAGGATATCATCACCTTCGATCCATTCTCTGATCCTATCATCGCAGAGGAGTCCGGTATCATTGAGGATATGAGCGACTTTGTTGAGGATAAGTCATATAGGAGATTCTTCAACGAAGCTGGTGAGTCAGATATGGTAGTCGTAGCAGGCTCACACCTTGGACAGTTCAAGCCAACAGTTGTAGTCAAGACAGATAATGGCACAACAAACAGCTATCAGATTCCTGGTGGCGCATACATGCTCGTTCAGGATAAGGGTGAGCTCGTTGAAGCAGGTGATGTCATCGCAAGAGTATCAAAGGATAGCACAACAACACAGGATATCGCTGGTGGTCTTCCTCAGGTTGACGCACTCTTTGAAGCAAGACATGGAAAGGTTTCATCTTCAAACAAGATCAATCCAATCATCCTTGCTAGAGTGAGCGGTATGGTTAAGAATGTTGTCTCAAGCTCAAATAGCGGCTCAACAACAGTCACTATTGAGGATGCGTTTGGCAATCTCCACCCTCACAAGGTTTACACCAAGGATGCAATCCTTCTTGTAAGAGATGGCGATGAGGTCAAGGCAGGCGATCCTCTTTGTGATGAGCCTGTCACATCAAGAGAGGTTCTCGATGTTCTCGGACAGAATGCTGTTCTTTCCTTCCTCGTAACAGAGATCCAGAAGGTCTATAGAATGCAGGGTGTAGAGATCAACGAGAAGCATCTTGGCATCATCATCCGCCAGATGCTCAAGAAGGTTGAGATCCTAAGAGCAGGTGATACTGGCTTCATCAAGATGCAGAAGGTCGATAAGAATCTCTTCGATAGGAAGAACGCAGAGTGCAAGAAGAACAATAAGCAGCCTGCTATTGGACGTCCTGTTCTCCAGGGTGTATCGGATGCAGCGCTCACTGTTGACTCCTTCATCTCCGCAGCTTCATTCCTTTCTACTACTAGGGTATTGACTAATGCTGCGATTGCTGGTAAAAAGGATGGGCTTAGAGGTCTCAAGGAAAACGTCATCATTGGACATCTTATCCCTGCAGGAACAGGTCTTAAGAAGTACAGGACAGTGCGCCTTGAGGAAGATGAGAAACTACTCGAGCTCCAGAAGGAAGTCGATAAAGCCAGAAGAGAAAGAAAGACAGAGGCTTTCATCGATGACGATTTGGATATCGAGGATATAGCAGACATGAAGACTGTGGGAGCTCCTATCGATTCAGATGAGCTCCAGGTAGAGGAGTAGGCGCCTGTTGGCGCCTGGTCCGCTGGACTCAGATAGAGCTCATGCTGACCACAGTTTTACATAAAGTGTCGCTTGTGCGGCACTGACTATCTGAATGTGAGCAGATGGTCTAAGAATTATAAGAGGTACGATTAAATGCCTACAATCAATCAGCTGGTTAGAAAGGGCAGAACTTCCACAAAGAGCAAGACAAAGTCTCCAGCTCTTGAGGGATGCCCACAGAAGAGAGGAGTTTGCACAAGAGTAATGACAGTTACTCCAAAGAAGCCTAACTCAGCTCTCAGAAAGGTAGCGAGAGTAAGACTCTCCAACGGTATCGAGGTAACAGCATATATCCCTGGTATCGGCCACAATCTTCAGGAACACTCAGTTGTTCTTATCAGAGGTGGAAGAGTAAAGGACCTTCCTGGTGTAAGATACCACATCATCAGAGGTTCCAAGGATACACTTGGTGTTAACGACAGAAAGAGAAGCCGCTCTAAGTACGGTGCTAAGAAGCCTAAGGCCTAATAGGAGGAGAAGAGTATGTCAAGATTAAAGACCCCTGTTAGAAAAGTACAGCCAGATGCTATCTACAACAGCACAGTAGTAGAGAAGTTCATCTGCCGCATGATGCTTGATGGAAAGAAGTCAATATCCGCAAAGATCCTCTATGCAGCTCTTGATGTTGTTGCTGAGAAGTCAGGTGAGAATGCACTCGATGTATTCAACAAGGCTGTCGACAACGTTAAGCCAGTAGTTGAGATCAAGTCCAGAAGAGTTGGTGGTGCAACTTATCAGGTTCCTGTTGAAATCAGAGAGAACAGAAGAGAAGCACTTTCAATGAGATGGATCATCGCAGCTGCTCGCTCAAGAAACGGAAAGAGCATGGCATCAAAGCTCGCTGACGAGCTCATCGATGCATACAACTCCACAGGTGCAGCTTTCAAGAAGAAGGAAGATGTACACCGCATGGCAGAGGCAAACAAGGCTTTCTCCCATATCAGATGGTAGTTGCAACGGACCGGGTGACCGGTCCTTTTTTATTTTAAGGATGGAATTATGGCAGTGTCGCATTTGGATGATTACTACAGCTTATCTGAATACATTGGAAGGTTCTCCTCAAAGAAGGAGCTCAATATATCGCTGTGGCTTAGCCAGGTTTCAACCCTGTCGCTCATTGAGCTTTGGGAGATGAATAATGGAAATACGAGCTTCAGAAAGGAATCCGTTCCCTATTTCATCGAGAAGATTGAGGCAGATGAGGTTCTTGATATAAAGAACGTCATAGAGGCCTTGAATATCACAGGTATCGTGGTTTTGGATGACCAGGTGCTCGCATGCCAAAGCCTATACTATGATTTTGTCAGCTATCTGACGCAAAAGAGGATTAATTGCAGATGAAAAAACAGGAAGTAGTCTTCCTGTTAAAGGTTGGCTTTTATCGCCCTTGATAGCTGGTCTGCACAGGATGTGTTCCTCATTCCGCAGGTGTTGCCCTCAAGGATGGATGCTATTTCTGAGGCATCCTTTCCCTCGCAGAGCTTTGAGATCGCCTTGAGGTTTCCATTGCAACCTCCAACGAAGGAGAGATTGCGGATCTTGGCTTCATCATCAATCTGGAATGAGATTGTCCTTGAACAGACGCCCTTTGCATTGTAAGTGACGTTCTTCATCGTTTTTCTCCTGTCAAAAGAGTATCAGAACAAATTGCGTATATCAATAAGCAGGTGTAGAGCCATGGCAAGGGAAAAAGCCAATAAGGCACTAAATCAGATGCAACCACTCTCTTAGCGAGGCTGTGTTTGCTTTTGCAATGCCCAATCAGCCTCTTTGAAGTCGCTTTTGCTTTCCCAAAAGGTGGTTTTCCTTATTTTGAAATAAATTGCTTGACATGATTTTAAATATTTCATATATTGTTCAAGGTGTCATGCCATGACGGGATAATATTGTCATGACGTGACAAAAGAGCCAAACCGGTTGCTGTGGCGATAGGGTGGTTCCGGAAAACGCTTTTTTAAATCTTAAGACGTATGTCGCAGGACTTGATCCTCTGACCTCTGGAACTTCAAAAACTCGAAATAGCAATCAGTTGTCTCGGAAACAGAATAAGGGCTTGGGCCTTTATAAACTATATCAATTTGATTTGTGGCTAAGTCCACAAGGAGGAACTGATGGCTAAGGATAAATTCGTAAGAACTAAGCCACACGTAAACGTAGGTACTATCGGTCACGTTGACCATGGTAAGACAACACTCACTGCTGCTATCACAGGTTACTGTGCAAAGATGAATGGCGGTAAGGCCCTTGCTTATGATGCAATCGACAATGCACCAGAAGAGAAGGAAAGAGGTATCACAATCAACACAAGACACGTTGAGTATCAGTCAGTAGCTCGTCACTATGCTCACGTTGACTGCCCCGGCCACGCTGACTATGTTAAGAACATGATTACAGGTGCTGCTCAGATGGACGGCGGTATCCTCGTTGTTGCTGGTACAGACGGTCCCATGCAGCAGACTCGTGAGCACATCCTTCTTGCTCGTCAGGTTGGTGTTCCCGCTCTCGTTGTTTTCGTTAACAAGTGCGACATGGTTGACGATGAAGAGCTTCTTGAGCTCGTTGAAATGGAGATCAGAGGTCTTCTTGATGAGTACGACTTCCCCGGAGATGATATCCCCGTAGTTCGCGGCTCTGCAAGAGAAGCACTTCTCTCTGATTCTACAGATCCTGCTGATGCAGTTTATGCACCTATCAAGGAACTCATGGACGCTGTTGACAGCTACATCCCCACACCTGACAGAAAGGCTGATATGCCCTTCCTTATGCCTGTTGAGGACGTATTCTCAATCTCAGGCCGTGGTACAGTTGCTACAGGTAGAGTA
>JAZURW010000188.1:0-12628 GCA_045606405.1 Candidatus Ornithospirochaeta sp. | reverse complement strand
AGACGGTCAGGACACTTGGTGATGCCAGACAGTTCCAGTATGACGTGCATGACATGATGATGGCCCTGGTCTATGCAAGGGCTATATTCCCCGCCTCCAAGAAGAAAACCCATAAGGATATCCTTTTGAGTCCTTTGTGCTTGGCAATAGATTAGGATATGAGAAAATAATTGATTTCGTGCGTGCATTCACGCTTGTCAGGCTTGATTCAAGGAACTACCAGAACATGCTCACATCGAACGAAGAGGTTGGCCAGTTCCTTGAGCAAGCACTGTGTCCGCAGATAACCAATTTCTTCATTCCTCCTGCCGATATTTCAATGCTCATGAAGTTCAAACTAAACAAAAGACTTGATGACTATAGGGTGATTTAACACTAGATTTTCTCGAAAACTTTGAAAGACAGGTTACATCATAGAAGTATTCGTCGAGCAACCTTTTTGTTTGTCTATTTGCTTGTATTGTAATGAATTGACATAGAAAAGGGAGCATCGCTATTTTGTGACAGTCCCTTGCTTCCTCAAGTGCTGAATTGAGTTAATGTGCATAAAAGAAAAACCCCACATAACTTAACTAAAAGCTATTTGGGGTAAATCATAAGTGGGCCCAGCTGGATTTGAACCGGCGACCCAAGGATTATGAGTCCTTTGCTCTAACCGCTGAGCTATAGGCCCGTACCTAAGTAATTTAACATAAATCAGGTTGGTATTCAAGGTCTCTATTTATCTTTGCATATTCTAAAGCAACTGTTTTATAATTACCCTATGAATAAGAGAATTATCACTATTTTGGTTGTTTTGGCATTAGGCCTCAGCTTACTATCTGCAGCCCCATTCCGCTTTGTATTCGGCGACCTTGGTCAGCATGCTGAGATCATCGGTGGTTTCCTGCCTTCTTATTTCATGGGCGGGGTAGGCTACAGTGGGCTTTCATTCCATGAGGGCGATAAAACAGAGCTACAGCTTCTTTTGGGAGCAGGCTATAACCAGAGAAAGCTTTGGCAGGATCCATACTCTGGAGAGGTGCTGTCCTATAATCCAATAGTCTATGACGTCATCGATGCAGACTGGGCTTTGAGATTGGCACAGGGCTTCGGCGATAGTCCAGCAGGGGATAAGGATTTTTTGACAATCACACTCGGCTATGAAGGACAGTATGAGAAGGCTGTCGACTCAATTGCGACAGGAAAGCTCAGATCCAATGGCGGATTTTGCTATGTTGAATCCTTGAAGGGATATGGAGTTGGAGAAGGATATTCTGGCACAATCCATCCAGAGCTTAGCGGCGATGGGCAGTTTTTGGGAACCCAAATATCCTTGTCATTCAGATTGGACGGCATGAGTGATACTATCCATGAAAATGATGGCTATCTTGTGAAGGCAGCTGTAAAGTGGGGGCCAAAGGCATTGAATAGCACACTTAATGGGTATGCTGACTACCTTGCTTTATCAACTGATTTCATCAATGCAATCACGCTCTTCTCTTTAGATGAGGGTGATGACGCTCTATTCTCTGTTGTGCTCATCGATAGACTTAACCTGTCATATGTTCTAGGAGATGCCATTCCTGCATTCATAGAGGGGCCAAACTCTCTGGGAAGAAAGGTCAGAGGCTTTAATACATACACATACAACACAGCATTTTCAGTGGTGAACAACCTGGATCTTAGATTCGCAGGTCCTTTCATTGGCCTTGAGGGTCTTGCTCCAAGAGTGAACCTCTTCTTTGATCTAGGCTATGGGTGTGGAAGCATAAAGAACGTTGAAATAGAGGAGAGCAACTTACTCTCATCTGCAGGCATCCAGGCAACGGCAACAATCTTTGATTTCATCGATCTCGGGTACCAGCTTGCATATCTTATCAAAGGAAACAACTATGTGCATGGCCCAGAATCCCGCTTGATTGGCTCTGTCACCTTCTTCTTGGATTTCTGATGTTGCCTTGATTCAAAGCCTCCAGATAGGGGGCTTTGATTGTATAAAGCCAAAGAGGCTCCAGGAAAGAGCTATAAATGGCTATATTGTCATAAGTGGATCTTTTGGCTCTCTCTTATTTGAAAGGGCTTTCAGCTTTCGATGCGATAGGATCTGCGACTCCTGATAGCGCGATTGCTATTTCAGCATCCTCCCTGTCGAATTCTCTTATGTATGGAAGGATGATGCGTATCTTTCCATCCTCAATACGAACCTTAGGCTTTTGATTGTTTCTCAGAAGCCTTGTGTAGACTTTATAGGCGTCTTTGTCTGTCTCAAAGAGTCCAAGGTCATAGGAGTACCAGCCGCTATCTTCCTCTGCCTTCTCCTCATCTAGGAGCATCTCTCCCCTTATGAGCCTTATGTCGACATCTGCGATGCCTGCTTGGAGGATGCCGAGCTCTTCTGCGGCCTTTCTGGTCACAGCTATCGTTCTTCCTTCCGCTGTTTTTGGCAGGGTGTCATTAATTATGACGACTACGGAATCATCAGTCTCCAAATTGGTGATCTCAACAACGGAGTTCAGCTTGAAGCTATCGGATGCAGCGCTATACTCATCGTCATTGAAGAGAGCACCGGAATCTGTTCTTTCGCCGTATATCGTATTTGTGTACCAATATGCTTTATCCGCATAGATTGATGCAGATGCCAGTATGAGGGCTAAGACAATGATGATTCTCTTTCTATTCATATCTTTGAGTATAAGCGTGGAGGTCCAAAAAATCCACATTCAAGTGATAAAAAGGGAAAACGAAAAACAGAGAGCAACCTCTTCTAAGCTAAACAACTCTATGCCATTGAAATATTAGCTTGAATTATCCATAATCTAGACCATGAGCGAAATCAAGAATCAGAGCACCCATTGGGCAGATATAATGGCAGATAGAATCATCCGCGAGAAGGGTGATAAGGATTGTTATACATGCGCATCAGGAATCACACCATCCGGAACTGTGCATATTGGCAACTTCAGGGAGATCATCACTGTTGAGCTAGTTGTTAGAGCTCTCAGAGAGAAAGGAAAGAACGTTAGATTCATATATAGCTGGGATGACTATGATGTGTTTAGGAAGGTTCCTAAGAACATGCCAAATCCAGAGCTTCTTTCCACCTACCTTAGAAAGCCAATCACGCTTGTCCCTGACACAACAGGGAGAGCTGATAACTATGCGAGGGCCAACGAGATCGCAGTTGAGAAGATACTTCCTGCTGTAGGTGTATTCCCTGAATACCTGTACCAGGCAGAAAGATACAGATCAAATAAGTATGTTGAGGGAATCAAGACGGCTCTTGAGAGAAGAGATGAGATCAGAGCGATCCTCAACGAGTATAGAACAGAGCCTCTTGCAGAGAATTGGTGGCCAGTTTCCGTATTCTCATCCTTCACAGACAAGGACACAACAACAGTCACAGGCTGGGATGGTGGGTATATGCTCACATATCATGATGACGAGCTGGATAAGGAAGAGACAATCGATATAAGGACAAATCCAAACACAAAGCTCCCATGGAGAATCGACTGGCCAATGAGATGGAACGAGGAAAGCGTTGACTTCGAACCAGGTGGAAAGGACCATTTGACCGAGGGTGGCTCATACGATACATCCAAGAACGTAGTCAAGGTCTTTGGCGGCGAAGCCCCTGTATCAATGAGATATGACTTCATCAAGCTCAAGGGCATGGGAGGCAAGATATCATCCTCAGGCGGCGAGGTTGCAGACTTGTATGATGTTCTCGCGATCTACCCACCAGAGATTGTCAGATATCTTTTTGTAGGCACAAGACCTAATTCAGAGTTCGCTATCTCCTTTGATCTCGATGTGCTCAAGATCTATGAGGACTATGATAACTGTGAGAGGATCTATTTCGGAATTCTCCCTGTCAAGGAGCAGAGAAAGGAGAAGGAGACTAGGATCTATGAGCTTTCACAGGTTGATGGGGCAAAGATCCCAACAGAGCCAGGCTACCAGATTCCTTTCAGACACCTTTGCAACCTTTTGCAGATCTTCAATGGAGATGAGGAAAAGGTGTTCTCTCGCTTAGAGGGAATCACTGAAAGCCAGAAGGATAGGCTTAGAGTGAGAATGAAGTGCGCAAAGAATTGGCTCAGGGACTACGCTCCAGAGGATTTCAAGTTCGCTCTCTCAACAGAATCCGATGCTCTTGTTGAGCTTGCTGATAATGAAAGGAAGGCTGTTCAGGATTTCGCAGGCTACATCGAAAGCTACCTCGACAATATGTCAGAGAAGGAGTTCTCAAACTACATCTACCAGGCAGCTGGCGACAACGGCTTGGAGAGTGGTGACTTCTTCAGAGTCATCTATATGGTCCTCATCGGAAAGGAGAAGGGGCCAAAGCTTGCTAACTTCGTGAAATCAATCGGTTCAGAGACAATACTTCCAATCCTAAGAAGGTATTGCTGATGAAAGCGATCCTCATAAATGGATCCCCAAGAGAGAAGGGCTGTACCTACACAGCCCTCTCTGAGGTGGCCTTAGCGCTAGAGAAGGAGGGCATTGAGACAGAGATTGTCCAGGCTTCAGCAGACAGCGGCAGAATCGATGAGATTGCTTCTCTGGTTTTAGCCTCAGATGGTCTTGTTGTGGGCTCTCCTGTCTACTATGCATCGGCATCAGGCTTATGCACATTGTTCTTGGATGAACTGTTTAATAGGATTTCTGGAAAGGTTAGGCTCATGCCTGCCTCTGCTATTGTTTCCTGCAGAAGGGGCGGAGCAACAGCAACCTTCGATCAGATTAATAAGTATTTCACCATCTCTGAAATGGTGGTTGTTTCTTCAAACTATTGGAACCAGGTTCATGGCAATACCCCAGAGGAAGTCAAGAGAGACGAAGAAGGCATGCAGACAATGCGTCTTCTTGGTTCTAACATGAGCTATGTAATCAAGTCATTTGCAAAGGCAGGTCTGCCTCTTCCTGAGAAGGAAAAGAGAATAAGGACAAACTTCATCAGATAATATGTTCGCACTCTTAAGATTCCTGAAAGGTTATAGAAGACAAGCTGTGCTTGCGCCGCTTTTTAAGCTCTTTGAAGCTATTCTCGAACTTTTGGTTCCACTATGCGTTGCCTCAATCATCGACAATGGCATCCTCGGTGGAGATAAGAGCCATATTATCAGAATGATTGTTTATATGGCTCTTTTGGCGCTCTCTGGATTGATTGCCGCTGTAACAGCGCAGTACTTTTCTGCACGAGCAGCAATTGGAACTGCGGCAAAGATAAGAAGTGCTCTTTTTGACCATATTGTAAAGCTCAGTGCAAAAGACAAGGACCAAATTGGTACATCAACGCTCATCACTAGGCTTACTAACGATACAAATCAGGTGCAGTCTTGCATCAATATGTTCCTTCGTCTCTTTTTGAGAAGCCCATTTGTAGTCCTTGGCGCTGCAATTATGGCATTCACTGTAGATAGTGAACTAGCTGTAATCTTTGCTCTTGTCATTCCTGTTCTATCTCTCATCGTGTTCTTGATAATGAGAAAGACTCTCCCTATGTTTAAGCTTGTTCAGAAGAAGCTGGATAAGCTTATGCTCAAGACAAGGGAAAACCTCTATGGAGTGAGAGTAATTAGGGCATTCTGTAGGGAAGAAGAGGAAAAGGTTGAGTTTGGCGAAATCTCCGATGAGCTCTATTCCCAGCAGATTGCTACAAGCTCAGTTTCTGCGCTTTTAAATCCACTGACATCGTTTTTCATTAACTTTGGAATTATCCTAATCATCTACTTTGGTAGAGAGAAGTTTGAACTTGGCCTTATCGCATCTGGTGCAATCGTTGCTCTAGTGAACTATATGAGCCAGATTCTCGTAGAGCTTGTTAAGTTCGCAAACCTCATTGTCACAATTACAAAAGGCATCGCATCTGGCAATAGAATCCAGAGCATCTTTGAGATAGAGCCTTCTGTAAAGAGTGCATCAAATCCTGACTCAATCGATAAGAATTCAGAGGAAGCTGTAGCATTTGACAAAGTATCTCTTATATACAAAGAAGGTGGATCCCCTGCAATCAGAGATATCTCCTTCAAGGCTATGAAAGGAGAAAAGATTGGCATTATCGGTGCAACAGGCTCTGGAAAGAGTACTCTAGTTAGCCTCATTGGACGCTCTTATGATGCAACGGAGGGAAGTGTTGCTGTATTCGGCACAGATGTAAGACTTTGGCCTCTTGAAAACCTAAAAGCTTCTGTTGGCATAGTTCCTCAGAAGGCTGTTCTATTTAAAGGAACGATTAGGGAGAATCTGAAGTGGGGCAAGGAAGATGCATCCGAGAGCGATATGGAGCTTGCTCTCAAAAAAGCTCAAGCTTTGGACTTTGTCCTTGAGAAGGAGAAGGGTCTTGATGCCGAGGTAAGTCAGGGTGGAAAGAACTTCTCAGGAGGACAGAGGCAGAGACTCTCGATTGCAAGAGCTTTCATAAAGAATCCAGATATCTTGATACTCGATGACAGTTCATCAGCTTTGGACTACAAGACAGATTCAGAGCTTAGAAAGACAGTTTCTGAGATCAAGGATATGACTGTATTTGTTGTTTCCCAAAGAACATCATCGCTTCTTTCCATGGATAGAATCATTGTCCTTGATAAAGGCGCTATTGTAGATATTGGCTCACACTCAGAGCTCCTCGATAGATGTTCTCTCTATAGAGAAATCCACTTCTCTCAGTTTGGGGAGGATTCAAATGGCTAAGAAAAGGCTTTCCTCAGACCAGAGAAAGAGGGTTATAAAGACTCTAATGTCTTATATCTCAGCATATAAGGCAAGTCTCGCAATCTCTATTGTCTCCGCACTTCTGATTGTGTTCTTTACTCTTATGTTCCCTATGCTCACAGGAAATGCTGTTGATTACATAATTGGAAGGAATCATGCAGCCTTTAAGAAGGAAGTGATCGTGCTTCTTTCTGTTGCTATCCTTTGGGCATTAATTGCATTTATCCAGAATAAGGCAAACAACAGACTTACCTATGCAATAGTGCGGGATATAAGGAAGGATGCCTTTGCCAACCTTCAAAGAGTGAAACTCTCTTATCAAGATGGAAAGCTCAAAGGGGATATCGCCTCTAGAATCATCACAGACTCTGAGCAGATTGCAGATGGTCTTTTGATGGGATTTACACAGCTCTTGTCTGGCATTTTGACAATCTTTGGCACATTGGGCTTCCTTTTCTACATCAATTGGATTGTTGCCCTTGTTGTAGTTCTTGTAACTCCTGTTTCTCTCTTTACTGCTTCCTTCATTGCAAGGAGGACCTTCAACCTCTTTTCAAAGCAGAACAAGGCTCGTGGCGAGATGACTGGATATATCGATGAGATGATTTCTTCATCAAACATCGTTTCAGCTTTTGGCCAGGAGGAGAACGTAAAGAAGAGCTTTGACACCCTCAATGATAAGTGGGCTGGCTTTGCCCTATTTGCAACATTCTATTCATCGCTGACAAACCCTGTTACAAGATTTGTAAATAGCCTTGTTTATGCAGGGGTTGCACTCTCTGGAGGACTTTCTGCATTGATGGGAAGGATGACAATTGGTGCTCTGTCTGCAACTCTTTCATATGCATCTCAATATACAAAGCCCTTCAATGAGATTTCAGGAGTAATGACAGAACTTCAAAATGCACTATCCTCTGCTGAGAGAGTATTCTCTCTCATTGAAGAGAAAGACATTGAAGAAGATAGAGACGGTGCTATTTCAATTGATGCGCCTAAGGGAGACATCAAGGCAGAGAATCTCTCATTCTCTTATAAGAAGGATGTTCCTCTCATTGAGAACCTGAACATTGATATCAAGAGTGGCATGAAGGTCGCAATTGTTGGACCAACAGGCTGCGGAAAGACAACGCTGATCAATCTTCTCATGAGATTCTATGATGTTGATAAAGGCAGAATCACAGTCGATGGAAGAGATGTGAGAGATATCACATTCTCATCTCTAAGGGATGCTTATGGCATGGTATTGCAGGATACTTGGATCAAGACAGGAACAGTTAGGGAAAATATTGCGTATGCAAATCCTAATGCATCTGATGAAGAGATTAGAGAAGCTGCAAGACTTTGTCACATAGATTCCCTGATCGATACATTGCCACACGGCTACGATGAGATAATCAGTGAGGATACAGATTCCATCTCCCATGGTCAGAAGCAGCTTATCTCAATTGCTCGCGTAATGCTTTCAGATCCTCATATGCTCATTTTGGATGAGGCAACATCCTCTATTGATACCAGAACAGAGATTCAGATTCAGAAAGCATTCAATATTCTAATGGAAGGCAGAACAGCATTCATTGTTGCCCATAGACTATCCACAATCAAGAGCGCTGATCTCATTCTCGTAATGAAGGATGGAAATATCATAGAGCAAGGAAGACATGAGGAGCTCATATCTAAAAAGGGCTTCTACCACGAGCTCTATAATAGCCAGTTCGTGAAAGCCTGATTTTGCCTCCAATCCAATGCGATGAGAGCTCTTCTATGTTAAACTGACCAAAGATAAGAGATGTAGGAGGTGTTCCTCATGATGATTGATATAACGCTGCAAGTTACTCCTGATATGCTTAGTTCTGCTTGGGAGAATACCTCAAAATCCCTGGTTGGGCATCTAGGGACCCACTTTGATGTGATGGACAAGGAGTTTCCTCTGGAATACACAGAGCTTGAGGCAGTTGTGTTTGATGTGTCGTCAATCAGGGGTAGGGATATTGATGAAAAAGATATCAACCTAGATTTAGTGAAAAAGAATATGTTTGTCGCCTTTCATACAGCTTTCATCAATGAGGTTGAATACGGTACAAGTGAGTATTTCAAAACACATCCTCAGCTGAGCAATCGACTCATTGATGCCCTCTTGGATAAGAAGATCTCCATAATCGGAATAGACGCAGGTGGCATACGAAGAGGCAAAGAGCATACTCCGGCAGACCAGAAATGCGCAGATCGAGGTGTGTTTGTCATTGAGAATCTATGTGATTTGGAGAGTGTATTGGCAGTCAACTCCAAATTTATCGCAAGCACATATCCAATGAGAGCATCTGGGATAACGGGTCTTCCCTGCAGAGTCATTGCAAAGCTGGACTGAGGTCAGCCAGCAAGATCGAGTTTCCTTGCTTGAAGCAATTTATCTGATGCGAGAAGGCTTGATGCTCATCAAATTCCCCATTCCTTTCAGAAGGACTATGCATCAATCCTTGAATACTCTATCGAGGACTATTGAGTTGCTTCTCCACTTCTCTGCAGTCTTGACCTGCAGATCAAGTCTTACAGAGGAGCCTGGGAAGATTCTTCTGATCTCTTTTCTTGCCTCTGTCCCGATTCTTCTGATGTTTTCGCCATTCTTTCCCACGAGGAATCCCTTTTGGCCATTTCTCTCTACATTGATGAACGCGCGAATCCATACACGCTGGCTTTCCGCATCATATTCAAGATCAGATACATCCACAAAGATCACATGAGGAAGCTCATCGGAGAGATTGGACATTGCCTTCTCTCTGATTATCTCAGAGATTCTGAACTCCAAATCCTGGTCTGTATATTGATCTTCTCCATACAAAAGCTCGCCTTCTTTTGCGAACTTGAAGAGCTCTATCAGAACTTCATCTACGCCTTCGTCATTCAAAGCAGAGCATATGCAGATAGGGGTGCTTGGGAGTCTTTCCTCTATGAAGAACCTTGCATCCTCAACATTATTGTCTGTGAGGATATCGCCTTTGTTGATAGCTGCAACTACAGGGCGCTTGGAAGCCTTGATCATATCCGCAATCGTCTCTTCCTCTTTCTTTGCGCTTCTTGTTCCATCAAGAAGATAGAGGATGATGTCACTGTCTTCCAATGCAGAAACAGTCACTTCCTGCATTCTCTTGTTGATTTCCTTGTCAGACAGATGGTAGCCGGGAGTATCAGTGAAAATAAGCTGACCTCTCTGGTCGGTATATATTCCTCTGATCTTATTCCTAGTTGTCTGAGGAACAGGAGATGTGATGGAAACCTTCATCTCGCAGATAGTGTTAACAAGTGTTGATTTTCCGGAAGACGGTCTTCCAATTACAGATACTGTAGCAACTTTCATAGCCCGATTATATCCAAAAGGGCGCAGTGTCTTCAATTGCTGATGATCAGTTCCATCTCATAGTGAGGGATATCAGCCTCTAGGAACATATCTGAGATCACAGAGAAGCCGCATCTCTCATAGAAGCCTACAGAGTCTTCTTGGCTATGCAGGTAGAGTCGCTTATAGCCTTTTTCCCTGAAATATGAGGCTGCGAATTCCATCGATATTCTCCCATATCCCTTGCCTCTGAAATTCTTGAGAGTGCAAATCCTCTGAAGCTTTATGGTTTCAGAATCAATTTCAGAAGCCCTGAATGTGGATATTGGCTTATCATCGTCAAGAAGAAGGAAATGAGAGATAGGAGAGGGGAAGGTATCTAGAGAATCCACTTCGATGGACTCGGGGATATTCTTTTCAATAATGAATGACATTCTTCTGATGTGCAAGCATTCAGCAAGCTCTTCTTTGCTCTCTATTCTCTTGACAGTTATCATATTCGCTATCATATATGCAAAGATATTTTTTGACTATCCCCAGTCTTTTTCTGTTCCGGATTCTCTTTTTCCAGTCCATGGAAGAATTGTTTCAGTAAGTGATGAAGTTTACTTAAAATTATAATTTGCCACATTTTCCGTAGTTTGATGGAAATAAACTATCTCTAAACACAGCAAGGAAAAATAAAATTGCAGATATTGATACGGGGGGGGGGTATAATTAGCAAAAACTATGGAGGACTAGCTATGAAAAAGTATTTATGTCTTATGCTCATTGCTCTTATCGCATTAGCATCATTCGTATCTTGTAAAGCAGAACCAGAACATGTTCATAGCATGAAGAAAATTGAAGCAAAGCCTGCATCTTGTACAGAAAATGGTTATGAAGCATATGAGGAATGCGAGTGTGGCTATCATACAGAGATTACAGTAATTCCTGCAGGTCACTCGTTAGAGGATATTGAGGCAAAGCCTGCAACTTGCACAGAGGCAGGATACACTGCTCACAAGGCATGTGAGAACTGTGATTATACAGAAGGAAAGGAAGTAGTCCCTGCTTCACATGAATATGACGCAGTCTGCACAGAAGGCCACACTATCTGCTCCGGATGTAGAGGAATCGATCCTGAAGAGACAATCGACAACTACGAAGCAAAGCAGTCAGGCTGGAGTTTTGTTGATGGCAAGACAGTCCTTACCGCATCTTGTGGCTGCGCAACTGAAAACTTCACAGTAAAAATGGGATCTGTTGGTCCAGCAGGTGGATTGATTGTTTATGATGTAGATGCAGACAATGATGCTGCTACAAACGATGGACTTTCCTCTGCAGAGCTTGGCTGGAGATTTATTGAAGCTGCTCCTAGTCCTCTCGGAAAAGCTGGTGATGAATATACTTTAGATTCTTCTGCAACAGGATATACAAAGGAATCCTTGCAATTCGGACGCAGAATGGAATCTATTTCTGCAGGAGCTGATCCTGTGTCTGTTTTCCTGAGTGGAACTTCAACAGTCAGTGATATAACAAAGACAGGTATCGGAGAGGGTAAGAATAATACTCTGAACATTGCTGACTTGTTCTCGAAGGTGACTGTATATAGCTCTACTATTGTTGCTGATTTCTCAAAGACAACAACTGAATACGCTGTAAAATACGTTATTGATCTTGAGTATAATGGATTTGATGATTGGTTTATTCCATCCCAGGATGAACTTAGGGCTGTTGCAGAGTTTGCAGATGAGGTGGGTATGTCATCAACTATCTGGAGTAGTTCAGAAGGCAGGTTCACTGGAACTATGATTGCTTGGGGCAAAACCTATGAAAATAATCTTGCTCCAGTAAATGGTGGCTATGCGTGTGGTGTTCTGCCTATTAGGTATTTCTGATTTAACGAAGTTTTTCGAGTCCCCACTTTACGGTGGGGCTTTCTTTGTGCTTCGAGCCAACCCTACGCAATTGTCAAAACAAAGTGTATCTTTTATAGTTAGGCTATGGAAGAAAAGAAGACAGTAGCTCCAGATCCTTCACTTGGAGAAAAGCTTTTAAAGACTAGAAGCGTTATGATTTCGGGAGAAATCAACAAGGACCTCTCAAATGACTTTGCTCAGAGAATGCTTGTTCTCGATTCAGAATCCTCTGATCCTATCACAGTTTATATCAACTCACCAGGCGGAGATGTTGATTCCGGTTTTGCAATCTATGACATGATTAGATTTGTAAATAGTCCAGTCAAGGTTGTTGGAATCGGACTCGTTGCATCTGCAGCAGCTCTCATCTACCTCTCGGTTCCAGCAGAGAGACGATTCGCATTTCCTAATTCAACATACCTTATCCACCAGCCCCTTTCTGAGCTTAAGGGCGTTGCGGTGGATGTCGATATATACGCAAAGAAGATTGGAGAGCTAAGAGCGAAGCTCGATAAGGTGATTGCAGAAGCAACAGGTCAGAGCCTTGATAAAGTGAGATCTGACACAGAGCGCGATTGCTGGCTTTCAAGCGAGGAAGCAGTATCATACGGCATCGTAGGCAGGATAGTCTCCTCAAAGAGTGAGCTTTGAGGCCAAGCGCTTTTTAGGGGGACTGTCGCAAAATAGCGATGGTCCC
>JAZURW010000187.1:0-3688 GCA_045606405.1 Candidatus Ornithospirochaeta sp. | reverse complement strand
TGATATGGACGAGAGCTATGATATTGATAAAGGCATCTATATTGCCAGAAAGCTCCTTATAGACATAACTGAGGTAGGTCTTCCAGTAGGTTGTGAGGTTCTCGATCCAATCATTCCGCAGTACACAGATGAGATAATGTCGTGGTCCAGTATTGGCGCAAGGACTACCGAATCGCAGACACATAGATCCCTGGCATCAGGCTTATCTGTTGCAGTTGGATTCAAGAATTCAACCTCAGGTGAGATAGATGCCGCAATTAACGCTGCCAAATCAGCTTCAAAGCCTGCCTCATTCATTGGCATCACAAAGGATGGGACTAATGCCATCTTCAGGTCCATCGGCAATGATTCAACGCATCTTATTCTTCGTGGAGGCTCAGATGGCCCAAACTACTATGAGGATTTCGTTGAACAGGCTGCAAAGAGCATGGAGATGCATGGACTTAATCCTGCAATCATCATTGATTGCAGCCATGCTAACTCCAGAAAAGACCATACAAAGCAAAAGAGAGTTTTACGCAACGTACTTGACCAGGTGCTTTGGGGAGATGAGTATATAAAGGGCTTCATGCTCGAATCCAATTTGAAGGAGGGGAGCCAGAAGCTCTTGGGTGATAAATCAACTCTAAAGTATGGTGTGTCTGTCACAGATGCATGCATAGGCTGGGAGGAGACAGAGCGATTGCTTTTACATGGAGCAGAGCTGCTTAGAACCACAAAAAGAGGCGAGGAGTCAATATTATGAAGAAGGTTGTAGTGCTTTTGGCTAATGGATTTGAGGATGCAGAGGCCCTCTGTCCAATCGATGTTCTTAGAAGAGCTGGCATGGAAGTTGTGATAGCAGGAATTGGAGGCTTATCCATCAAATCCTCACATGGAGTTGTATTCACAGCGGATGAGGATATTGAGAGCCTCCCTTCTGAGGGCTGGGATTGTGTTTTCTCACCAGGCGGTATGCCGGGAAGTGTGAATGTCAGTCAGTGCTGGAAGGCTAATGAGATGCTAATCAATGCTGCTAATAGGGAAGATGCGCTTGTTTGCGCTATCTGCGCTGCTCCTGCTGTTGTGCTGGGGCCTTTGGGGCTTTTAGCTGGCAAGGAGGCAACCTGCTATCCAGGGTGTGAGGATTTCTTCCCAGGCTTTGAGTTCTCGAAAGAGGGTGTTGTCGTCTCTGGCAATATAGTCACAGCAAAGAGCGCAGGCTATGCATTCGATCTAGGACTTAAAATCATAGAGCTTCTAGAGGATAAGACTCTCAGCGATAAAATCCAAAAGCAGATATATTACAAGGTGTGATCAAACCACAGGCCTTCGTCGGTCACCTGTATGCGGAAACCTAGAATATCCTGTGCTATGGTCATTCATTGATGCTTTTCAATTTTTATGATGATTAGGCTAGCAGAGTGTAGAATACTCTGCGGCCTCTGTGGTGAATTCAATAAAAGATCCTTTTATAAAGCAGCTTATTAATAACAACCCACGATTTCTTTTGCCGCTTTGAGGGAGATGAATTCACTCAAAGATGTCGGCAATAAAAAAGGCACATCGCTGTGCCTCTTGATTCTTGTTTACTTCTTAAGCAGGTCTCTGATTTCCTTGAGAAGCTCAAGCTCAGTCTCAATCTTCTTTTCCTCAGCTGCCTTCTTCTCTGCCTCAGCCTTCTTGGTAGCTTCCTCAGCTGCCTTCTTCTCCGCTTCAGCCTTTGCGATAGCCTCAGCATCTTTCTCTCTTGCTTTTTCCTCAGCCTGTGCCTTTATCTTATTGAAGCTTCTCACAATAGTGAAAACAACAAGTGCTATGATAAGGAAGTTGATCACAGCGTTGATGAACAAACCATACTCGATTGCAAGCTCAGGCTTATCTTCTGTAGCAGCCTTGAGAACAATCTTCAAGGAGCCGAAGTCAACGCCGCCTGTTGCGAGACCAATCACTGGATTGATGATGTTCTTGACTACAGAGTTGACAATAGCTGTGAAGGCTGAGCCGACTACTACACCAACTGCCATATCAAGGACATTGCCACGTGCTATGAATTTCTTGAATTCAGCAAAGAAAGAGTCCTTTTTTCCCATATTTCATTCCCTCAATTATTTTTCCCCTACTAGGTGACAAATTGTCATATTTGACAAATAATGTTTTGGTAAAGGAGTAATCTATGCAGTTTCCTATAAACTACAGTTCTATATTATCACAGCATGATACTGAAAAGGCAATAAAAGCAGCCAAAGATCTTTTCGAAAAAGAGCTTAGCGGTGCCTTGAGATTGTCTCGTGTGACAAGCCCTATTTTTGTTCCATCAGGTAGTGGTATCAATGATGATTTGAATGGCGTAGAAAGACCTGTTACATTCCCAGTCAAAGGCTTGGGAGAGCAGAAAATGGAGATTGTCCAATCGCTTGCAAAGTGGAAGAGAATGGCTCTTGCTGATTATTCTGTAAAAGAGGGCAGAGGAATTTATACTGACATGAATGCGCTTCGTCCCGATGATGATATGGATGAGATTCATTCTATCTATGTAGACCAGTGGGATTGGGAGAAGGTTATCGGGTCAGAGGATAGGAATCTCTCCTATCTTAAGAGCACGGTCAGAAGCATCTATAATGCGATAAAGAGAACAGCTTTCCTTCTTGAGGAGCTATATCCTGCCTTAGATGACTATCTGCCAGAAGAGATCGCATTCGTTCATACTGAGGATGCTGCAAAGGAATATCCAAATCTAACTAGCAATGAAATAGAGTATGAGCTTGCAAAAAAATATGGCGCTGTGTTCCTCATTGGAATTGGATATGGAAATCCTCCTCACTCAGGCAGAGCTCCGGATTATGATGACTGGTCAACAGAGACAGAGTGGGGCAATCATGGCCTTAATGGCGATTTAATCGTATGGGATAGAGTTAGAAAGTCGAGCCTTGAGCTTAGCTCAATGGGCATAAGGGTCAATAGAGAGGCACTTTTAAGGCAGCTTCAGATTAGAGGTATGGAGGAGAGAAAGAATCTATATTGGCATAAAAGGCTTTTGAATGGCGAATTCCCTGAGACAATTGGAGGAGGCATAGGCCAATCAAGGCTTTGCATGTTCCTTCTCCATAAGGCACATGTTGGAGAAGTGCAGGCTTCAGTGTGGCCTGAGGATGTCAGGAAAGAAGCAAAATGCCATGGAGTCAACCTCTTATAAAGATTCCATAAAGCAAGTGGTATAACTCCATTCCGTTATTTTCCAGGATGAATTTCTTCATTTATGGATATCTGTATGATTGTTTGCAATTATTCAATATTTATGAAGATTATCCTTCATTTCCAATGATATTCAAGTTATTGAGATTCAGAATCCATGCAATCCCGCATATGACTTGCGTGGTTTTTCTTTAAATCAGGGAATTAGCGTATAAAACCATTTTCACTACCAGGGGTCCTAAATCAAATATGAAAATGGGAGAGTGTTCATACAGAAGTACAAAGGTTTTTTGATAAAAATTGATTCTTAGTGCAATTAAAGGGGGCAAGAAGGGCCAAATTCAAGAAAGGCTATGAAAGCTGGAACAAAAAATCATAGATATCGCGTTTATAAGTCAAAGACTAAGAAGGAGGTTGCCATTTGACGGTAACCGAGAGAAGGAAGCTCGCTAGCGACTTTTAGGCGCGAAGGGAGGCGATTGAGAGAAGGATAGCATCGATGACGCTGTATGAC
>JAZURW010000186.1:0-36289 GCA_045606405.1 Candidatus Ornithospirochaeta sp. | reverse complement strand
AGGCCTTATAGCGATCATTGTAGCAGTGATGGTCATCCCTGCCTTTAGAAAGAGCAGAGAGGAGAAGGGAGAGTCTATATTCAATGGATATGGTGGCACTGGGCTCCAGCTTGCGATTGCCCTCATGTATTTGCTTATGGCAGTAGGCAATGTGGTTACTATATGAAGACATTATTCACTAATTGCACTGTTCATACCTTCTCCTCTTCAAGAACATTCGCCTCAATGGGCATTGAGAAGGGGAGGATTGCTTACTTGGGAGATGATATTCCAAAGGGATATGGAAAGATAGTTGATTTGAAGGGGGCTCATATTGCGCCGCGCCTATTCGATTCCCATGCGCATCTTCTCTATACCATAGCGCTATCTGGTCAGAGCTTCTTCCTATCTGAGGTCAGAGCAGATGGTGTTTATCCAAGGACAGCTCTTAAAGCTCTGGAAAGACTCAAGGAGCATGCAAGAGAGAATCCTGCATCCAAGGTGATTGTCGCAAATGGCTTTGTTCCCACTGCCTTCGAAAGCCCTCGTCTCCTTACAAGAGAGGAGATAGATTCAGCTGTTGGCGATAGGGATGCTGTCATATACACTCTCGATGGTCACTCCTCTGCTCTCTCAACAAGGATGATGAAGAATATAGGCCTTGATTTGAAGGAGTTCCCTGATGGGATATTGAGAGGCGAGGCTCACGAATTCAATCAAGGAAGGATCACAGATTATATCGCATCTCGGCTTGGCATCAGAGCGTTGGCAAATGGGATTGCTGGATTTGTCAACAATGCATATGAGCATGGGCTCACAGGCTTTGCTTGTCTTGATGGCAATGAGGATAGCGATCCTGATTTCTTCACAAGGCTTTTGGCGTTCATCTTATCAAAGCTTCCCTTGGATATAGTCTTCTATCCTCAATACCAGGATTTTGAGAAGGCAAGGGATTTCTTTGGAATGCAAAGAAGAAAGAGGATAGGGGGATGCTCTAGCTGGGAGCTTGATGGCGCTGTCAATTCTAGAAGCGCAGCTTTTAAAACTCCTTATAAGGGGTCTGAGGATGCTGGGCATAAATACTATGACGATGATACTATCAGAGAGAAGGTCAAGGATGCGTTGGATGAGGATATCCTTCTTACGGCCCATGCGATCGGACCATGTGCAATTGAGCAACTTCTAGGCGCATATTCAAAGCATGAGGATAGGCTTACAGCGTCCGGTGGGATGCATAGGATAGATCATGCGGAGTTCCCTTCCAGAGAGAGCGTTGATTTAATGAAGAGGCTTCCAGTTGCGGTGACGATACAGCCAGGCTTCTCTTATATGGACAAGCGCTATTTGAATAGCTATAAAACATACCTTACTGACGAGCAGCTAGGATTGTTGATGCCTTTGAAGGAGCTTTCAGATAGCGGCGTGTGTCTCTTAGGCTCCTCGGATTCACCTGTCCAGGAGCTTGATCCATTTCTCCAGATGAAGGGAATGATCCACTATTACAATGAATCTGAGTCAATTGAGCCGGAGATGGCATATAGAACGTACTCTATCAATGCAGGTGCTGCATTAGGAAGGGATTTCTCTCTTTCTGTTGGCTGTGAGGCAACCTTCAATGTTTATGGAAAAGCACCTTTTGAGGAGCTTTCAAAGGATGATTTGCTTCTAGTCTATCGAAAGGGGAAGCGGATTAAGCGAATTAAGCATCCTTTTCCTTATATGCTATCACTGCTTTTCAGGCGCTCTAAGCTGATATAGAAGAGTGACATCGCCTCCGCATATCATCCCTAGATCCCCGGCAGATGAGAGTCTATGGCTTCTTATCTCAAAGACGCTATCATCTTTCAACAGACGCTGTGCTGTCTCTATGGCGTTTTTCTCTATGGCACCACCTCCTATTGTCCCATAGACCCCAGTTTCCATGACAAGCATCTCAGAGCCGACTTGGCGGGGCGCAGAGCCTTTTTTCTCTATTATCCTTACAGATATCACTCTCTTCCCAGATGCTTTCATAAGATACTCAGGGCTGATATTTACCATGTTCTTGTCTTTTCTATAGCATCCGATCACCTCAGCAATGATGGAGATTGCTATCTCCTCTGGCGACTGTGCGCCAATCTTGATTCCTATAGGCGCATGGACAGATGAAAGAAGCTGTCTTTCAATACCCTCAAGAGCCAGCTCATCCAATGTCGATATCACCTTTCCCTTAGATCCTATCATGCCGATATATGAGAAGCTTTGGCTAAGACAATACCTTAGCGCATCCTTATCGTGGGCATGCCCATGCGTGAGTATGATGAAGTAGGGCCTGAAGAAAGGAAAATGTGTGCTGAACATCCTCTTGTAGGGCATGAGGATTCTTTCAGAGTGGGGGAATCTTTCCTCTGAAAGCACCTCCTCCCTTTCATCAAGGACCGTGGTCCTCATTGACATGATATGCGCGATATCCGAGATGGCTTTCGAGATATGACCCGCGCCGAAGATGACAAGCTGTGGCTCTGGCTTGATTGTCTCAATAAGCGAAGGTGATGCTATCTCCTCTCCCCAAATCAGCTTTCCTTCTTGATATAAGCCTTCCTTCTTGGAATCTATATCTGTGAGCCTAAGCACATCCCCAAGCTTTAGATGCTCTTTGAGTGTTTTGTAGTAATCAGTCATTCATGATCTCCTTTAGAATGGAAAGCGTGACGGCTACATCCTCCATTGTTGTGAATGGACCTGGGGAGAATCTCAATGTCCCAGTTGGGAAGGTGCCAAGGCTTTTATGGGCACTAGGGGAGCAATGAAGCCCAACCCTGGTCTCTATCCCACCACGCTCTAATAGGAGATAGGATATCTCGGAGATGTCCTTTTTATCAGATACGACTGATATGACGCTGGTTCTTCTTTCCTTAAGGGTGGGGCCTTTTATCTCCAGCCCCTTTATTCCCTCCATTGCGATATATAGCTCTTCAAGGCATCTTGTCACATTCTCATATAGGTTCTTCTTGTTCTTGATGACATATTCAATTGAATGAGCAAGCCCAATCTGACCAGGCAGGTTCTCAGTTCCCGCAGCAAGCCTATCTGGAAGAGATGAGGGGACTGTCTCCTTGTCGCTTTCTGAGCCTGTGCCACCTGAGATGAGTGGCTCAATCGATAGCGCAAGTTCCTTCTCTAGCACCATGCCTCCGATGCCCTGAGGGCCTAGAAGGCTCTTGTGGCCAGTGAATACAATGCCTGAAAGCCCCAGATCTGACATATCGATATCCACAAAGGGAGATGCTTGGGCGGCGTCTACGAAAACCATGATCCCGTGCTTTCTTGCTATCTCAGCGGGTATGGTCAAATCCTGCACAGCCCCAGATACGTTTCCTGCCGCATTTATGAACATTGCCCTTGTATTAGGGCGGATTAAGCCCGGAAGTTTACTATAATCTGAAAATCCATGCAAATCAGATGGGATCCTGTCAAATGCGATTTTGCTTTGCACAAGAGGCCTCATCACAGCATTGTGCTCATTTGATGAGACAATCACATGATCTTCCTTTTTCAAGAGCCCCTTGATTATCCAGTTCATCGATTCAGTGGCGTTTCTTGAGAAAGCGATGCATTCAGGGTGGTTGTAATTATATAAGGAACAAAGATTTTCCCTTAACCCATATATTGTGTTGAATACAGAGAGGCTTTCATTGCTTTCTGTCCTGTTGAGGTTCACAGATGAGCCGTCTATGAAGGCTGCGACGGCATTGCCAAGACCGGGTGCCTTGGGAAAGGATGTTGCAGCATTGTCTAGGTATATCCTCTTCATGATGATAAGGTATCATAAAAATCCATTGTTTTGTGAAAAATATAATGGTAAAGTATATAAAAAAAGGAGGAAATTGTGACACTAGGCAAGGATAAGCGCAATTTGATGGTTGCAGGTGTGGTTATTGGCATAATATCTGTCGTTCTCGTTATTCTTGGTAATCCAGGCAATATGGGATTCTGCATAGCATGCTTTTTAAGGGATATAGCAGGAGCTGTTAAGCTTCAGACTGCTCCTGTCGTTCAGTATGTGAGACCAGAGATCATCGGTCTGATTCTTGGTTCCTTCCTGATAAGCGTGATCAAGGGTGAATTCAAGCCTAGAGGAGGCTCTGCCCCTGTCACAAGGTTCTTCATCGCATTTCTGGTGATGATTGGAGCATTGGCATTCCTAGGCTGTCCTTTTAGAATGGTCCTACGCTTGGCAGCAGGTGATTTAAATGCCCTTGTTGCTCTATTTGGCTTCATCTTCGGAATCGCGATAGGATGCTTCTTCCTTACCAAAGGCTTCTCTCTTGGCAGGGCAAAGACACAGAGCAGGGCAGAAGGGCTGGCCCTTCCTGCTTCTACTGTGCTTCTCTTTGTTCTATTCTTGGCCGTTCCTGCTATTTTCGCTTTCTCTGAGAAAGGACCAGGGTCAATGCATGCCCCTATCTTCATCTCGCTCTCTGCAGGTCTGATTGTCGGAGTCCTTGCGCAGAGGACAAGAATGTGCATGGTTGGTGGCATAAGAGATGTCATCCTTGTCAAGGATTGGACTCTTCTTGGTGGCTTCTTGGCTATCTTCGTCTCAGCTCTGGTCATGAATATCGTGACAGGCAAGTTCAATCTTGGCTTTAGCGGACAGCCTGTTGCACACTCCCAGCAGCTTTGGAACTTCTTGGGAATGACGATTGTGGGTCTTGGCTCTGCTATGCTCGGAGGCTGTCCTCTCAGGCAGCTGGTGCTTGCAGGTGAAGGCAACACAGATAGCGCTGTTGCTGTTCTTGGACTTGTTGCAGGAGCCGCATTTGCGCACAACTTCTCGCTCGCATCCTCTGCCTATAGCGCAGAGAGCGTTGGTGGGCCATCGTTATATGGCAAGGTCGCTGTTGTGTCAGCCATTGTCATTCTTCTCTTGATAGCATGTGCAAATACATTCATAAAGAAAAAGGAGGCTTGAGGTGCGTATAATTGATTGCAAGGGATTATCCTGCCCAGAGCCAGTGATCATGACTAAGAAGGCTCTTAAGGAAGAGAAAGAGATTGTTGTGCTTGTAGACAGCAGAGTTCCAATGGAGAACATCTCAAGGTTTGCTGGAGCTATAGGCGCAGAGCTTGAGGTGAAGGAGTCAGAAGGGGAATGGACACTGACTTTGAGAAGGTAGCAACATTCCATAACCACTATGGGGCGATGGTCTTCAAGAAGAAAGTTGAAGGCTCTCGCCTTGCCCCTGTGCCTAGGAGTCTCTCCTCATCCTGTGGGACAGCGGCTTTCTTCTCATCTCCTTTCAAGGAAGACTATGTGAATGAGAATCTTGAGGCAGTATATATAAAGAATGGGGAGAGCTATAGGTTGATTTATGAAAACAAAGAGTGATGTCAGGCTTACATCGATGGTGAAGACTTCAGGCTGTGCCGCAAAGCTTCCTCCAGAGGCTTTGCATAGTGTCATAGATAATCTTCCCTTGCACTCCTCAGACAGGCTCATAGAGGGCTTCGAGAGCGCAGATGATGCTCTTGTATATAGGGTCAAGGATGATATTGTGTCGGTGCAGACAGTGGATTTCTTCCCTCCGATGGTTGATGATCCATATATCTTCGGGCAGGTTGCGGCTGCAAATGCTCTTTCTGATATCTATGCAATGGGCGGGGAGCCTAATGTTGCCATGAATCTTCTTTGTTTCCCTTCTTGTCTTGATTTATCTGTCATGGAGAGCATCCTTTTGGGAGGACTTAAGAAGATAGAGGAGTCCGGTGCAGTTGTGGCAGGCGGACACACTATATCTGATCCAACACCTAAATACGGGCTATGTGTGACAGGCTTCATGAAGGAAAGCGAGGTATGGTCCAACAAGGGAGCAAAGGAAGGAGACGTTGTCGTTCTCACCAAGGCGCTGGGTGTTGGGATAATCAATACCGCATTGAAGGGAGGCGAGGCTTCCCAAGAAAGCATTGATGCTGTGATAGAGTCAATGACAAGACTGAATAAGGAGGGGAGAAACGCAGCTAGGGATCTGGCTGTCCATGCTGCGACAGATGTCACTGGGTTTTCAATAGCGGGACACTCCCTGGAGGTCGCTAAAGCAAGCGGTGTCTCAATAGAGATAGACACAAAGAGCCTTCCTGTCTTGCCAGACGCACTTGAATATGCTCGCTTTGGCTTTCTGCCAGAGGGAATGTACCATAATCTAGACTACATTTCGAAGGATGTCTCCTTCTCAGATGATTTATCGCAGGAGATGAAGGATCTTTGCTGTGATCCCGAGACCTCAGGCGGTCTTCTTCTCTTCTTGCCTAAGGAGGATGCTGAAGAGGTTGTGAGAAGGATAGATAAGCCCTATTGCAAGATAGTTGGCAGGGTGATCAGCAGGTCAGATAAAGCAGTCTACTTCAAATGATGCATGTTTTGGAGAGGCCTTTCTTATTCATACGAATCTAGTAGTTTACAAAGAACGGCCTCTTATCATATTAAAGTGCTCCAAATAGCTATGCAACAGATTGCAACACATATTTCTTGCGTGGTTCAATAACGCATGCTAAATTTAAAGCAGAAAATGAACATGGAGGTTCAACATGGCAAAGAAAACTAAGGCAGAGATAAAGAATAGAATTGAAGAACTGAGAAAGCTGGATATTGGTCGGATGTATCTAAATGACTTCTTCCATACTTGGAAGGAGAGCGATGATGAGATTGCAGCGGTATTTGAAGTAGCAGAGATCCTTAGAGGACTTCGAGAGAACAATATCTCAACCAAGGTTTTCGATTCTGGTCTTGGAATCTCTGTATTCAGAGACAACTCAACAAGAACAAGATTCTCATTCGCATCTGCATGTAATCTTCTAGGTCTTGAGGTCCAGGATCTTGATGAGAAGACATCACAGATCGCGCACGGCGAGACAGTCAGGGAAACAGCCAACATGGTTTCATTCATGGCTGATGTCATTGGCATCAGAGATGATATGTACATTGGTAAGGGCCACACCTATATGAAGACTGTAGCAGAGGCTGTCCAGGATGGATATGATCAGGGAGTTTTAGAGCAGAGACCAACTCTTGTTAATCTTCAGTGCGATATTGACCACCCAACTCAGTCAATGGCAGATATGCTCTCTGTGATCAACTACTTTGGTGGAGTTGAGAACCTCAAGGGCAAGAAAGTCGCAATGACTTGGGCTTATTCTCCTTCCTATGGCAAGCCTCTTTCTGTTCCTCAGGGCATCATCGGACTCTTTACAAGATTCGGAATGGATGTGGTCCTTGCTCATCCAGAGGGATACAATGTAATGCCAGAGATCGAGGAAGTGGCAGCAGAGAATGCAAAGGCATCAGGTGGCTCATATAAGAGAGTCACTTCAATGGAGGAGGCCTTCGAGGGCGCTGATATCGTATATCCTAAGTCATGGGCTCCTTTTGCGGTAATGGAAGAGAGAACAAAGCTTGTTGGTGAAGGAAGATTCGATGAGCTCAAGGCTCTTGAGAAGAGGTGTCTTGAGAACAATGCAAAGTTCAAGGATTGGACTTGCACAGAAGAGCTTATGAAGAAGACAAAGGATGGCAAGGCTCTTTATATGCACTGTCTACCTGCGGATATCACAGGCGTAAGCTGCAAGGAAGGCGAGGTTGAGGCATCAGTATTCGATCGCTATCTTGTTCCTCTTTACAAGGAAGCTAGCTACAAGCCATATGTAATCGCAGCTATGATCATGCTTGCTAAGTTCAAAGATCCTGCTTCGATTCTTGAGAAGCTTCTTGATTCAGATAAGGATAGAATCCTCGAAGCATAGCATCTTGGAAGATGTAGAAGGGACTGCCTCATTTTTGCGACAGTCCCTATTTTTTGCGTTCAATGTCTTTAAGTGAATATCAATGAGTTGCTAGAAGCCCTTTTGCCCTTTCAAGCTCTGAATCAGTCAAGCCTGAGATTATGAATTCAATTTCATTCTCTGGATAGCTTTTGATCGCATCCAGCATGATTGAGATGGAGTCAATTGAGTCGAATTTCCTGTATCTTCTTGAGTATGGTGTTAAGACGACAGTCTTGGAGCCAAGCTCCTCAGCTGTCTCGATTACTCCATACATCAAGCTCTTCAGGGCTTCTCTATCGCTATCCTTTACCTCTCGTGATATAGTAGGGCCGACTGCATGGATTATGCTTTCATAGGCCAGGTTGAAGGCAGGAGTGACTCTGATTTCCCCGGCTTTCAAAAGCCCTCTGTCTTTTTGTGTGATATCAGCAGCTTGAAGCCTAAGCTGGATTCCTGCATGGAAATGCAGCTCTGAATCAAGAGAGGCATCCCCTGGCGTGAATGAGCCCAGAAGCGAGTTGTCTGCAAAATGCACAAGGCTATCTGCCTTTATCGATATAGGGGAGGCTGTGGTGAAAGTCACCTTCCCATCAGTCTCAACTATATTGGCTGTTATCTCCTCCTTGAGATATTCATCCTGGATGAGCATGAAGTCAAGCGTTGCGCCACAGGGCTCTCTTAATGCGATAAGAGTCTTCAGTAGCTCTTTTTGCTGCTCCTCATCCTGTGGCACAGTCAGGCCACCTAGCATAGGGTTCTCTTCAATTAGTCCGTTTATCAAGTATTCTCTTCGTTCTTTCTGTTTCATTTTGTCCCATTATAGCCATTGGTTCATTAAAACTCCATAGTGGGAATCTGTGTTGAAGTTGACGGTGTTTACAGTATGCTAGATAATTATACATGTGTTGATTTCAAAGCACTGAGTATACTTTAGAGGATGAAAATGGAAAAAAAGATAAACCAAAGAGTTCTTTTGACAAAAAGATTGATTCAGGAAGGCCTTTTGAGGCTCCTTTCAGCAAAGAAGGTTGAGAATATAAATGTTTCAGAGCTATGCAGAGAAGCCGGAGTGAATAGGGCGACGTTCTATAAACACTATTTCTCTCCTCATGATGTTCTTGCTGAGATTGAGGCCAATATCGCAAAGGAGCTGGATTCAGCGCAATATAGAATCGTTCCTAAGGAGAGCTCCACAACAGTGTCTCGTCTCGAAGGAGTATGCACCTATCTTAAGGACAATGCCTCAACAGTCAGGCTTTTGGTCGAGAGCAAGATGGACTCTGATTTATCGAAGGTTTTCCAAGGTCTTCCAAACGATGCAATCCTCCATATCGAGAATAGCTCCAGATTTGAGGCAAAAGGCAAGAGTCTGGTATCCTGCTTCCTAAGCTTTGGTCTCTACAGCCTGATCATAAAGTGGCTAATTGAAGATATGCCTCTATCTCCCAGGGATGTTGCGGTTCTTATTGACGATTTATCAAGAAATGGATGGATCATGTGATATTCAGAAGCTTTGGAATATCTGTATCCTTCAGCTCAATGTGGTAGAAAAGGCTATAGAACTCCTTTGTCTTCTCAATTAGCATGGGAGACTCATCATACAGCACCCTCCCAAGATAGTATATTCCAAGAAGCCTTTGTGTGGATGTTGGTCTATCAATAAGAGGGTATGGGCTTGATGGTATGAGATACACCCTGTTCTCCTTGACTGCCCTTAACGGCGCCCAGGCATCAGATTGTCTCACCATTTCATAAGCCTCTTTGGAGCTGAGGAGTATGACATCTGGATCTAGAGAATAAAGGCTCTCAAGGCTTATTTGGCCATTTGCCTCTGAGAAGGTCTCTGGAACCACATTCACGGCTCCAACGAGCTCCAATAGCTCGCTGTGGGAGGAGCCCCTCTCAACGGCCTCCAGTCCGTCATCAGATGGTGAGTAGTATACCGAGACGCTTTTGTTGTGGTTATCATTGAGCCAGGATGCGTATTCAAGCGCTTGCTCTGCGTGTTGTCTGAGAGCATCCGCCTTCTCCTCCTTGCCAGTAAGCTTTCCAAGCGATTCAAAGAGACTAGGGTAGTCATCAAGTTCTCCGGAGAGGAATAGCACAGGCATTGCGATCTTTTCCATAAGATCATCCAGCTCTGCTATCATCGCCTCCTTCTCTCCCTTGATTTGCCCAACATCAAGAACGAGCTGCGCTCCTGAGGACATAAGAGCCTCAAGGTTCAGATTTGCCTTCTTCCCATAGAAGGTCCCAAACACAGGCTTGTCCTTGACTTGAGACAGGAACTGGCTTTTGGCTTCTGTGTTCAGCTTTGATGACCAACCAGCTAGGCTTTCTGGCGCTATGGCATAAAGCGCCATCTGGGCTACATTCCCAGAGGGGGCTATCGAGTATATTTCCTCTGGGATCAAAACCTCTCTGGACAGGGAATCCTTGAATAACGTTGTGCTTTGCAAGCTGACTTTCTCCTTCGTGCCTGAAGAGAACAGGCATGAGCACAAAAGCAATGTTAGGATAACTAGGGATATCTTCTTTCTCATAATGACTCCTTGATGATATCGAAGATCGCAAACTCTTTCTCGTTTTTGAGAACCAGAGGGTATCTTGCATCCTCGCTCTTTGTCACGAACTCCATATACTCTCCAATCCTATCCTTTCCATAGTAGGATGTGATGAAGGCCAGAGCATCCTCCTTGCTCTCCAATGGCTGCGCGAATGATAGCCTATGAATCGTGAATGAGTGACATAGTCCGCTCTCTTGAAGGAATTCCATCGTTTTCTCAACGCTGTCTTTCTTCTTATTCAGATCCCTTCTTTGGCCTCTGTGGCAGCTTTGGACATAGACAAGGCGCTTTCTTGCGATTTTCAGTATTCTTGCGAGGTTGTCAGCTTCTGTTAGCCTTCCAAAGAACACAGATAGAACCACATCTCCTGTTTTTCCGATGTCCTTGTAATCGGAGAGCTTGAAGATATCAAGACCAGTTCTCAGTCTTGCTCTTGCGATTGCTTCTTCATCGATGTCATATGAGGTGATATCATATCCCATCTTGCTTAAAAGCTCGCCTTGATAGCCTAGACCAGTGCCAAGCTCAATGATGCTCTCATCTTTATCCAAGTGTTCCCTTAAAAGGAGCGAGAGATCCTCTTGGAAGGATGACATTTCCGATGCCCTCTCATACCACTTTATCCTATCGGCATCCCACCATCTCTCTATTTTGGAAGACATACAATCCTCCTTTTTTCACCAGTGTCCACGAGAGAGACATAAAGCTCTCTATTGTAGAGTCTGGATAGCTTATCTGATTCAATCAGGATGTTGATATCCTCTATGAACTCGCTCCTGCCATCGTTGAGAAGGAGCACGGAGTCTGAGTACATCAGCGCATGTTCAGGGCTATGAGTGGAGAAGATCGCAGAGTATCCTTCTTCAGTCAGCTTCTTGGTTTTCTCCATGACCATTATCTGATTAGAGTAATCCAATGATGCTGTCGGCTCATCTAATAGAAGTGTTTTGGCATCCTGGAACAATGCCCTTGCGATCAGGACAAGCTGTCTTTCACCTCCGGATAATCTATCCATCGTTCTATTTCCCAATTTGGCTATCCCAAGGCTCTCGAGCTTCTCCTCTGCCTTCATGTAATCGTGCTTTGAGGGGCGAGAGAAGAGAGAAAGCTCTCCGGCTTTCGCCATCACGACAGTGTCTATTACCTTGTTTGGGAAGGCTTCGGCAGTGTATTGCGGTATATAGGCAATGAGCTTTGCCCTATCCTTTAGGGAGATTTTATTTATATCCTGGCCATTTATCTCCACATTTCCGCTATAGCCTTTAAGAGCGCCTAGCAAGATTCTTATCAGCGTGCTTTTGCCTGAGCCATTTCTCCCAAGGAGCGCAATGGCCTTTCCATCATTGAGATTGAAAGAGACATTCTCAAGCACCTTCTTAGCTGGATATGAGAACGAGATATCCTTAGCTTTAAGCATTGCTCCTCCTTCCTTCTCTTATGATCAGGTACAGAAAGAATGGGGCGCCAACAAGGCTTGTTATTATCCCTATTGGAATCTCTGAGAAGCTTATTGTTCTTGATAATGTGTCAGATAGTGTCAAGAATATTGCTCCAAGCATGAAGGAGGCAGGGAAGGTCTTTCTTGTATCGCATCCCATGAGCATCCTCGCTAGGTGGGGAACTATAAGGCCTATCCAGCCTATGACTCCCGATATTGCAACTGATAGAGCTACTAAGAGGACAGCAAGCAGCAAGACAATCGCGCGAAGTGTTTTTGGGTTTATTCCTATAGAGATTGCCTCATCCTCGCTAAGTGATAGGGTGTTCACTCTCCAAGAGAGAAGGAAAAGTATGATTGATGCTGATGCCATAGGAAGAAATACCATCTTCACATCATCAAGTGAGCAGCCTGATAAGGATCCCATGAGAAAGTATGTGATGGATGGAAGAGCATCCTCAGGGTCTGCCATGAGCTTCACGAAGCTCAAGAGGGATGAGAAGATTGAGCTTATCATCATCCCTCCTAGCACAAGGCCTAGAAGCTGGTTGCTTTTGACTCTTGATGCCACCAGGTATACAAGGATTATCGAGCTTAGGCCGAATATGAAGGCAATTGGCGAGATGAGCGCTGTTGGGAGATGCAAAATGATCGCAAGCGATGCGCCAAAGCCTGAGGCGCCAGATGTGCCAAGCACATCAGGGGAGACCATTGGGTTCTTGAAGACTGTCTGCATGACAAGGCCTGCAAGTGCCAGTCCTCCGCCTATTATGAAGGATGCGATGATCCTAGGAAGCCTTATAGATAGAATGGTAGCCTCTGCCTGAGCGCTCCATGTCTTATCGATATTGAATATTGTAGATAGCAATATCCTCACAATCTCTGGCATTGTGACGCTGTATCGTCCAATAGATAAAGATATCAGTGATATCATTGCATATGCAATCAAGAGCGCTAGGAGCCAAAGCTTTGAACTGTTATATCTCTTCTTACCCATCAAAGTGTCTCCTAAAGCACTCAGAGAGGAGCAGACCTGCCTCCCTCTCAAAGGCTAGGTATCTTTCCAGAAGATTCTTGCCTTCATCTGTAAGCTCAGAAGATCCGCCGGAGTGACCTCCGTGGCTTCTTTTGACAAGCTGGATATTCGCACCCGCTTCTGCGTTTCTTATTATTGTCCACGCCTTTGAATATGACAGTTCCATCTTTCTTGAGGCATCCTTGACAGACTTCTCACTCTCAATGAGAGCCAATAGCTCCCTTACCCCTGGTCCGAGGAATACTTGGTCGTTTTCTTTTATCATCAGCTTCGCAATAAGTTCCATAGTACCTCGAGTTGTTTATGAAAATAACTCGATATCATTATATTTCCATAAATAAAATGGTTGCAACTTTTCTTTTGCTATTGTCGCTAGTCTATGGGAAACAGCCCCCGTACCTTAATAATGTAAACTTTAGGAGTTGAAATGAGAGTAGTAGCTATTTTATTTGGTGTTCTTATGATGGTCGGAGGGTTTTTGGCCCTATCATATCCTACTATGGCATACCTATCCATTGCATGGCTTATTGGGATATGCATTCTTCTTGAGGCGATAGGCGAGACAGCATCGCTCATTGACCGCAGAAAGAGTGGGAGGGTTGATCCCTGGACTGTGGTATCCACGATTCTTTCATTCATAGTGGGTGCGCTTCTCATCTTTTCAATCTATGCTGATATGCTTCTTTCCGCGATTCTCACCTATTTGATCTCGATATGGATAATCATGCTCGGCATCATGTCCGTGCTAAAGGGCTCAAGAGATAGGAAAAGCGGCAATATGGGATGGCTTCCAACCCTTTTAGGGTTAATGATGATTCTCTTTGGAATTGTAGGCTTCTTCTCGCCTTCCATCATCGCGTTCTCAACAGGAGTGTTCGCAGGCGTTGCGATAATCCTTTCGGGAATCGCCCTTGCCGCCCAGGCTATAGCCTACTGATAATATAGAGCAATCCCTGTTTTTCATGTATCATCGAAATGAGGGTACGATGAAAAAGAGAAGGTTGTTTTATTCTGAGCTAGCCTATTTAATCGGTATTTTCGCGCTTGCATTAGGCACTGCCTTCGCTGAGAGGGCAGATTTTGGTCTTTCAATGGTGGTCGCCCCAGCATACCTTGTGCATCTCAAGGTGTCTGAATACCTTCCTTTTTTCACCTTTGGCATGGCAGAGTACACGCTTCAGGCTTTGCTCCTTGTCATTCTTGCCTTGATCATGCGCCGTTTCAGGGTATCTTATCTCTTTTCCTTTGTGACAGCGCTATTTTACGGGTTGACGCTTGACCTTCTCATGCTCTTGATCTCCTTCTTTCCTGGTGAGGCGATCCTAATGAGGCTCATATTCTATATATTGGGTCTTCTGTTGTGCTCCATTGGTGTCTCACTGCTATTCCATAGCTACATCTCGCCAGAAGCGTATGAGCTATTTGTAAAGGAGCTTTCCTTTAAGCTTGGAGAGGATATCAACAGGGTAAAGACTGCATATGATATCTCATCATGCTTGATTGCTGTTGTTCTATCATTCATCTTCTATGGCTTTGGCCACTTTGAGGGCGTAAAGCTTGGGACAGTGTTCTGCGCTCTGATAAATGGCACTCTGATCGGCTTGATCAGCTGCTTCTTTGAAAAGCGCTTTGAATTTGTTGATAGGTTCCCTTTAAGCTATCTGTTTGCAGCAAAAGAGAGCAAAAAAGAGAATGGTTAAGCAATTTGTCCCTAATAGTGGTATCATTTGATAATGATGCTATACGAATATCTTGAGTCTTGCCTTATGAAAGATGGTAAGGCTGTCATTTATATAACAGGTGGTGGTGGCAAGACGACTTTGATGGAGAATCTTGGCCTTCATCTCAGGAACGTGGGATACTCTGTCCTTCTTTCAACCACGACTAAAGTCGCATCTCCCAAGACGCATGATTACAAGACAGATATCATATTCGGTGATGAGTCTGTGCTGGGCCATATGCCAAAGAAGGGAGAAAGCGTCTTCTACGCTGACCATAGCTACGACATAAAGAAGTGGATAGCGCCAAGAAGGGAGGTTCTTTCTCTTTTGAAGGAACGCTATGATGTGTTGTTGATCGAAGCCGATGGCTCGAAAGGGCTTCCCTTCAAATACCATACAGAGAGAGATCCTGTGATAGGAGAGGATGCAACAGCCGTTGTCGCAGTATGCGGAGTCTGGGGAATTGGACATAAAGCATATGAGATGTGCTTTGGCGATGGCAGAGAGCGGATAATCGACAAAGAGTACATAGAAGAGTACATGAGGGATCCTGAAGGCTTATTCAAGGGAATGGGGGATGACCTTGATAATCTTGTTCTTTTCAATGGAGCAGATAGTGCCGATGGTGCCTTGATTGATCTTCTTTGCTCTCTAAAGCTGCCTAAGAAGGCCAAGGGTGTCATCTGCAGTGAGCAGCTGGGAAAGATTTATGGAACTATTTGAAGCCGCAGCGAGACTCAAAAAGCGCAATATCCCATTTGCGCTTGTCACCTTGATAAAAGCGACAGGTACTTCTCCTAGAAGTGAGGGGAGGATGCTTGTGACATCCTCTGGGAAGATATTCGGCACAGTTGGAGGCGGTGAGATGGAGGCACTTGCAGCGCAATATGCATGTACCTTCATAAAAGAGGGCAGGAGAGGAATGATTTCATTGCCTGTAAGGAAGGATGGAATGGCAGAGCTTTTTATAGATATCCCAGTGAAGGATAGGAAAATAGTCATTGTAGGTGCTGGCCATGTTGCCTTTGAGCTTGAGAAGCTGATGAGCCGCTTAGGTTGGAGAACTATCGTCATAGATAGAAGACCAGAGCTTCTCTCAGAGGAGAGATTTCCCAACTCTGAGCTTGTTTTGAGTGATAATACCAAGCAAGCGCTTTTACAGATCCCCCTAAATGCGAATACAGCAGTTGTGATCACAAGCCCAGAAGAGGGTGATGTGATCATGGAGATTCTATCGCAATCAGAGGCGTTCTACATAGGAATGCTTGGAAGCCGAAAGAAGTGCAGAGACAGAATCAGAGCTCTTCATGTCCCAATGGGATTGGATATTGGGGGAGAGGAGCCTAGTGAGGTGGCTTTATCGATCGCAGGCGAGGTTGTTGCGCGATATAACGGAAGAAAAGCGGGCTTCAGATCGGATTTCAGGAGCAACCTTGTCATTGTGCGCGGCGCTGGGGATCTTGCGACTGGAACGATAATAAAGCTCAGGAATGCAGGCTACGACGTCATTGCCCTCGAAATTGAGTGCCCAACAGTGATAAGAAGGACAGTATCCTTTGCAGATGCTTTGTTTGACGGTCAGTGCGAGGTTGAGGGCGTGAAAGCTTTCAAAGCCAATGATATCAGTGATGCTTTGACGATAATGGATAGAAGGGATATCCCTATATTGATCGACCCAGAGGGGGAGTGCATAAAGATATTGAAGCCTATTTGCGTCGTTGATGCGATCCTTGCAAAGAGGAATCTAGGCACCACTATAGATATGGCGCCATTTGTTGTTGCCTTAGGCCCTGGCTTTGAGGCGGGAAAGGATGCGGATGTCGTCATTGAGACAAAGCGGGGCCATAAGCTTGGCTCTATAATCAGGAAGGGCTGTGCGATAAGGAACACAGGGGTTCCAGGCATAATTGGCGGGTATGGCAAAGAGCGTGTTATCCACTCTGAGTGCGAAGGCACAATAAGAGGCAATGTGGAGATTGGCGAGATAGTAAAGAAGGGCGATGTCATCGCATACATTGACAAAACTCCCGTATTTGCAACCTTGGATGGACGTCTAAGAGGACTATTGCATGATGGCATTCTCGTTCCCAAAGGCTTTAAGATCGCAGATATCGATCCTCGAGGAGAGGATACCGACCATATGACGATAAGCGATAAAGCCAGAGCAATCGCTGGTGGGGTGTTGGAGGCAATAGATGGCTTCAAGAGAGCTGAGGAGTCACTTGTTTTCTGAGCTTTCTCTCGCGCCCAGAAAAGGTGCTGCAATCAATTTGCATCCCCTGTTAGTCAATATAGTCCCATTCGACTGTTGCATTAACAGCTCCCCATTTTTCCCCTGTAATTGAGTTCTCGGTATTCTTTATATAGATATTCTCAAGCAAGTCGCAAAGCGCAAAAGCATTCTCTCCAATGGTTTTCACGCTTTCTGGTATGATTATCTCCTTTAATGCAGAGCATGCTCTGAAGGCTTTTTCCTCAATTGCCGTAACGCTATTAGGAATCAAAACAGAGGTGATCGAGTCTTTGAATGCGGATATTGCGCTCTTTACCACTTCTGTCCCCTCAGTAAAGTCGAGAGCAATATTCCCACACCCATCAAATGCGGAGCTAGAGATTTCAGAGACGCTTTCGGCAATGGTGACATGGCGTAATTGAGAGCAGGATGCAAAGGAGAAGTTGTCGAGTGCTGTTACTCCTTTTCCGATATAGACATCAGACAGGGATGTGCATTTTGTGAAGGAAGAGTTACCTATTTCAAGCATCTCTCCATCTTCGATCCTTATTGTTTCAAGCATGTCGCAGCCAGAGAAAGCCTGGTCTCCTAGCTCTGTGAGAGAGGCTGGGATGGTAAGGCTCTTGATTGAATCAAGGTTGCTGAAGGCGAAGTTGCCTATTTTCTTGGTTGTGCCAGGAAGTATGATAGCGTCAAGTTCTGAGCAGTTCTTGAATGCATTGGTCCCAATCTCCTCAACGTTCTTGCCCAATGACAGGCTCTTTAAGGATGTGCACTCCTCAAATGCACTTGTCGGTACTGAAAAGAGATTGTCTGGAAGCACCACGCTCTCAAGCTTGGTGCAGAGCTTGAAGGCTGAATCGCCCATTGATGCCAGGCTCTTAAGCTCCAGCTCATCGATATTGCATCTGTAGAATGCCATCTCTCCAATATCCACTAGTCCATCAGGGAGCTCAATAGAGCTGATGGAGCAGTTCTTGAATGCTCTCTCACCAATGCTTTCCAGATTTGAGCCAAAGGTGACTTCATTTAGCTTCGTGCTATCTTCGAAGGCTGATTCCTCAATAGCTAGGAGGCTATCTGGAAGGATCAAGGAATGGACAGAGTTCTTTACCTCAGCTCCAAGCTCAGATGTCAGGGCCTCTGAGCCCGCGTTGATTATGAGAGTGAAGGAAGCATCTTGTGGGAATATCTTGTCATCGAGTGCGTAGACGAAAGCCCTTATATCGCCAGAGAGCGACACCTTCTCAAGGTTTAAGCAATTCTTGAAAGCTGCTTCTTTGATTTGCTGCACGCTATTGGCAATTGTCACGCTCTTGAGTTTTCCACAGTCAACGAAGGCGTAATCGCCTATGCTGTTTGGCCCATTCTCTACAACAACGCTCTCTAGAGATGAGCAGCCAGCAAAGGCGTGATAAGGGATATCTGATATGAAGCTTGGAACCGTCACGGATGTGATGGTCGTGCAGTTATTGAATCCGAAGTTTTCAATTCCTGTAACCTCCACAATGCCAATTTTCGAAGGAATTTCCAAATCGGTGATTCTGCCGATTGCCGGTCCTTTTTTCACAAGCCCCTCATTCGATACCTCCAGATACGCCTCGAAGGTGCCCAGATAATCATAGCCACCTTCTTTGTATTTGCTTGAATGCTTATTGTTTGTTATATCAAGAGGTTCTTTTGTAAAGTCATCGCACCAAGTCACGATATAGCCAGGCTTGGAAAAGTCAGGTATTTCATATTCCTCGTCCTCAACAACATCAAAGGAATCCACAAGAGTTCTGTAACTGCCTTCTTTCGTGAATAACCTGATTGTCATCTTCTTTCTTTCCCATACAGCATCGAAGATATATCCACTCTCATTATAGAGAAGCGATGGCTTCAAATCTGGATCTGAGATGTCGTAGAATTCTTCTCCTAGCATCCAGCCTGTTAATTCAAAGCCATGTCTTTCTGGGCTTGGGAAGATGAAAGGCTCATCTGCCAGGACATCGGTGTACGTCACGTAAATTACTCCCTCAGAGCAGAATGTGAGAGTCATTGGCTTCTTTCTGTAAGATGCATGTATCTCATACCCCTCCTGCTTGTATGGGAGCAAGAGAGGTGATGCGCAATCAAGAGGCTCATCATCGAGAAGCCAGCCTGAGAATGAATATCCGTGCTTCTCAGGAGGTTCAGGCAAGGTAAGCTCATCATCTGCTTTCACCACAACGCTCTTATATATTTCTCCGTCATTGATGAATATTGCAGTCATCTCCTTGGCTTCCCATTTTGCATCATATCTATATCCATTCTCTCTGTATTCATGGCAGATTATCTCCTCCTCTGGAGATATGAGGCTTCCATCAAGAAGCCAGCCTGAGAAGATATATCCATGCTTATCGGGTATGGCAGGCATCGCAATTTCCTCATTTGGCGTGTAATTGTCAATCCTCTCATATTCATTCCCGTCAGAGTAGAAGACAATGGAGATTTTCTTCTGCTGCCAAACAGCATTGAGCCTGAATGAGGTCTCTGATTGAGGGAAAATAAAGTATTCATCGGTTTTAGGGATCAATTCCCCATTCAATTCCCAGCCTATGAAATCGAAATCTTCCTTCGTTGGGTTGGCAATCAGCCTGCTTTCAGCGCCCGCCTGGACAGTGATTGTGCCTAAATGCATGTCACCATCATAAAAGGAGACTTTCACGGGCGGTGCTTCCATCTTCTCCTCGCAAGAGATGAGAAGCATGGACAAAATGAGCAATATATTTATGATGTGTTTATAATTAGGCATACATAATCCTCTTTAATTGTATTATATACCTCATATGTGCCTAATGGAAAAATAAATATGCAATCAGATTTCAAGGCCAGGGCCTTGTTTTTTTGTTATTGTAGCTGAATCCATACTTTGTTATTCTGTTTGACATGGAAGAAAGAGAATTGCTTGAAAGGATAAAAGATCTTAGAAGGGAAAGCAGGAGACTCGCTTTCTCCTCTGATGCTGCGAGAAGGGATGCCCTTTTGAGAGTCGCAAGGGCTCTTGAGGAGAACAAGGGGTATCTTTTTGAAGAGAACAGAAAGGATATTGATAAGGCAGAGAGAATGGGCCTGAGCTCCGCCCTTCGCCATAGGCTTGTGTTCTCAGAGGATAAGCTTTCCACCCTAGTGAAGGGACTTGAGAATCTTTCTCTTCTTCCGGATCCCATAGGCAAGGCAAGGGAGAGAAGGGAGCTTGACGATGGCTTCATCCTAGAGAAGGTCGCCTTCCCATTAGGTGTCATAGGCATGATCTTCGAGTCAAGACCTGATGCCTTAGTGCAGATTGCGGGGCTTGCGATCAGATCGGGAAACGGCATCATACTCAAAGGTGGCAAGGAGGCTCAAAACTCAAACAGGGCTCTTATTGAGGTCATCAAGAAGGCGACTGCGGATAGCGAGATATCTGACGGATGGATCCTTGGAATAGAGTCGCATAGCGATGTCGATGTCCTTCTTAAGGCAGAGGGCTACGTTGATCTTCTTATTCCTAGGGGCTCAAATGCCTTTGTGAAGCATGTGATGGAAAACACTATGATACCAGTGATGGGCCATGCTGACGGCATTTGCTCAATCTACGTCGATAAAAGCGCTGACCTTGATCTAGCTGTCAAGGTTGTGACAGATAGCAAGATACAATATCCTGCTGCATGCAACGCAGTTGAGACCATCCTTGTGCATGAGAGCATCGCAAAGGAGTTCCTGCCACTTCTCAAGGCATCCTTCGATGAGCATGGCGTCATTGTTCATGGAGATGATGCGACTAGGAAGATAATAAATGTCGATAAGGCTGATGAAAGCGACTACTCAAGAGAGTATCTCTCACTTGAGTGCGCTATGAAGGTTGTCTCATCCATTGATGAGGCAATTGACCATATATCGTGTCATGGCTCAGGCCATACCGATGCAATCATGACAAATGACAAGGATGCGGAGAGGAGATTCTTCACCGAGGTCGATAGCGCTGATGTGTTCTCCAATTGCTCAACCAGGTTTGCAGATGGCTTCAGGTTCGGGCTTGGAGCTGAGGTTGGCATCTCAACCTCAAAGCTCCATGCAAGAGGTCCTGTCGGGCTAGAAGGCCTTACAACGACAAAGTGGCTCCTCAGGGGCAATGGCGAGACTGTCAGCGAATACTCAGGCAAGAATGGTAAGAGCTTCAAGCATAAGGAGCTGATTTAATGCGAGACTTCTCAAAAATCAAGAGGGTTGTCATCAAGGTGGGCACAAACCTCTTATCATCTTCAGATGGAATCAATAAGGAGAGGGTTCGGGATATAGCTAATGAGATTGCGACTCTCCATAATCTGGGCTATCAGGTGATTCTTGTCTCCTCAGGTGCAATCGGACTTGGGGCAAAGGCCTTGAAGCATACAAGCCCTGTTGTGCATATCGCCATGAGACAGGCATGTGCTGCGATCGGGCAGCCAATTCTGATGAGCGCATACCAAGAGGAGTTCTCGAAGCACAACCTAATCTCGTCTCAGGTTCTGATCACTCGCTCCGTTCTCAGCAACAGAACGAGCTTCAAGAATCTTAGGAGCTCTGTGTCCACTCTTCTCGCGCTGGGCGCAATTCCTATTTTCAATGAGAATGATGCTGTTTCCACAGCGGAAATCGGAAATGTCTTTGGAGACAATGACAGGATGTCTGCTTTAGTGGCATCAAAGATAGATGCCGATCTTCTCATTCTCCTGACTGACATAGATGGGCTTTATACAGGGAACCCCAAAAAGGACAAGGATGCGAGGATCATCAAGGAGATAGGGAAGATCACAAGTGAGATAATGTCCTATGCAAAGGGCGCGGGAAGCCAATTTGCCACAGGAGGCATGAAGACAAAGCTCTATGCTGCCCAGATTGCCCAGAAGGGGGGATGTGGGACAGTCATCGCATCAGGGTATGAGGCGCATGCGATAACAAGAATCCTCAGAGGTGAGGAGCTTGGGACCTACATATATCCAGAGGATAGAATATCCCAAAGAGAGAGGTGGATTCTCAACACCCCAGCCGAGGGGAGGATAATCGTTGATGAAGGCGCTAAGAAAGCCCTTCTGGAGCACCATAAGAGTCTCCTTCCCTCTGGCATAAAGCACGTTGAGGGCGTGTTCGCCTCAGGTGAGGTTATTGAGGTGTCCACTGAGAATGGGCCATTCATGAAGGCTGTCCCATATTTCAATTCAACAGATCTCTCGATAATCCAGGGCCACAGTAGCCAGGATATCGAAAATCTTTTGGGGAAAGGACGAAAGGATGTTATCTTCAGACCTGAGGATACTGCTATAATAGAGTGAGTGATGAAATATAGGATAATTTACAGAAAGCAGGATCTAGGACTCAGAATCTCCTCTCTTTACCAACAGCAGCAGCTTGCCGTTGGCATTCTTGACTATGGGACGAAGGAGGAGCTTAAAAGCACCATCGAATGGTATGTGGAGAACATGAACACAATCGTTTATGTGCTCACAACCGAATATAGGATGGATGAGTCCAATTACGCTTCTGAATACCCGGATGCGACTTTCATAGTCTTCAAGAGCGCTGTTACGACAGGTGATTTCATCAATGCTTTCGCAAATGAGTGCTATGCCACATATTTCATGGTCGTGAGGACGGATTCTTCCTTGATTGCTTTTGAGGGCGATAAGCTTGTCTCCATAATGGAGGATAAGTCACATCCTGCCGTGATCACGCCTGTCATGGTGTCTGGGCATGGAGAGGTGATGCCGACTGTCAGAGCACCTTACATAAAGGGTAGGGAGATAGATCCTCTTTCATTCATGCCTGATATGGAGAAGGACCATGGTGTTCCGAATCTCTATCCCTTGATGGGCATTGGCTTGTATAACAGGGCTCTTTTCCAAAGGCTCAGAGCCTTTGATAACCTGATACTTGGTGAGTTCTTCCAAATGCTGGACTTTGGCACAAGATGCCACTTGATGGGAAATCCTATCATAACCACAAAAGCACTTGCCTTTGTGTTCCCAGCAAGGCTCTCAATAATCGAGGACCGATCAGAGTGCCCAGGTCTTAATAGGTTCTATACCAAGGCCCTCTCTGTAAGGAGGATCGCTGGAAAGAATGTGGTTTCAAAGTGGAAGCCATATGTTGATAAGGAGACTCTCAATGAGGAGGTCAAGAAGAAGCTTGTCAATCTTCAGAAGACAGACTTTCTCACTCTTGTCGAGGATTGGATGATACCATGCTAGAGAGTCCAGGCATTAAAATGGCGGCACCTTATCAGTGTCGCCATTTCTCTAAATAGCTATCTCATTTATCCTTTTTCGTGTCCCTGATGAGCTTTGTCTTTAGCTTCATCAGATTCTCAGACAGTGAGACTTTGTAAAGGTGGGGATTGACCTGTCTCTTGTAGGACTTATCGAAGCATGAGAGCAGCTTTGCTGAGTCACTCTGTATCTCCTTTAAAGCCCTTGCAGGAGCAACTCGTCTTCCATTCTCCATCTTCCTTACCAGCATCATCTGGACTCTTTGGTATGAATTCTTGTCCATGAGATAGAAGTCCTGTGATGAGAATGGGTGGTAGAACTCGTAATCCTTTCCTGCGACAATCTCTTCGTCATAGAGAGCAATGAGATCTCCCAGAGCGTTTCCCTCCTCAGAGAAGAATCTGTAGACCTGCTTTATTCCAGGGTTTGTTGTCTTCTCATAGCTGTTGGATACCTTGATGCATGGCTCGAACTTGCCATCCTCTTCCTTCGCGGCAAGCTTATAGACTCCATTCAGAGCAGCCTGAGAGCCACCTGTGACAAGGTGCGTTCCGATTCCCCAGCTATCAATAGGTGCCCCATCGTTGACCAGATTGAAGATGATCTCCTCTGTGAGGTCGTTTGATACGCAGATAGTCGCATCCTCAAGACCAGCCTCATCGAGCTTCTTCCTGATCTTCTTAGAGAGGTATGAGAGGTCGCCGGAGTCGATTCTGACACCGATTTTCTTGCCCTTTGCCTTCATCTCGTGGCCAATCTTGATAGCGGCATCTATGCCAGAGCCAAGAGTGTCGAAGGTGTCTATAAGGAGTATGCAGTTATTAGGATAGATTTCAGAGAATTTCCTGAAAGCCTCTTCCTCGCTTTCGAAGCTCATGATCCATGAGTGGGCCATGGTGCCTGATACAGGGATTCCATATTTTTTTCCTGCATAAGTATTTGAGGTTATGGCAGTTCCGCCAACGTAGCTAGCTCTTGCGGCTGAGTGCGCGCCATCCTCTCCCTGTGCTCGCCTAAGGCCGAACTCCATTATGATGCCCTGTCCGTTTGTGGCAGTCACCATTCTTGATGCCTTTGTTGCGATGAGTGTCTGGAAGTTGATTGTGTTGAGAATCAAGGACTCTATCAGCTGGGCATCGATCAAATTAGTCTCGATCCTGATCAGTGGCTCGCCAGGGAAAGCAGGTGTTCCTTCCTCGAAGGCATAGAGATCGCCTTCGAACCTGTAGGTGGAAAGATAAGAAAGGAACTTCTCGTCAAATAGGCCAAGGGTCTTTAAGTACTCAATCTCCTCTGGTGAGAAGGATAGACTCTCTAGCTTGTCAATCAGCTCTTCAAGACCAGTGAAGATGGTATATCCTCCATGGAAAGGATTGGTCCTATAGAACATATCGAAGACAACCCTTGGGTTGTGGTTTTGCAGGTAGTAGCCCTGCATCATCGTCAGCTCATAAAAATCTGTGATTAGCCCGCTCTTTTTCATTGTTGTCACTTCTCAATCTTGTCAAAGCCGCAATAGCTCTTGAGTATTTCAGGAATAGTTATGGAACCATCCTCATTCTGATAGTTCTCCATGAGTGCGACGATCGCCCTTGATAGCGCTAAGGCTGTGCCATTGAGCATATGCACGAACTTAAGCTTGCCATCGTCATCCCTGAACCTGATATTGAGGCTTCTTGCTTGATAGTCTGTGCAGTTTGAGGTTGATGTGACCTCGCCATATTCGCCCTCGTCGCCTCTGCCTGGCATCCATGCCTCGATGTCGAACTTTCTGTATGCAGGAGCTCCGAGATCGCCAGTTGCGGTATCAACGACTCTGTATGGGATATTAAGACCCTGGAAAATCTCCTCCTCGATAGCGAGGATCTCCTTATGGAGCTTATCAGATTCCTCTGGGAGACAGAGGATGAACATCTCAAGCTTTGAGAACTGGTGGACTCTGTAGAGTCCCTTTGAGTACTGCCCTGCGCCACCTGCTTCTCTTCTGAAGCAGTGGGAGAGACCAGTCATCCTAATTGGGAGGTCCTTTTTCTCAAGTATTGTGTTCTGGTAGTAGCCACCGAGTGTGATCTCAGCTGTGCCTACAAGGCATGTCCCTGTGCCCTCAAGGTTGTAGATATTGCTCTCTGCGCCTCTAGGGTTGAATCCTATGCCGTGGAGAATCTCCTCCTTTGCGATGTCAGGTGTTATGAATGGAGTGAAGCCATGCTTGATGACTATATCCATTGCGTAGCGCTCTAGAGCCATCTGGAGGATCACAAGCTTATTCTTGATGTAGTAGAACTTCTGACCAGATACCTTTGCCCCTGCATCGAAGTCCAGAACGTCCAAGGACTCTCCAAGCTGAACATGGTCCTTTGCCTTGAAAGAAAGATTTGTTGGCTCTCCGAAGAACTTCACTGCCAGTTTATCCTTGTCTTCCTTTCCAATTGGAGCCTCGGGTGATGCGTAGTTAGGTATTGTCCTGATTTCATCATTGAAGATAGCTTCAATCTCAGCAAGCCTTGCTTCCTTATCTGCAAGCTCTTCCTTGATTGCCTTTCCTTCCGCGATGTAAAGCTGTCTTGTCTCGTTATCGAGCTTTTGCTTCATCTTGGCAGCAGTCTCATTCCTCTTTGCCCTTAAAGCCTCTACCTCTGAAAGAAGCGCACCTCTTTCCTCTTGATGTGCCAGTATTGCCTCTAGGTCAACGTTCATATATCTGTTCTTGATATTCTCAGCGATCTCATCCTTTCTAGCTCTGAGTTCTTTTACGTCAATCATCTCTATTTATCTCCCTTAGATTCCAATTTTCTCGATTTCTCAGCTGCAGCAGACACTGCATTCATAAGCGTGGCGCCAAGATTCCCGTCCTCAAGTGCCTTAATTCCCTCTATCGTTGTGCCACCTGCAGAGCAGACCATTGTCTCAAGCTCTACAGCTCCAAGTCCAGACTCCTTCAAAAGAGAGGTTGCGCTTTCAAAGGTGTCCCTGACAATCTCCAATGACCTAGGATAGGGTATGCCCTCTCTTACTCCACCCATTGCAAGCTGATGCATCATCTCAAGAACATAGGCAATAGCTGACCCCGATATTCCGATGAAGGCTGAAAAGAGCTTCTCATCAAGTTGGAAGGCAGAGCCGAAGGATGCTGCTATATCGAGACAGAGTGCTTTTTCCTGCTCTGTCATTGAGTCTGAGAACGCAACGGCAGTGACAGCTTTTCTTGTTCTTGCTGCAAGGTTAGGCATGTATCTTGAGATTTTGCCCCCAAGACTCTCCTCAAGCTTCCTGATCTCATAGCCAGCGGCGATTGAGATGTATAGGCCTGGCTCTAGAGCCTTTAAGTCGCTTAGGATCGAGCCCAGAATCTGAGGCTTCACAGCAATCAAGACAACATCAACGCCCTTTGCTTGGTCAATGGAAGCGAGACTTCTTGCACCGCTTTCCTTTGCAAAGTCATCTGCTTTCTTCCTGTCTGCATCGTAGACTGAGATGGAGTATCGTCCATCTTCTGAAAGTGCCTTGGCAATGGATGCGCCCATATTGCCGCAGCCGATTATCGCAATAGAGGTTCTACTCATCATGAATCCTCCCATTTATGTCTATGTAGCTCTCCTTTGAGGTTGAAGCTATCATAATCCATTTTCCTGAAATAGTCATAGGCCGCGATTGCGACGCTGTTTGATAGGTTCAGGCTTCTTGTCTCCTTGATCATAGGAATCCTCAGAACCCTATCTGGATACTCAAGCAGAAGCTCCTCCTCAATCCCTCTTGATTCCTTTCCGAAGATGAGGTAGATATCCTTATCCATCCTGTATTCTTGGTCAGAGAAGACCTTTCTTCCCTTTGTGGACAGGAAATAGAGCTCATCATCTTTATGGATCTGGAGGAAGCTGGAGATGGAGTCATATTCGAATATTGAGACCTCCGACCAGTAATCGAGGCCTGCATGCCTGACAGCCTTCTCAGAGATATCGAAGCCAAGTGGGTGCACTAGGTGGAGATTGGCGCCTGTAGCTGCACAGGTCCTTGCGATATTTCCCGTATTCTGGGGTATTTCTGGCTCGAACAGACATATATTAAGCATATTGAGAATGATACCACTAACTTAACTCTAAGTACACCATTGACCTCGACAAGGATTTGCGTAATTGCTAATCTCAAAGCATGGAATATATCAAGGCCTTTATCTTGGCGGTCGTGCAGGGACTTACTGAATGGCTGCCTATATCATCAACCGCGCACCTTCTGATTATCGATGAGCTGATCAAGCTATCGGGCTCTGATGCATTCAAGAGCCTGTTTATGGTCATTATACAGCTTGGGTCGATTCTTGCTGTCTTGGTCGTGTATTTCAATACGCTTTGGCCTTTCAAGAAGGATAGGGAGGAGACAAAAAGGAGCTTCTCTCTATGGTTCAAGATAGCCGTTGCCTCAATTCCTGCTATGATTGCGGGGCTTCTTTTGGACGATTTGATGGACAAGTACCTCAATAAGTGGTATGTGATTGCCTTTGCTTTGGCCTTCTACGGACTAGCATACATCCTTCTTGAGAGAGACCCCGATAAGAGAGTCGCAAAATACAAGGAAGTAGAGGATATCTCATACAAGAAAGCGTTCCAGCTAGGTGTTTTCCAGGCTTTGGCGATTATTCCAGGGACCTCTCGCTCCGGCTCCACGATTCTTGGCGGTATCCTATTGGGTCTTTCAAGAGAGCTTGCAGCTAAGTTTAGCTTCTTCATGGCGATTCCCGTGATGCTTGGGGCTGTTCTCCTGAGGCTCTTGAAGCATATGTCTTCAATAAGCCAAGTCGAGTGGCAGCTCATCATCTTTGGCACCCTCATATCCTTTGCCGTCTCGCTTTTGGTCATCAAGGCATTCGTGCGATATGTTCGCCGCCATAGTTTCTCAATCTTCGGCGTCTATAGACTGGTTCTGGCTTTGCTCATTGTCTTTGCTTTTGCGTTTTGAGGCTCGTTGCCTTCTTGACGACATTACCTTTTTTCGCAAGCTCCAGTATAGTCTTGTCAAGGCTTCGTCTCCTCTCTTTATCGTCATCGAATAACTCTCTCTGCTCTACCTCTTCGCCAAGGTAGAGTTGGGATAGAAATAGGCCTAGAAGCCTTACGCCACCTCCATCGTATTTCCTTCTAAGCAGTTCTTTTGCGATTGTGTATACATCCCAGGATGAGTATATTGGCTGGGCAGGGGTTTCTTGGATTGTTGTTGTGGAGAAGTCACCGTAGCGAATCTTTATGCCAACTGTTCTTGGGTTGCACTTCTCATCCAAGGCCTTGAACATGAGCTCCTGCGACATGGATAGAAGGTGTTCATCAAGAAGCTCTGTTCCATACACATCGTCATAGAATGTCTTTTCAGTCGAAATGGAGTGGGATTTAGCTTCCCCTTGGTATATGCCGGGATCAATACCCCTGGAGACTGAGTAGAGGTATCTTCCAGTTGATTCCCCAAGCATTCTCCCTAGTTCATCTTCTGTATAGCGTCTTATATCCTGAGTGCTATTTAGGCCTTTTCTCCTTAGCGCTTCCAAGGTAGCCTTACCTATCCCCCAGAGCTTCCCCAGCCCAAGTCTATCAACGAACTCCTCCTCTCTGCCAGGTGGTACAATGGTGAGTCCATTGGGTTTTTTGTAGTCAGAGGCAAGCTTTGATACAAAGCGTGATGAGGCGACTCCTATGGATACAGTGAGACCTGTCTCCTTGAATATCCTCTCCTTCAGCTCCCGGGCTGCCTTTCCAGGCAGTGGGTAGATTCTCTCCATTCCTGAGAGATCCAGGAAAGCCTCATCGATTGATACTTGCAAGAAGCCGGGCGCGAAGCCTTTTATTATTGACATGACCTCTTTTGACTTCTCGCTGTACCTCTCCATTCTTGGAGGTATGCATATTGCCTCAGGGCATAGCTTCAATGCTGTCACCATGGGCATAGCGGAATGCACGCCGTACTCCCTTGCTTTATATGAGCAAGTTGAGGCGACGCTTCTCCTACCTGGGCTTCCGATGATCAAGGGCTTGTCTTTATAGCTGGGATTGTCGAGGATTTCGACCGAAGCGAAGAATGCATCGAGATCTATGTGGAAAAATACAGTGCCCATGTCTTTATTATACCATTCTTCACATCTTTGTTTTCTGTTATCATTAGGTTGATGAGGAAATTTTGGAAGATTCTATTATCCGTATCGCTGGCACTTCAATTTGCCTTGGTCGCAAGGGATGTCTCCTTTGGTGTTGAGCAGGAGTTATCGCCGCTAGCAAGCCCAGCGTACTTTGGCAGGTTTCAGGACACCTTCTCAAATCCAGCTGCCTTGGCTCTGGTGGAGGAGGAAGGGAGCCTCACAGTCGCTTTCAGCATGGGCGAGGAATATGATAGCGCTATATTGCATGAGCCTGTGGGATACATACAGAACCAGAGCCAGAATTGCGACATCTCAGTCTACAGCAGGAACGTGTCGATGACTCTCAGGATAGGCTCATCCTTTCTAAACAGAAGAGAGCAGGATTTAAGTGAATACCCTGTCTTTGATGTCTATTCGAACATGGACCTTGAGCTTTCTGCTTCGTATTCCATTCCTTATTTCTCTGTTGGCGCTGTTTTGAAGGGCGGCAATTCCATGGTTAGGATGAACAAGGAGATATCTGGCATGGCGAGTGCTCTAGCAAACAGCTATATGAGCCCTTTTGAGCGCATAGAGGGCTCTGAGAGATTCTCCCTGGGCATCGGTGCTCTTGCATATTTTGACAATTATTCCATAGGTGTCCTCATCGATGACTTTGTTGCGATCTCCGACGGGGTGTTTTCTGCAGATCTCAAGTCTGCGATAGAGAATACGTCAATTTCCTTCTCAGCTTTCATGGATAGATTCAACTCGGAAGGGGATTTGAGGATGGCTGTCCCAAGGTTCTCCATCCTTTATGGAAAGTTCAATGAGGATACATCCTCCGGCACATTTAATCTTAATGCTGATTTCAAGTTCCAGTTCCTTCCTGATTACTCTCTATCTATTGGATTGGGATATAGAGAGGACGATCATAGGCTCTTTTCATGGGATAGGGACAATGGCTTCATAAGCTGCTACCTGCGAGGAGAGATCGAGGCATTCTCGTTTGATGCGGGTGTTGCTGTCGATACCAGGTCCTTCTCCTTCTACTCTCCCCAGTTCACAATCTCATATACGAAATAGAGATAGACTCCCATATTTCTAAATGGTAGTATCCAGATAAGATGGTGGTTTGATTATATGGAGCTTTTTGTCACAGGTTTGGATTTTGTAAAGAATGCATTGCTTTTTGAGAAGCTGCAAAATCTGGATAAAGGCACGCTCTCAGCATATACCCAGAGGCTGAGGGAGGGCTTTGAGCATCCTATTGTTTTCCTTCTCACATGTGATAGGTTTGACATTTATTCCTTCTCATCTCCATATCCTGCGGAGAAGGCTGAGAGGATTCTTTCACTGAATCCTCTGATGGTCAAGAAATACAGGTACTCAATATCGTCAGATGAGGCACTTTGCCATCTGTTTGGGCTTTCATCAGGGATTCTATCACCTCTATTTGGGGAGGATACGATAATATCGCAGCTTGTGAGCGCAATCGAGGGGGCAAGGACTGTCGGGGCATCATCATCAAGGCTGGATAAGTTGTTCAATATGGCGATTGCCTTCGGAAAGAAGTGCCAAAGCACGCTTTCTCTTCGATCCTATGAGACTGTGATAGGAGATAGACTATTGGAGCTTACCAAGGGGCTAGGGGAGATTTTGGTTGTTGGCTCCGGTGATTGGGCGAGGAATATCGCTAAGACGCTATTATCAGAGCACGTTGTCTATATGACCCTCCGAGACCCTGAGAAGATTTTCCTGCTTCCCGAGGGGGTGAAGAGCATAGCCTATGAGGATAGAAGGAAGAAGGCTATAGAGTGTGAGGCTGTGATATCTTCCTCTTCAGGCTTGTATCATACATTCACGGAAAGCGATGGGGATATTCTCAAAGGAAAGCTCTTGGTCGATCTTGCATCCCCTGAGGACATCCCCAATGCTCTGAAGCCTCTAAGGCTTGAGGATTTGGACATTGTCCTTGAAGGAAGGAATAGGAATATCTCGATAATAGCAGCAGAATCTGATGCTCTTGTTCTGGAGTACAAGAGGTGGCTTAGGGCCTCAGAGGAGTCACAATCTGTATCAGATGACGCAATCGATCTTGCTAGCGATGTCGTGAGACGTCTTTCCTCCCCGATAAAAGCACTGGCGTTGGAAGATGAGGTTGAGAGGGAGCTGAAGAGCGCGATTTATGAGACTGTGCGAAGGTCATATATAGGCTCAGTCCTTTCAAGGAAATAGGATTCCCATATGATAAAAAAAAGACCACACTCAAGGCTTTCCCCGATTGTGGTCTTTATACGCCCTACAAGATTCGAACTTGTCACCTACTGCTTAGAAGGCAGTTGCTCTATCCAGGTGAGCTAAGGGCGCATTGCAAAAAAGAATTTATCGTTTTTTGCTGAATGTGTAAAGAGGTTTTAAGAAAAAATGTGAAAAATGGTCATAGAAGCTGGCCTTCTCCGAGCTCTCTTGACCTGGTCACGTACGAATGCGTGACGACCTTTCTAGGCTTGAATGTCGTAGCGAGGCTTATGTACCCAATGACAGAGAAGCGAGAGGATTGGAAAACGTCAACAGTGATTCCCTGCTCTAGGCTGACATTCTTGCCATCTGGGAGATGGTGCGAGGTTGACGAGTAGGAGAGGATGTCCATAACCGCATTCACTCCCAATCTCATTGTCGTCCTCTTTGCTAAATCGAGCCTGAATCCTGTATCTAGATCAAATGCGATCTTAATATCGAAGTTGTTCACAAGAAGCGCATTGTTATCTGTCTTTGATGTCTTGTTCTCAAAGCTTGCCATGAGGCCTGTGCCAGCGTACCAGATTGCCTCATCTGATATGAACTTCCTGAAGGCAGGTCCAAGTGTCAGGGAGATTCTGTAATCCTTGGGCAGCTTATCCTCCATGCCGATTGTGGCTTCCTCATTTATCTCCGGCTGCTCATTCTCCTGCATCAGCTGATCGTCAAGAATGAATTCCCTGTCGCCTTTATCTGTCAGCTTCCTTTCATACCACATCTGATCATAAAGCTCGCCAATGATATCCAGGATTGTCTTATATGGCGTTTGGATCCCGAACCTAAGGTATATGCCCATTGTCATATGATCGCCTAGGTATCCATAGCCGGAATAATCTATGCCAAAGCGTTCTTCATTGATTGTCGCAATTGAGTTCTGCACCGAATTGTAGAATGTGAAATCATAGACAGGATAGTCGTCAGAAGCAAAGGCGCATGAGAATGATGAGATTGCGACAAGTAGGATAAGGATGCATTTCACTCTCGAATGATACCATATTAGCCGTTAGCTTGAAATTGGCCATTATGAAAATTTGCAATTGCAATAGCTTTCTCTTGTGAGATAGAATCCAATATTAGGTTATAAAAAAAAGACCCAAAGGGTCTTTTAGTCGGGACGAATGGACTCGAACCATCGATATCCTGCTCCCAAAGCAGGCGCCATAGCCGCTAGGCGACGTCCCGAATCAACAAAAGGGAGTATAGAACAAATAAAAAATGACGTCAAGGGATTTTTTGATTTTTAATGAATTAAATTTGCATTATCCTCAGGAGATATCGTTCTTGCCTGTTAAGTCGCCTTTCGTATTTCTTGTCACTGTAATGCTTTCTGCGTCATCAACAGATGAAAGGGCGTTAAAAGCATCAGATAGATTATTCTCGGTTTTTTCTGATGCAAGGGCCCTAAGTGAAGCGAATGTGGAGGATATCGAGAGCCTGATCCATGAGGTGGGGCTGGGCTGGAGCAAGGCAAGCAATATCAAGAAGACAGCGGGCATAATAGCTGAAAAAGGCCTTCCAAAGACATTTGATGACCTGCTTTGCCTTCCGGGTGTTGGTGAGAAGACAGCCTCATGTTACGCTTCCACGATACTTGGGGAGCCGGCTGTCATTGCGGATATCCACTTTGTCAGGGTAGCTGAAAGGCTGGGGTTCATAGACACGAGAAACAGGGATGCTGCCTCCCGTCTGGTCAAGAAGCGCTTCGATAGCGAGTATTGGACAAGGCTGTCAATGACAGTCAATATGCATGGCAGGGTGATCTGCAGGCCAAAGCCAATATGCAGTGAGTGCTTCCTTTCCTCTATTTGCCCATCCTCAGGCTCCTTGTCCTGATCACTCTGAAGCTCTTATCATCATACTCCAAAAGGACAAGAGATTCGACCTTCACCTCAAAGGATGGGATTTGGGCCTCTTTCTTGACCTTGCCTTTTGTAAGAAACAGATATGGGGTTATGCTGCCAATTCTCTTTTTGCATCTAAGAGCCGCAAAACCCTCGATTTCGTCATATTCTGATGAGAATCTCAGAGTCCCATCCCCTAAATCGATCTCTGAGTCGAAGTCAAAGCCAAAAAGAAGCACGACAGGTGCAAAGCAATAGGTCTCCCACATCCCATGGTCCTTGTAGAGTCCTCTAAGAAAGGATGAGTACATTAGCCTATCTGACTGTCTAAGTGTCAAAGCCGCGATTCTTTTCATAGTTGAATTCTAAGCGAAAGACATCTTTTTGCATATCTATTTGAAAACAGCTGGGATTTAGCCAAGAAAGAGCTTCGTATCGAGACAAAAACAGGCATTAGCTATTTACAAAGTTTAACAGTTTGGGTATAGTCTTTAGATGTTGTGACTGGCATATCTTTGCCCATGCTCCCGGCTTTTTGCCGACAAAGGTGCCTGTCAGATATGCTTGAATACAAATTTTAAGGTGGATAAAGATCATGGCTAGAAGATGTGATATTTGTGGAAAGGGTACAATTTCCGGTTCAGTAGTACCTCGCAAAGGTCAGGCTAAGAAGAAGGGTGGTGTTGGTCAGCACATCGGCGTAACAACAAAGCGCGAATTCAGACCAAACATCGTATCTGTTAAGGCTCTCATTAATGGCACACCTAAGACTATTAAGGTTTGCACTCGTTGTCTTAGAAGCGGCAGAGTTGAGAAGGTAGTTTAATCTACGATAACAGATGAAAGGCTCCCGTCTAGAGGGGGCTTTTTTTATAACCAACGGAGTTGAGATGGATAGAATCCGAGTACATGCCCTTGAGGGGTCCATGGTTTCAACAAAAGCAGGAGCTTTAAAGCTTCTTGAAGTGTATCGTGAGGACTCTGCTGAGTGCTCAGTCTTCGTGCTCTCACCTGTCAAGAATCAGGAGCTGAATCTTAGGATGCTTCTAGAGAGCGCAGCACAAAAGGATGAGAGAATCTGGTCTAGGCTTGAGAGAAGCCAGGCAGGCTGGAATGAGCTTGCTGAGACGCTCCTTGATGGAAGGGAGTCAGAGGTCACAGCCAAGATCAACGAGTCTTTTTCTGATATAGAGGACATCATAAAGGCGGTATGGCTTTTGGAGGATAGCTCCGGGGCTGCGGGTGCGCACCTTGATATTCTCACATCCGATTTTCTTGCATTGATCCTCTCTGCTTTCTTCAAGAAAGAAGGGATTGAGTGCGAATCAATCTCTCCATCTGATGCGATCAGTGGCGCGTTTGAGCCAAAAGGCGGCGCTGTATTTGTCTCTGGGGCTCTTGTAGCAGCTGAAACAGAAGTCGATGCTGCTGGCAGAGAGCGCAATGAGGGCGAGAGCGAGTACACAGCAGCCTTGATTGCCGCACGCTTCTCATCACCCTTGACCTTCTGGAACCAAAGGTCTCTGCTTTGCTCAGCCTCAAAAAGGGATGTTCCATCTGCACATGTCATCGATAGACTCACATATTCCGAGGCGACAGAGCTTTCCTTCTTTGGAGCGCCTATTGTGCATCCACATTGCTTCTTGCCTGCAGAGGCAGGAAAGCTTCCAATCTCCTTGAGGTTCTGGGGGGATATAAAGGAAAAGGGGACTCTTATCTCAGACGCACCTGCAGCAAAGAGCAAGGGATCTGTCAAGGCATTCTCTGTTGTAAGCAATGTTGCCCTGATCAATGTCGAGGGCTCCGGAATGTCAGGTGTCCCTGGCATCTCTTCAAGACTCTTTACAGCATTGCGAAATGAAGGCATCTCAGTCATTTTCATCTCCCAGGCATCTAGTGAGTATTCAATCTGCTTTGCAGTGCCTCAAAGCCAAAGCACTGCAGTATCCAGGGTCCTAAGACAGGAGTTCCAGAGGGAGATATCAAACAGATCCATATCCACAATTGATACAGAGTCGGATCTTTCGATTCTTGCCGCTGTAGGTGAGAATATGCCTGGCAGAATCGGTGTCGCCGGCAAATTCTTCTCATCTCTTGCAAGGGCTGGAGTGAATATCCGCGCAATCGCTCAGGGCTCAAGCGAAAGGAATATCAGCGCTGTAATCGCATCAAAGGATTCAACAAAAGCGCTAAGGACACTTCATTCAGTGTTCTTTATGAGTCAGCAGACACTCTCCATCGGCCTCTTTGGCCCTGGCAACATCGGTGGCACTCTTTTGAATCAGATTGCAGAGGAAAGCGAGAGATTGAAGCATGACTTTGACCTTGATTTGAGGATCAGAGGCATAGCGACAAGCAAGAAGATGCTGCTCTCTGAGGAAGGTGTCGACCTATCAAAGTGGCGTGAGCTTCTTGATAAATATGGCGTTGTTTACAATGAGAAGGTGTTTCTCAACCATATCAAGGCATCCTATTTCCCACATTGGGCAATTGTTGATTGCACATCAAGTGAGGAGAGGGCATTCCAGTACAAGAGCCTCATCGAGGATGGATTCCACATCATTACACCTAACAAGAAGGCAGGTTCTGGACCTTATAGCTACTATGAGGAGCTTTTTGATGCTTCATATAGGACAGGCAAGAAGTTCCTTTATGAGACGACTGTTGGTGCAGGGCTTCCTATCATAAGCACCTTGAAGGACCTAAGGGAGACTGGCGACAAGATTGAGAAGATTGAGGGGATGGTCTCCGGAACACTTGCATGGCTTTTCGCAAAGTACGATGCAACAGTGCCTTTCTCAGAGCTTGTCAAGGAAGCAAGGAATCTGGGATACACAGAGCCAGATCCAAGAGATGATCTATCTGGTATGGATGTCGCAAGAAAGACTGTCATACTTGCTCGTGAATGCGGATACTCTGTCGAGGTCCAGGATCTAGAGGTCGAATCCTTGGTTCCTATGCAGCTTAGAAGCGCCTCAAGGGATGAGTTCTTGGACCGTCTTTCAGAGATGGATGAGAAGATGAAGAG
>JAZURW010000185.1:0-4868 GCA_045606405.1 Candidatus Ornithospirochaeta sp. | reverse complement strand
TCAGATTTTGAGCGCCGCCACAGTGCATCACATAGCCTGAAATCAGTTTAGGGTCTGCACTAATAAGTATACTTATAAGTAGAAATTATAAGTAAAGATTTAAGTTGGTTTTCTCCAATTGCTTACATAGGCACATAGGCCATGCCAGTCTATGTGCCATACTTATTTTTTATGAAAGGAGTTTTCCAATATGGAGAAAACTAAATTTTTGACATAGGCAGTACATGAGGAAGAAATCTGCGATGGGCAGCTTAATTTGGTCAAGGCACCAGTGGGCAGTGGTAAGACCACATGGGCATTGCGCCATCTGACAAAAAAGTTGGACAGTCCACTGAGTATGATCTATCTGATCGACACAAGGAATGGCAATGAACAAATTGTCAGTGCCAACAGCGACATTGCTATGCACTACAATGACACTTGGTTCGATAAGATATCCAATGGTTGGGAGATGTTCAGCGAAGATCCACAAGAGGACAAAATTGTGGTGATGACTTATGCCAAATTTGGAGTTTTGGCAAAGAAGGATCCAGAGTTTGCTTTTGGATCAGTCGACTATATTATTTGTGATGAGATTCACAATCTGATCAACTTCATGACTTTTGGTGGAGAGAATGGCGAAGACAAAAATTGGTATGTGCTTGCCAAACTCCAACTGGAAGAGATTGTGAAAGGATCTGGTACAAAAGTCATTGGCCTTTCTGCCACCCCAAAGAGAGCAGTAGAAAATATGGACTGCCCTAAAGGTAGATTGGTTGGTTGGACAACAGTCAAAAAGAGATTGACTGATGCTGGATATATACTGACAGAAAGACGATACAATTCAAAACGATGTGTGGTCATATCTGTATAAGCCAGAATTTGAGTATTCCTTTATCAAAAACATAAAAATTTGGCAAAATTAAATTCGAGGAAGGTTGTAATCTGGTACAAGACTATTTTTGAACATTAACATTCAAAAATCCCAAAACCATACCCCCATAGAATCATTAAGGAGAAAACGAAATGTACATTTAGAATTACAGCAAAAATGGAACCTACAGTTTTGGCAAAGATGGTGGATATAACTGGCATAGAAATACGCAGGATGGTCATGGAGGCAATGCCGAAGAACATAGAAGAGAAATGCAGGCCATTGCCAAAGAGGCAGTTTTTGAATATGCACCAGAAATCGCAGCGAGCATATATAACTCAGCCATAGAAAGACTGGTGGGCGCTCTGCAATATGATATCGACACCATTGTATCAGTGTCCCTTCAAGATGCAGGCGAAATTTTCAACAGTAACAAATGCAGGCAGATTATCTCTGACAGAATCATGAAAGAGATCAAGGCGCAACTGAAGGATATCTCCATCAAACTATAAAAAAGTGCAGCAAGCCAAATTCAGGCTTGCTGCTTTTGCTTTGTTCAGGAAATGGTGTGGTGAATTTCGTGGACAGAATTGCCATCCAAATAGGCCACATTTTGAGGGTTTAAGCGCAGGAAAATGTGTCCACGAAAACATCTGTTTTATTGGACAGGTTTTAGTCTTTCACATACTCAATAAAATCAGAAGGTTGACAGTCAAGTAGGCGACAGAGCGTTTCAATATTCTCCCACGAAACACCAATGCCTGCTCTTAACTTTTGAACAGTAGACTCGCTGAGCAGTTTTTCTTTTCTGATCTGGTAAGTGGTGATACCCTTTTCTTTCAGTGCGTTCAGCACATCGATTTTGTATCGCAGCGCCATAAACATGCTCCTTTCCCATTATGAGGCCATTATACCACAAATATGCACGAAATCAAGTGTACAAATCATACTACAATAGACACTAAAATTCGTGCATAATGTCAATTGAACATGGGCGAGATTTAGTGTATAATATAGACAGTTAAGGGGAATACCCAAAACAAACCAAAACACAAAGGAGAAAACAAAATGTCTACTGTAGAAATCACAAGCAAGATCGATGCCCTTAAGGATTTGGAAATTCTCATTGAGGAAGCCAAAGCAGAAGCCGAAGCACTGAGAGATGAAATCAAGGCAGAGATGCTCAATCGCAACACTGAGGAAATGGAAGTAGGCCAGTACATTGTCAGATGGACTCCTGTTCTGACTCAGCGCTTCGATACCACAGCTTTCAAAAAGGTGATGCCTGATGTGTATAAGGCTTATACCAAGCAAGTGAGCAGCCGCCGCTTCTCCATTGCATAAGAAAAGCCCCTTGCCAGAATGCCGACCAAAGCCACTGGCAAAGAGCTTGACCACAACTACCAAAGGAGTGGACACAAATATTATACTGTGTCCACTCCTAAAAATCAAGGAGGACACATGAAACAGTTAACAAGTTACAACAGAGTCGCAGGATACCTGAACAAGATCTTCGACTTACTGAATGTAGAGTATTTTGAAAATGAACTTTCAAGACCTACCATCACAATTCAGTCAACGCCCAAAGCCTATGGACACTTTTCACTGCGTGAGGATACATGGATTTCCAAACTCGGTGCGACCCATGAAATCAATATTGGCGCAGGCACCTTAAGCAGAAACATAGAGGATGTGGTTGCAACCCTTCTACATGAGATGGTTCACTATTACAACCATGTGAAAGGAGTGCAGGATTGCAGCAGAGGCAACACATATCACAACAGGAAATTCAAGGCTGCTGCCGAATGCAGAGGTCTGATTGTTGAGCATCATGACAAATATGGTTGGACAATCACAAGTCCCAGTGATGAACTGCTGGATTTTGTTCTGCGTCATGACTTGTCTGATATCTTAATCAACAGAAATGAGTTCTCAGGCTTCCAGATGCCAGGAACAGGCACACACAACGGTGCAGGAGTTACGATACCACCCAAACCATCCAGTAGCAGAAAGTATATCTGCCCTTGCTGTGGTATGAGTGTGAGAGCAACTAAAACAGTCAGAATTGCTTGCATGGATTGTATGCAGCAGATGATTGAAAGTTAAGATTCAAGGGCAGTGAGAAATCACTGCCCAACCAAAAGGAGATAATCATGGTTTATGGATATGCAAGATGTAGCACCAACGAAAGTAAGCAGGACATCAACAGACAGGTCAGGGAGCTAAAGGCAGCAGGCGCAGAAAAGGTATTTCTGGAATATGAACATGGCGATGCAGCCTACAAAAAAGAACAATCTGTCCTGTTCGATACTGTTGAGGAAGGGGACAGCATCATAACTCTGGAAGTCCCAAGACTGGCACGAAGTACAAAACAGCTTTGTGATATAATTGATATTGTGAAACAGCGACATTTGCGGCTTCTGATTGTAGGCTCAATCACACTAGACTGTAGAACAAGGCAGGCAGATCCCATGAGTGAGGCTTTTTTGCAGATGGCAGGAGTATTCAGCCAGTTGGAACTTGCCATGATCAGAGCTAGAGTCAAATCTGGAATGGCAAACGCAAAAGCCAAGGGTGCCAAAATTGGCAGGCCACCGCTGACCACAGATGATATCCCAACAATCTTTCTGCGTCACTACTCAGCTTACAAAAAAGGCCAGCTGAACTTAAGTGAACTGGCAAGGGTCTGCGAATTGAGTAGAACAACAGTTTATAAGTACATTTCGTTTCTGGAAAAATAAAGATTTATGGGAATAGCCACAGTGGAGGGGTGGCTATTCCCATTATTTATGCTATATTATGTTTATCAGAATAGAATAGGGAGTTAATAACATGGAAAAGCAGATACTTTTGGATACCCTTGCGCAAACAATTCTACAAAACCACAGCTTTGACTTTCCAACATTTGCCGAAGCAAAGCAGACAATCTCAATGGATAATGGAAAAATACAGTATACTTATGATAGATTATCTCTAGTTGTTTACAGTCACACACTAACAAAAGAAGAGTATTCATATGTGGGCAAAAAATTGAGATCTGATTATCGTTTGTTTTTTTCTAAGGAAGATCAAAAACAACGAGAGGAATATGGTGTATTGTTATCTTTTATATCTCTTAACAATGACCTTTGGGAATACTCCATTCGAAAGGAGACTAGACCAGACTTTGTGCTTTCTGGGAAAAAGCGTATAGGAATTGAAGTTACAGAATTTACAACTGAGACAGACAGTGTTCTTACATCTATCTGCAACCAGAATTTTGGAAAAGGCTTGAGCGCTGAAGAGATGAAATCCAACGCAATACAAAAGCATGGAAAAAAAGCAAAAAGATATGACTTTCATGAGATTTGCGGTACTGTAGTTGTTGGTGCAGGACTTCAAGATATAAATCGCAATAAAGAATCATATGCCGATGAGATAATTACAAAGCATGAAAAGTATAATACTGACTTCCACCTCTATGACAGTTTTATTATTCTGTGTGATGCACGCAAAGTGATTGGTGTCACAAGCAAGTGGGACGCAATTGATGTAGTGAATAATGCTAGAAGAAAAAGCCCAATAAGCAATTGCACAGTTTGCATTCTTTACTGCGACGATCTTTACACTCCACAGTTGGAGTCGTTTGTGCTATGATACAGTAAAATCTGTTTCAAAAGGAAGAACTTTCACATGGAAGGAGCAAAGGCCAAAATGACTGGTGGAAAGAGGGAAGGACAGAAATACAAATCCCTTCTGGTTTGGGATATCCTCCTGAAAAAGACAGATGAAAATCATGCTGTACGCCTAGTGGATATCCAAAAACATTTGGAGAACTATGGAATTAGTGCAGAGCGCCATTCCATCAAGCGTGACATTGATGACATTCTCGCCCTTCTGAACAAGGAAATCGACTTCGATCTGGATGAATTGGAGATTGAAGAAAGAGATCTGCTTGGCTATGAAGTGGAATACGATGCAGCACAGCACGGCTACAAGGTCAGCCGACGCCCCTACAATTTTGAGGAATTGCGGC
>JAZURW010000184.1:0-30291 GCA_045606405.1 Candidatus Ornithospirochaeta sp. | reverse complement strand
GAACTTCTTCAATATCACACCAGATAGGACAACAGCCATAATCCCAATAAAGAAGGCAGATGTTGCAACCAAAGGCGAGTTATTGAAGACTGCGCCTGCAAATAGACCGATTATTGGCATCTTCGCGCCACAAGGGATGAAGCCTGTTGTTATTACAGTGATCTTCCTGTCATTCTCCTGCTCAATTGTTCTTGAAGCAAGAATACCAGGCACTCCACAGCCAGTGGCAACAAGCATTGGTATTATCGATTTGCCACTTAAGCCGAACTTCCTGAGAATCCTATCCATTATGAAAGCGACTCTTGACATATATCCCACATCCTCAAGAATCGATAGCAAAAAGGATAGCACGAGAATCTGAGGGACAAAGCCAAGCACCGCACCAACGCCCGCGACTATGCCATCCATAACCAGAGCATAGAGCCATCCAGATACACCAAGCTTTGTAAGAGCGCCACCTAATAGCTCAGGCACAAAAGAGCCAAATAGCACATCATTTGCCCAATCTGTGCCAATTGTGCCTATTGAGAATGGGAAGCTTCCCATGGCCACTGAGTACATGAGGAACATAACCAGAGCGAAGATAGGAAGTGCCAGCACCCTGTTGGTGACTATATTGTCTATCCTGCCTGAGATGGTCTGCGCATGCTTAGCGCTTTTTTTCTTTACAGACTTGTTAACCTCACTGCTTATATAGAGATATCTTTGGTTTGCAATGATGCTCTCCGCATCATCGTCCATCTCCAGCTCACAATCGGCTATATGCTTCTCAAGGTGTCCAAGTAGCTCCTCAGATAGGTTAAGCTCCTTTTGAACCATCTTATCTCTCTCAAAAAGCTTTATCGAATACCATCTGAGGAAGCTTCTATCAACCATGCCCTCGATAGACTCCTCAATATGCGCGATTGCATGCTCAACACTTCCGCCAAAAACATGAGGACGATCTGTATGACTATGGTTCTTCGCCAGCTTAACAGCCTCCTCAGCTGCAATCATCCCACCCTCACCTTTAAGTGCACTGATTTCGACACAGATGCACCCTAGCGCCTTGCTAAGCAGGGAAAGGTCAATCTTATCGCCATTTTTTCTGACAAGGTCAATCATGTTGACTGCGACAACAACTGGATAGCCAAGCTCAATGAGCTGCGTCGTAAGATAAAGATTCCTCTCGATATTTGTCCCATCAACTATGTTCAGAATCGCATCTGGGTGCTCATGCACAAGATACCTTCTTGTCACAACCTCCTCAGGAGAGTAAGGAGAGAGCGAATATAGACCTGGAAGATCCTGGATGATCACATCCTCATGACCCTTGAGCTTACCCTCCTTCTTCTCGACTGTAACACCAGGCCAGTTGCCGACATATTGGTTAGAGCCAGTGAGGGCATTGAATAGCGTTGTCTTTCCGCAGTTAGGATTACCAGCTAATGCTATCTTGTATTCCATTCAAAGCTCCTCCACGTCAATCATGCTTGCATCTGCCTTCCTTAGTGTCAGCTCATAACCGCGAAGAGTCAGTTCCATTGGATCACCTAAGGGTGCAACCTTCCTTATGTGTATCTCAACACCTTTGGTTATCCCCATATCCATTATCCTTCTTCTGACAGGGCCATCGCCATTTACTTTCGTGACTAAAACGGTTCTGCCAACCTTTATCTCATTTAAATGCTTCATAAACTTCCTTTGAGTTAGCTTTAACTAACTACACTTAAGGATAGCCTCATATAATAAAAAAAGTCAAGGATGAAAGCGACCTATTTCCGCCCAACCTTGACTAGATTATCAAAGCTTTGATTTTTCCTTCTTGAACAATGCCTTGAATCTGGCCTTGTCCCTTTTATGCTTCTCTTTAGCCTCTCTTCTCTTTTCCTTCAAGGCTTCTTCTTCGCTTCTGAGCTTCTCCTTCTCCAGCCTCCAGGCCTTCTCACTCTCTTTAACAGAGTCCTTATAAGCGCTCAAAAGCTCTTCCTTGCTCCTGCTCTTGTTTACCTTGGAAGGCTTGCTCTCTTTTTTTTCAGCTTCTGCTTTCTTAACTGGCATCTCGCTCTTCTTCTCTGGCTCAGAGCTTATTTGAGACTTCCTCTTTTCCCTTGTTGCATACAAGAATCTCTTGATCTTCTGGGATGGAGTTCTCTCAAACTCCTCCTCCTGAAGCTCAACCTCATCAATTCTGGAGAAAGCGGAAAGCTGGGCATTGACCTCCTTTCTCAATGAGAGGATATACTTCTTAGCCTCTTCCTTAGCATCGTTGATATCCATCTTCTTCTTTTCAGCGAACGCCTTGATATCTATCTTGATCAGAGCCAATAAGCCACCATTCTCAGGAACCACAAGTGATTCCTGCACAAAGCTCATGTTATTGATCAACGACTCAATCGATTCAGGATATATGTTCTCTCCACCAGGTCCAAGGATCATAGTCTTGACCCTGCCCATGATTGCAAGACGACCTTTCTTGTCAAAGGCTCCGAGGTCACCAGTCTTGAAATAGCCATCCTCAGTGAAGGCTTCATTGTTAAGGCTATCATTGTTGTAGTATCCAGACATGACATTGATGCCCTTGACTGCGATCTCCCCAACGCCCTCATCGTTCTTATTAAGGAGGATAACATGATCATCCTCCAGCACCTTCCCAATATATCCAGGCTTCTGGCTTCCATGAGTTGGACAGCAACCAGCGATAAGCGGACTTGTCTCAGTGAGCCCATAGCCTATCGCATATGGGAAATGCGCACTATGCAAGAATCTCTCAACCTCCTTGTCCAGAGGAGCGCCACCGATTCCGAAGAAAACCAATCTGCCACCAAAGCTTGACTCAAGCTTATGCCCGATGAGCCTATAGATTATTCCTTTAAATGGGGTGTTGAGAAACCTCTTGATCTTCACATTGTCTTTCAATACAGGCATTACTGCCGCTTTATAGACCTTCTCTATCAAGAGAGGGACAGTAAGCATGACATGCGGTCTGATCTCTTTAAAGGCAGGCATCAGAATCGATACTGCAGGTGGCTTACCTAAAAAGGTAATATGGCAACCGCACATCAGCGTCAGAACCTGACCGATTGTGAACTCGTACACATGGCTCATAGGAAGTATTGAAAGCACCTTATAGCCAACCTTGACCTTCACAAACTCATCTGTTGAGTAATCAGCGTTCCTAAGGATGTTCTTATGTGATAGCACAACGCCCTTGCTGGTGCCAGTAGTGCCTGATGTGAAGATGATGGATGCGATATCATCCTCCATTGGCTTTCTTGCCTCTATCTCGCTGTTGATGATCTTCTGGCTCATCATAGGAAAGCCTGGAGCCTTTAGATAGTCAAAGTCCTTGGATATCTGGTGGACGTGGACAAGATCCTCCATTCTGAAGATCTTGATGTCATTCTCCAGCAGGAAGGCACCTGCCTTTCCATAGGCCTTCTGATTAAGGCATACAGCCCTTGCACCAGACTCTTTTATGATATTGACTGCCTCTGTCTGAGTGAAGTCTGGGAGTATTGGAACAGCTATGCAGCCAATGCATGTTATGCCAAGGTACATAACCATCCAATGAGGACAGCTTTCACCGAATATGGCAATCTTATCACCCTTCTTGTAGCCAAGAGACAGAAGATATTGAGCAACTGCTTTTGAATAGATGCCCAGCTCTTGATAGGTCATGTCGCTCTGCTGATCTCGATAGACAGAGTAGCATAGCTTTCTTGGCCACCTAGAGGAGATAGCATCAACAAAATCAGGAAAAGTATATGCTGGGACTGTCTTCATCCTAAGACCATCTGCTCTTGGAATCGACCTGCATCTCTTGAAAGATAGCTGCTTCTTTTTGTTTTTCTTACTCATCAATGAATCCTTCAATCATCTCACCACGCTCCAAAACCCTCAAAAAGATACCTGACTCTATTTCGGAGGTAGCAAGAGCTCTGACTATTTCTGGTGTATTGTTATTAGCTGAAATATGCACAAAGTAAACAGAATCTCCATGTCGTGCAGTCCTTTTGGCAAAATCAACGGCCTCATGGTTCGAAAGATGGCCATATGGCCCCTTGACTCGCCTTATGAGTGCAGCAGAGTAAGGACCATGCTCAAGCATGTAGTCATCATAATTTGATTCAATGAACATCACCTTCGCATCTCTTGCATAAGAGAATGCACCATCAGGGACCAATCCTGTATCTGTCATCAAGAAGACAGTGGCACTGTTGGTTTCAATGAAGTAGCCACTTGAGCCAATGCTGTCATGGCTTGTCTTGAAAGGGGTTATTTCAAAAGAGCCTATTTTCACAGTCTCACCATGCATGAATGTCTTCAGATCCTCATAATCTATCTTCTGCCTTGCTATCTCAAGCCTGCATTCCTTATAGGACCTATCAGATAAGTAGACCGGCTTTTTGGTCTTTCTCATAAAAGGGCCAACCCCTTTAGCGTGGTCAGGATGCAAATGCGTGAGAAACAGAGCCTTGACAGACTCAAGAGGTATATCATGGTTTGAAAGCTGTTCAGAGAGCTTCTTGTAAGTAACGCCGCAATCGATGATGATCGTCTCATCGTTTTCATTGAAGACGTAGCAATTGCCACAGCTTCCTGTCGTAAGGACAAGATAATGCATCACTTAATCTCCTTTATGAACTCTTTATCAAAGCCGAGAGCCACACGCCCACCACACCTGAGCACAGGGAGAGTTAGGAGCTCGGGATGCAATATCACTTCCTCAACAGGGTCATATTCACGATATGAATATCCATGTTTCTTATAATAGTCAGAGTCTGTATCTATGAGAGCTTCTTTATCACGTGTTGAGGCAATAATGCTCTCCCATTCTCTTTTTGATAAGTCCCTATCCTTCAGATCCACAAATTGATAATCAATCCTGCTCTCCAAGCAGAACCTGATCGCTTTCTGCGTCTCCTTGCTTTTTTTAGTTCCAATAATCTGAATCATATTATCTCCTCTATCATGATAGGGCATATGTCATGTTGAAACTATAGAATAATATGAGTTTGATTTTAATCGTGAATAATAACCATTTTCCCTGTTTTTCAAACCATAGATAATATTAACTATTCATCAAATAGTGAGCAATATTGACCTAATTGGCCTAAAATGACAGAATTTTCTTGCTCATGATATGAGAAAGGAGATTATTATGGAAGAAAGAATCAAAGGATTACTTTCAAGAGAGCCTTCTGATGAAATCTTGAAGGCTGAAGGCTGGGTAAGGACAAAACGAGACAGCAAGAATGTTTGCTTCTTGGAAATCAATGACGGGTCTTGTCTGAAAGGACTTCAGGCAGTTATAGACAAAGCAGCATTCAATAATAATAATCTCCTCGATGAAATATCCACAGGCGCATCAGTCATCGCACATGGAAGAATAGTGAAGAGCCAAGGCGGTGATCAGGCCGTTGAGCTTCTAGTCGAAAAGCTTGAGCTTGTTGGAGGATGCCCTAACGACTATCCTCTCCAGAAGAAGAGACATACTATCGAGTTCTTAAGGGAGAAGGCATACCTTAGACCAAGGACTAACCTCTTTGGCGCTATCACAAGAGTCAGGAACACTATGAGCTTCGCTGTTCATCAGTTCTTCCAGGAAAATGGCTTTGTGTATGTCAATACACCTTTGATCACTGCCAGTGACTGCGAAGGCGCTGGACAGCAGTTCCAGGTCACAACCCTGGATTTGGACAACATTCCAAGAACAGAGGATGGAAAGATCGATTACTCAAAGGACTTCTTTGGAAAGCTTGCCAACCTCACTGTATCTGGTCAGCTTGAGGGTGAGACATATGCAACTGCGCTCAAGAACATCTACACCTTCGGACCTACATTCAGAGCTGAGAACTCAAACACTGCACGCCACCTTGCTGAGTTCTGGATGATTGAGCCAGAGATGGCTTTCTGCGATCTTGAAAGAGATATGGAGGTTGCTGAGGCATTCTTGAAGTATATCTTCAAATCTGTTCTTGATAGAAACGAAGAGGATATGGCCTTCTTCAATAAATTCGTGCTCCCTGGAGTAAGGGACACAATTGAGCAGGTGATCAATAGCCCATTCGAGCATATGACATACACTGAGGCTATCAAGATTCTCGAAAAGCACAACAGCGAGTTTGAATTCCCTGTATCATGGGGTTCAGATATCGCGTCTGAGCATGAAAGATACCTCACTGAGGTCGTTGCCAAGCGCCCTGTCATTGTCACTGACTACCCTAAGGAAATCAAGGCTTTCTACATGAAGCTCAATCCAGATGGCAAGACAGTAAGGGCTATGGATGTTCTTGCTCCAAGACTTGGTGAGATCATCGGTGGCTCTGAGAGAGAATATAGGCTTGACGTCCTTCTTGAAAGGATGAAGGAGCTTAACCTCGACCCAGAAAGCTATTGGTGGTATCTTGATCTCAGAAAGTATGGCACAGTACCACATGCGGGCTTTGGACTTGGCTTTGAAAGAGCAGTTCGCTATGTAACAGGCGTTGAGAATATCAGGGATGTCATCCCTTATCCAAGAGCTGTCAAGTATTGCGAATATTAAAAACCATTATTGATTGCATATAGTATAAGCTGCTGGGAATTGGCAAGACCAGTCTTACTCAGCAGCTTTTCTTTCATTCGCCTTACTGAGCGATCGCTTATGGAAAGCTGATCTGAAAGCTCTTTATTTGACAATCCATATGCTATTTCTTTTAAAAACATCTCCTCTCTCTGAGAGAATGCGACTGATTTCCCAATTTCATACTCAACTGAGATTACCCTTTCAAGGGATTCTGAGCTAAGCTCATCAAGCACAAAGACATTATCAAACAATGTCTTTATCTGGTACTTATGAGCATCTGGAACAATCACTGCCAATGGGATTTCAAGCATCTTGTCTTTGATATTCCTTAACTCGTTCCTAATTTCTGTATATGATGGGTTATTAAGCAGAACCATCGATGCTTCCCTGCTAAGCTCTGGATAATCCAAATGCAGGAACTCACATTCTTCAAAGCACTCTTCTATTTTCTCTCGAATTATTATTTTTCTCATGCTTTATAAAAGGAAATACTCAAAAAATCTCTAAATTATAATAAATCTCTCATTTTTATTCCGATGTTGGATTATTAAATTATTTATTAATTAAACTTCAAATATTTAAACATATGTTCAATATTATACATTTATAGATTTATTCAGTTTGAACCAAAATCCCTCTTATATCTTTCAATCAGGATATCGAATGAATTTGCGAAGGCATTGATGGTCTTATCATCAAAACGTTTGGTTTTCTCATCATAAATGCGCATCTCGCGAAAACTTGCCATGACGCTTCTCATTGAGAGCCTTTCCTTGATATTTGCTAAAGTATACTCATGGCCTCTATCATCTATTACTGAAACGCCCTTCTCAAGAAGCCTCATTGCAAGAGGAATATCGTGTGTGATTGCAATAGAGGGAGAAGAAGCTATCTCAACAAGCTTATTGTCAGCAGAGTCTGTCCCCTTATCCACTACAATCATATTGATCGATGACTTGATTTTTCTTAATTCTGCCTTGTCAAGCTTATCTTTGAATGGAGCTCTAAGGGAGGATGTGTGCTGGGCATAAGCTTCTGCAACATCGGATAGATCCCTATCTGCGACAAAATATGTCTCCAGGTTTTCCTTCATCACCCTATTCAAGACAATTTTCCTATGAGTCTTTGGAAGAGAATCAGCATCTATGTATACTTTGAACATATTGAGATTATATTTCCTTTTCCATTCCCTTTACAATCGCTCAATATCGCTTGCATAATCAGTGCTTTTAATAAGTTTTAAGGGGATTCTGTTACTTAATTTAGTAACGCAAATTATCAAGCAGGTTTTTCCACTAAGTAGGAATTATCTTCCAAATAGATTAAAATATATCCATAAGGAGAAAAACAGATGGATTTATCACCACTACAGATAGCTAGATATGGTTATCAGCCAAAGCTGCCAAAGATGCTCAGGCATGCTATTTCAGAGATCGAAGCTATTGAGGGAGCAAAGACTGAATCTGCAGCTGACCAGGAGAAGATCAGGGCACTCTTCCCTAACACTTATGGACTTAAGGAAGTCTCATTTGAAAAGGGACAGAGCAAAGCATCTTCAAAGAAGCAGATTGTTGGCGTCATATTGTCAGGCGGACAGGCTCCTGGCGGACACAATGTTGTTTCCGGTCTTTACGATGCGCTCAAAGCAGCAAACAAAGAAAACGAGCTAATTGGCTTCTTGGGTGGACCAAGCGGACTGACTGATGACAAGACTCTCTTAATCACTGATGAATACATCAACAAGTTCAGGAACACAGGCGGCTTTGATATCATCGGCTCTGGCAGAACAAAGCTCGAGACAACAGAACAGTTCGATAAAGCAGCACAGGTTTGCAAGAAGCATGGGGTAACAGCCATCGTCATCATTGGCGGAGATGATTCAAACACAAATGCTGCAGTTCTTGCAGAATACTTCAAAGCTCACGACACAGGCGTGCAGGTTATCGGTTGTCCTAAGACTATTGACGGAGATCTTAAGAACGAGGATATTGAAGCATCCTTTGGCTTCGATACCGCTACAAAGACCTATTCTGAGCTTATCGGCAATATCCAGAGAGACGCTAACTCAGCAAAGAAGTATTGGCACTTCATTAAAGTGATGGGAAGATCAGCATCCCACATCGCACTTGAATGCGCACTTCAGACACAGCCAAACATCTGCTTGATAAGCGAGGAGATAGAGGAAAAGCAGATGTCTCTTTCCCAGATTGCTGACTACGTTGCGGATTCAGTTGAGAAGAGAGCTGCAAATGGCGAGAACTTCGGTGTTGTAATCATCCCAGAAGGCCTTGTTGAGTTCGTTCCTGAGGTTAAGAAACTCATTTCAGAGATCAACGACCTTCTTGCTAAGCAGGCTGATGAATTTGCAACTCTTAACAGAGAAGAGGACAAAGTCGCATTCATGAAGAAATACCTCACAGAGGAATCCTATTCAACATTCGCTCTCCTGCCTAAGGATATACAGCAGCAGCTCATGATGGATAGAGACCCTCATGGAAATGTACAGGTATCGAGGATTGAATCAGAGAAGCTGCTTTCTTCACTTGTTGAGGCAAAGCTTAAGGAAAGAAAGGCTAAGGGCACATACAATGGAAAGTTCAGCTCACTACACCACTTCTTCGGATATGAAGGAAGATGCGCTTTCCCTTCAAACTTCGACTCTGACTATTGCTACTCACTTGGCTTCAATGCAATGCTTCTCATCTTAAACGGCTACACAGGTTATCTTTCAAGAATCAAGAACATCGCATCTCCTGCTGATGAATGGACAGCTGGAGGCATGCCAATAACAAAGATGATGAACATCGAAAGAAGACATGGAGAGGACAAGCCAGTAATAAAGAAGGCACTTGTTGAGCTCGATGGAAAGCCTTTTGGCTACTTTGCATCCAAGAGAGAGGAATGGGCAGAAAAGACATGCTTCACATATCCAGGCGCCATCCAGTACTATGGACCAGCTGAGGTTTGTGATTTGACAACTAGAACATTAGCTCTTGAGAACGATAAATAAGAAGTTCGATGTTTAAGAGAATGGCTTAGCGCGTGAGCACTAAGCCATTTTTTCAGCATCCACAGCAACCGGAATTCTTTTCCTTAGCCTTTTTGATCTCAGCCTTCTCTTCTTCCTTTGCTGCCTTAAGAACGTCCTCTGCAACTTCCTTTGACAACTCCTTTGCAGCTTTGAGTTCTTCCTTTACTTCCTTGTATTCCTCTTTTGCTTTCTTTTTATCTTCCATATATACTCCTTGTAGAAAACTACACACAGAAAATAACTGAAAACAGGATAAATAAAGCGTCAAAAGAGCAAGGACTTAGATTTTGTAGATTCTCTCAGGATCATCAGCATCCTGCTTGAAGAATACAGCCGTGAACCCTATGGTGTGAACCAAGGTTGAATCAGTTGCTGAGGCAAGCATATTTGAGATGTTCTTCACATCATCCTTATTGTTCGAGAATCTAACCTTGACAAGCTCGTGACAATCCAAGGCTTCTTTAAGAGCCATGACAAGACTATCCTTAAAGCCATCCTTGCCGACATATACGACAGGATTCAGATCCTGTGCTTGAGAGCGGAGAAATGCCCTCTGATAACTTTTCAATTCCATATCTAAACGATACCTTAAAGAGGCAAAATAGACAACAAGCCGATGCTCATTTGAAAGCTAAGGCATTTCTGCTACGCATCCATAAGCATTTCATCTTAAAGTCTTATTGTCTTATTGTTATTTTCCTGATTATTCATCATTGGACAATAAAAAACTGCAGCCAGTGGCTGCAGAAAGGGGGTGTATATAATCCGGACTAATCCAGCTTATATTTCTTTGCGACTTCGAATCTCTTGACCTTCTTTGTTGATGTCATTGGCAGTGGCTCATCAACTACTGTGACCATCTCAATCTTCTTATGGGACTGAAGATCCTTATTTACAGTTGACACGATCTCCTCCATCCTCTTTTGGATCTTATCCATGTCCTTATCGTACTTATCGAAGCATGATTTGGATGGGTAGATGATCATTCTTACGCCCTCAGCCTTGAGCTTCTCATCCTTCATGAAGCCGATGATGCAAAGCTGCTCCATCTCATCATAGAGCTGGAACTTATCCTCGATTTCCTCAGGAAATACGTTCTTGCCACCATCGGTGACGATGATTGACTTTGATCTTCCAGTGATATAGAAATAGTTTTTGCTGTCGATATGGCCAACATCACCAGTATTGAGCCAACCTTCCTCGTCAAGGACCTCTCTTGTTGCCTCTGGATTCTTGTAATAACCCTGCATTACCATTGAGCCACGCATATATAGAGTGCCGTTGCCCTCTGCATCAGGATCCACGATCTTGCACTCAACTCCAGCTATGGCCTTACCTACGCTTGTCTCCTCATATGCATAGATTGGATTGAGGTGTGTTATAGGAGATGTCTCTGTCAGGCCGTAGCCAACAACAAAGTCAATGCCAAGCTGATTGAAGCCCTTGAAAGTTGAGGATGGCAGTGGTCCACCGCCGCAGATGCAGATTCTGTTGTTCTCAAGAGAGAGATTCTTGAGAAGGAAGCCGAACATCTTCTTTCCGATATTCACTCCGAATACCTTCTTAACAAAGCCAGAGAAGCCCATCATTGTCCTTATAAGTCCATAAACCAAGGCTCCCTTCTTCTTTACACCAGCAATCAAAGCTGAGTACATCTTGTTGTAAAGCATTGGAACTGCAAGGAACATAGTGACTCCGCCTGCTCTTAGCTCCTTGAAGATCTGGGAAACAACAAGCTTCTTTCCAAACACCACCTCAGCGCCGCAGCTCATTGCCTCAATGAATACAGCAAGCATTGTATATGCATGGTGGATTGGCAGGATTGCATAGAAAACATCTGTTGAATAGATGTTCATGTTTGACTGGGCAAAATAGCAGTCAGATACAAGGTTCTTATGTGATAGCATTACACCCTTTGGTGTGCCTGTTGTACCTGAAGTGAATAGAATAGCTGCAATGTCATCCTCATTTGCCTTATATGGTTCTCTCTCCGGTGCTTCCAGATCAAGGATATATGACCACTTGCTTCCCTTCTCAAGTGAGACGAAGCTCTTGTAGCTTGAGAGCTCACTCTCAACCTCTTCAAGCCTGAAGGTATCTGCAAAGATCATTGTTGCATCTGAGAACTTGGCGATCTTGACAAAATCATCTTTATCAAGCGCGTTATCGAGTGGAACGATTGTTGCGCCGGCATATAATGCTGCCATATAAGCAAATGACCACTCTGGGCTGTTCTTGCCGCTGACAATTATCTTCTCTCCCTTCTCAATTCCCACATTCAGGATATAGGAAGCGAGCTGCTTTATCTTAGACTCAGCTTCACTAAAGGTGAATCTTATCTCTTCTGGGGCGAAAGCCCTCCAGCAATATCTCTCGCCATAGCGAAGTGTTGTTATATGGAAAAGCTCTGGCAAGGTAGGCCACTGACCATTGAATTCCTTTCCTTTGTATTCATCAAGGAAATCCCATGGTGTAAGATTATCTTTGGTTTTCATTACTTTCCTCCACATCGTCAATTTACTACCCTTCCTCTATTAAAGAAATAGTGATTTTTCCTTAAATTCACATATGACTATCCTTAACTATTTGTAGTTATTATTGATGGTTGTGAGCAATAAAACCTCAATTTAGCGCTTGATTTGATGTTTTTCAGAAATTAGGTGCAATGGATGTTCAATCCCGTCATAAGTGCTATAATCGTGAACTATGGCAAGGAATATTGACTTTACAGAGGGGAACATCAGAGCAAGCTTATTGCGTTTCGCACTCCCATTGTTTCTCGGAAATCTATTTCAGCAGCTATATAATACAGCAGATTCCCTCATAGTGGGAAACTTCCTTGGACAGACATCCCTTGCCGCAGTATCCTCATCAAGCTCGCTTGTCTTCATGCTTGTCAGCTTCTTCAATGGCATCGCCATGGGAGCTGGCGTTGTAATTGCAAGAGCAGTTGGTTCAAAGGATAAGGAGAGAATACAGAAGGCTGTGCATACCGATATAGCCTTCGGCCTTGCATCTGGAATATTCATGACACTCTTTTGTGCCATCCTCACTCCAGTGTTCCTTAGATGGATGCGCACTCCTGAGGATATAATGCCAGAGAGCATTTCATATCTGAGAATCTACACACTCGGAATCCTCTTTTCGTTGATGTACAATATCTCGATGGGAATCCTGAATGCAGTTGGCGATAGCAAGCACCCACTCTATTACCTGATCTTCTCATCAATCGTGAATATCATTCTTGATCTTCTATTCATCCTTGTATTCAAGATGGGAGTGGGCTCTGCTGCCATGGCAACTGTCATCAGCCAAGCGCTATCTGTTATTTTATGTCTTGGAAAGCTGATCAAGGATAAGACTGACTACCAGATAAGCATCAGGAAAATCCGATTTGACATCCCTATTCTTAAGGATATCCTGATTAACGGCATCCCTTCTGGCGTTCAGAACTCTGTTATTGGATTTGCTAATACGGTTGTCCAGACAAACATCAATATGTTTGGCTCAATCGCTGTGGCAAGCGCAGGAATATATAAGAAGCTTGAAGGCTTTGCCTTCCTTCCCATCACAAGCTTCACTATGGCGCTGACAACATGCATAAGCCAAAACATGGGTGCGAATAAGATAGATAGAGCAAAGAAAGGCGCATTATTCGGTATCGCCTGCTCTATGATCCTCGCAGAGCTTATTGGAGTGGTTTTCTTCTTCTTTGGAGATCACCTGATGAGGCTTTTCAACGATTCACCAGAGGTTATCGCACTTGGCGCAAGACAATCAAGGATCGAATCGCTATTCTTCATGTTCCTCGCTCTCTCGCACTGCATCGCAGCTATCTTGAGAGGAGCGGGAAGAGCAACAGTGCCAATGGTCGTCATGCTTTCTGTATGGTGTGGCCTTAGAGTCACCTATTTGACGGTAATGCTCAAGCTAATCTCAAGAGTCGAGATAGTGTTCTCCTGCTATCCAGTGACCTGGTCAATTTCATCGATAATATTCATTATCTACCTTGTAAAATCTGACTGGACCAGCCCTAAGCATCTTTCAAGGAAAACAAAATAAGAGGCATCACCAGGACGCCTCTTTTAGCATTGAATCAATCCAATGAATATTTCTTAGCAACAAGGAATCTCTTGATCTTCTTTGTTGAAGTCATCTCCATTGGCTCATCTATGATAGTCGTCATCGTTATCTTCTTATAGCTCTGGAGATTCTTGTTGACCTCTGCGACTATCTCGTTGATTCTCTTCTCAACATCTTCCCTATTGTTCTCATCTGAGAACTTCTTGCTTGGGTAGATAAGGCATCTGATCGCTTCGCTTTTTTTGGCCTTATTCTCTATATAGCCGATTATGCATACCTGCTCTATCTCAGAATATAGCTGGAATAGGTCCTCTATCTCCTCAGGAAATACGTTCTTGCCACCCTCTGTGACTATGACAGACTTGGATCTACCTGTGATATAGAAGTACCCCCTGCTGTCGATGTGCCCTACATCTCCTGTATTTAGCCAGCCATCCTCGCTAAGAACCTCAGATGTTGCCTCTGGATTGTTGTAATATCCCTTCATCACAACGCTTCCCTTGATTTCAAGAACACCGTTTCCTTCACTATCCTTGTCAACGATTCTTTGCTCAAGACCTGGTAGCAGCTTTCCAACGCTTGTCTCCTCATATGCATCCACTGGGTTGAGATGTGTGATCGGAGAAGTCTCAGTAAGCCCATAGCCCTGCACGAAATCTATGCCAAGCTGATTGAACATCTTGAAGGTTGAAGCAGGAAGAGGACCGCCGCCTGAGATGCAGATTCTATTGGTATCAAGGGAGACCTTTGAAAGAAGCATCTTGCCGAATATCTTCTTTCCAATATTGATTCCAAATATCTTCTTGATCAATCCAGATATAGACATCAAGACTCTTATGAGACCATACTTCAGCTTTCCCTTCTTCTTCACGCCATCCATTAGCGCAGAAAGCAGCTTGTTAAAGAGCATTGGGACAGCTAGGAACATTGTGACCTTGCCAAGCTTCAGGTCCTTTAGGATCTGGGTGACAACCAGCTTTTTTCCAAATACGCAGCTAGCTCCGACTGAGAAGGTCTCATAGAAGACAGCAAGCATTGTATAAGCATGGTGTATTGGAAGGATTACATAGAAGACATCAGTTGGATAGAGCTTCATATAACACTGAGCCATGAAGCAATCTGAGACAAGATTGTTGTTAGTCAGCATAACACCCTTAGGTGTCCCAGTTGTTCCTGATGTGAATAGTATAGCAGCGACATCCTCGCCATCCCACTTTGGATAGGAGCTTGCCTTCTTCCCCTCTAGATCAAGCACATAGCTATATCCCTCGCACTTAGGCTCAAGCGAAATCCTCTCAACTAGGCCAAGCTTTCCGTCCTTGTCGATAGCGTTGATTCTCTCCCCGTCTATAAAGAGCCTGTTTACACCGCCAAACTCGATAAGCCTCTCCATCTCATGGTCATGAAGCGCATAGTCAAGAGGCACTACAGTTGCGCCAGAGAAGAGAATCGCAAGGTATGAGAGTGCCCACTCTGGGCTGTTCTTGCCCGAGAGTGCTATTTTGTCTCCCTTCTTTACGCCTTTCTCAATAAGATAGTCTGCGATCTTCAATATTCTCTCATAGCTTTCGCCATAGGTAAAAACCTGCTTTGTTGGGCTGAAGGAGAGAAAAAGATTGTTGTCCTTGAATCTCCTTGCATTAATTGAGAATAGCTCAGTGACAGTTGGCCAAGCGCCATCAAAGTCTGTGCCTCTGTACTCATCCATCCAGGCCCATGGTAGTTCTTTGGAATTCTTTGCCATTTAAACTCCTTTAAATTACATATTTTTAAATTCTGTAAATTATGATTCCATGGTATTGCATAATCTTAAAATAATCAACTCTTACACAAAGTGTTGAATGTGTAATTAATATGTAATTCGATTTTCATGAAGATCGAATAAAGAGAAGGATATCCACAATCTGAGGCAAATAATGTATTATCACAATATGATCAAAGACATTCAGGAACTCGATTGTTTTTTCAACAGCTATAACCCTAGCATGGGTTCTGGAAAGCTTAGAAACAATAGACTGGACAGGATGCGCATCCTCCTTTCCTTTCTTAACAACCCTGATAAAGCCTTCCAATCAATCCATATAGCTGGATCAAAGGGCAAGGGCACAACTGCCACCTATATTGCAAAGATAATAGAGCAAAATGGATATAAATGCGGCCTCTACATGTCTCCTCATGTTTATGATTTAAGAGAAAGATTCACTTTGGCAGGAAATTACTTCAGCACTGAGGAGTACTTGAAGACAGCAAATGAGCTTGAAAGCGCTGTGGAGAAAATCACCTTTGGTGAGGAGCTGGGATTAGAAAAGCCCACGACCTTCGAACTCTACACTGCCTTTGCCCTACTGCTCTTCAAGAACACTGAATGCAAGTACGCCGTAATTGAGACAGGGCTTGGGGGCAGACTTGATGCGACTAATGTGATCGAGCCTATTGCTTCTGTGTTCACAACAATAGAGCTTGAGCACACTAATGTGCTAGGCAACACAATCACTGAGATAGCATCAGAAAAGGCAGGGATAATCAAAAAGGGCATCCCAGTATTCACAAGCAAGCTTGAAGATGAAGCATTTGATGTCATAGAGAATAGGTGCAGGACAATGAACTCCAAGCTATACGATATCGAAGAGTGCAAGGATAAGATCAAGAGTGATTTTTCCAATAACTCGACCTATATCGACTCATCTATGGTGCACAATGGAAGAGAATTCCACCTATCCTCTGAGTACATCTCGCCTATAAAGTGGTTTGACTCACTCTATGCCTTCTTCATCGTGACCATGCTTGGAATAAACCGCAATAAGCACATAAAGCTAGCTGAAATCACAATGCCTGCCCGCTATGAAGAGCGGATGCTGCATATAAACCCTGATAAGACAATAAGATTCGTCTTCGATGGCGCACACACGCCAAAATCCGCTATCAAGACAATGGAAGCCATTGCAAAGGATCTTGAACTAAGACCTTGCAATGTTGGGCCTGAGAAAGCAGTCTTGTTATTCTCACTTGCCGAGGGAAAGAATGCAAGAGAAATAATCAGCATACTTCTCCCCTACTTCAAGAATGTCATAATCACAGGTTGCGGCAGCTTCAAGAAGTCAGATCCAGAAGCGCTTTATGAAATTGCGACAGAGCTTTTCCCAAGCCACACCATCTCACTGTATTCAGACCCTCTAAAAGCGACAACAATGGCAATTGGACAAACTCCTCCCGATGGGACTGTGTTTGTAATCGGATCATTCTACCTATGCAGCGAGATAGATAAAGCGCTGAAGGAACTTAACTATGAGTCTTAATTGGAAAGAGGTTGAACTTATTTTATCTGAGCTTCCTCTTGTTGATAGTTACATACAAAAGGTTACAGAGCACGATGTGCACTCACTAACGCTTTCCATGTTCAGCAAGGAGGAGAAAGCATGGCTTCTTTACCTTGAGATATCAACCGCCCATTCAAGAGTGAACAGAACAAATGTGATGAAGGCTAAGGCAAGGGAGGCTCAAAGATTCACGCAATATCTTAGGGCCCACATAGTCGGAAGAAGAGTCATCGAAGCTTATCAGCTGCCCTATGATAGAGCCTTTGTCCTAAGGCTCAAGAACAGCGAGGGCGTCATTAAGCTCGTTGTAAGGCTGTTCTCAGGACCAGGGGCAAATATAATCGTCACAGATGATGAGGACAATATCCTTGAGCTTCTATTCAGGCGTCCTAAGCGTGGAGAGAAGGAGGGCGAGAGGCTTAAATACACTATAAGGGAAGACGAGGGAAGCAGAGTCTTCTCTGTAAGGGATTATCCAGCTTCCTCCTCTTTCAATGAATTCATCGACAAGACAGAGAGCCTTAGCGCAAGAGATGAGAAGAGAGAGGAGCTGATATCAAGGCTTTGCGACAAAAGAGACAAGGAGCTTGCGCTCTTATCTGATGCTGTCAGAAGGGCCGAAGAGAAGAAAGCTAATAGCGAAGGCTTTGAGGAGATTAAACGCACTGCAGACATTCTCTCAGGCTCGATTTACAAAGTGAGAAAGGGAATGGAGCACATCTTTATTGAGGATTGGGAGAGAGGGGGCACCATATTGATATCGCTTCAGCCTCACCTAAGTCCAAATGAGAACCTTGAGAGGTACTACACAAGATACAGAAAAGACAAACGTGCTTATGAGAAATCCCTTGAGGAGATAGAAGAGGCAAAAAAGGCCTTAGAGGAAAGAAAGAGGCACTACCTTGAGCTTCTTAGCGATGATAGCTCTCTTTCTAGACTAAAGAAGGAGGCTGAGGGGGATGAGAGCCAAACAGCTATAAAGCAAGGACGTCCTGGTCTCTATGTAAAATCAAATGGCTGGGACTTGATTGTGGGTAGAAACGCTAAAGAGAATGATGAGATCCTGCGCTTCTCAACTCGTGGCTCTGATATTTGGATGCACACAAGGGATTTTGCGGGTGGCTATGTTATAATCAAGGCAGTGAAGGACAAGACAGTGCCTCTTTCCGTGCTTCTTGATGCTGCGAGCCTCGCAATACACTACTCTAAAGCAAAAAAGAGCGGAAAAGCCGATCTTTATTATACTAATGTCAAGTACTTAAAGAGGATCAAGGGTGCCAAGACAGGTCTTGTGATTCCAACTCAGGAGAAGAACCTGCAAGCAGAGCTTGATATAGAACGAGTGAAAAGGTTATTAGGTGAAAGATGATGAAGAGAATCTACCATGATGCGATATTCTACCCTAGAGAGGAACAGACACTTAGAGAGATGACAGCTCTCCCACACTCCGAGGTTAAGGCAAAGGCCATCATAGTCCCACATCAGGATCTAAGGCGCGCCTACAATCTCTACTGTGAGGCATTCTCAAGAATCAAGCACGCAAAAAGGCTGATCATCCTTTCACCTCTTCACTCTGAGGTGCTATTGAAGGATGAGGGCAAGTTTCTCTTTGAGGGAGAGCCTGGGACAATCACGACTCCATTGGGAGAGGTCAGGATATCCCATCTTGGACTTGATATTTCAGAGCACTATGCTGAGGAGGAGTACGCTCCTGAACTTTTGCTGCCATACATCGCAAGCTCTTTCGATTCTGTAGAGACCTACATAGTCTACTCAGCTGCAAAGAGCGCAGAAGAGTCAAAAAAACTCTCTCGCCTAATCTCAAAATGGAACAACGAACACACAGTATTCATAATTTCCTCAAATCTCACAGGCAGAATGGATAAAGAGACTATGCTGGAAAGCAGAGCGCAGGGCGCTGCCTTGATAGAGTCAGGTGCTCATCTTATGGACTTATATAGAAAAGGCAGGATCTCCATCTGCGGCTCAGCAATAATCGATGCTCTTAATAGAGCCATAACTGGCAATTGGCACCTCATCGGTCTCAACCAGAGGGATGAAAGCACAGGCCACGGTGCGTTTTACAAGGAACTTATATGAAACACTATGAGAGAAATGACATAACAACCATAAATGTCGCTGGAAAAGAGTACAGCGCAATCATCATAGGACCTGAGGAAAACAACGTTCCTAGGCATCTTCTGCAAAGGGAGAGGCTTGATGGAATGATAGTTGATGGCGAAAAGATCACACCCTTCAAATGGAGAGGTGTGACAAAGGATGAGAAGTACCAATATATCTATTTCGACAAGTGCGACATAGAGCCGTTATGCAATATAACGACGAAATACAGAGACAAGGCACTTGAGCTTGTAATGGAGATAGCCCATGGCTTATCTGAAGCAGATGAGGCCTTTTTGGATCTCGATTCATCGACCTTCCCTATCTACAGGTTGTATATCCTTGACAAAAGCAAGATACTCATCCTCCCTCCGGATATGGGAAACCTAATCTCGATTGCCAGAATGGGAGAAAGAAGAGACAAGGAGGATAGCCACCTTGTAAAGGCTGACTCAGAACCTTCCTTCAGGCTCGTAATAGAGATGGCAGAGCTCTTGTATTGGGCTTCAACTGGCATTTTGCCTTATGAGAACGAGGATGTCAGGACCTGCTTGTATAACGAGGTCCCACTGGAGTGGTACTCTCCAGAGCTCGATTCCTCATCTAAAGACCTCATCAACTCAATACTGCATATGAAAGAAAGAGCAATGAGGGATATCGGGGGAAACAGAAAGCCAAATGAGAACCTAGGCTGGTTTTTAAAGCATGCGCTTGATGTCAGATGGAACCTTCCCAAGCTCAGCCGAGAGGAAAGGGATGAGAGGATCGCAAAAACAACAGAAGACCCCAAATACCAGAGCTTCTTCGAAAGAATCGGAAAGGAGGCCAAGAAGAGGAATTTCTGGCGCACAAAAGGAACTATTGTCATAACCATCTCAATAATCTCACTCATATTGCTCTCGATACTCATAACAATGATAAAAGGACATTTTGAGCCTCCGTACACAAGAGATATGGATAGAGAGGAGTTCATTGAGAACTTCTACTTAATGCAGGAGAACCTCGATTCAGCAAATCTGGATACTGCATTCAAGACAGAAATACCGCAGTCAACAGAGGTGATGAACCTCTTTGTCACCAAACAGACAAGAAGTGCCTATGAGATATACGATCCTCACATCAAGGCTTCGGTTTGGGTCTCTGAAGGCAAGCCCGCTGTCATGTATGACACCTTCATATATGGAGTCGATCTTCACTCTATTGAAGCACTAGATGAGGATACCTATAGAGCAAAATCCACTTGGTACACACCTTATTCCTACGAGGAGGGAGAGGAGGACTATGTGCCTCCAGAGGGATATGTCGCTGTTTACTCCTATGACACTTGGCAGGAATTCACCTTCGAATGGAATGATAGAGGCTGATGGAATGTTGTTGGACTTGAAATACCACACTATGAGTTCATAGAACGTGAACTTGTGGAGACATACGAAAGACCTGGTTTAATGTGAGACGATGAATTGCTCATATAGCGAGGTGACTCTCGCTATATCATCAGGATCAACGAAGTGAACGTCTTTAAATGACTTGAAGAAAGTCATCTGACGCTTTGCGTATTGCTTTGAGTTCTTGATTATCTCTCTTTTTATTGACTCGATATTCATCTCACCGGATTCCTGAGCAAGCAGGAACTCCTTGTATCCTATGCCCTGCATTCCGGGCCAGGAGAGGTCTGCTCCATTTTCGATGAGTGTCTTTATCTCATCATAGAGCCCTTCATTGAACATGATATCAACTCTTTTCTCTATCCTCTCATCAAGAACACTCTTGTCTCTGACAAGGCATATGACAAGAAAATCGATATCATCCCTATAAGAGTCGGAGACAGAAAAGGAAGAAAGGGGCTGTCCTGTTTGGTAATAGACCTCCAGTGCCCTTGATACTCTGTACATATCGTTTTTATAGATTCTTGATGCAGATACAGGATCGACTCTCTCAAGCTCTGAAAAAGCCCACTTGGGTCCGTTTTCCTTAATCATCAAATCGACTCTGCTCCTGATTTCCAAATCTGATTTAGGAGTCTTTGAAGGACCGTAAATGAGCTGCTTGAAGTAATATGCGGTGCCGCCAGTCACAAGAGGCATCCTGCCACGCTCGTTTATTTGACGAATCAAGCGCTCAGCATCACAAGAGAAATCCCCTGCAGTATACTGCACCTGGGGATCTCTTATATCCACTAGATGATGTGGGATCTTTTCCTGAAGAGCTTTCTCTGGCTTAGCTGATCCAATATCAAGGCCTCTATAGACCTGTACTGAATCTGCATTGATGATCTCAAAGCCTTCAGCGAAGACGCTCTCAGTCATAGCTGTCTTTCCAACAGCTGTTGGACCAAAGAGCACAACTGCTTTGGGCTTAGACATTACCCTCAGAGTACTCAATCTCGTTATTGAGAGCGCGTTCAAGAACGACTGAGACAATCTTGTCTCCTTCCTTCTCGATTTCCTTTCTCTTATCTGTTGAAGCATAGATCTCTGCTTCCTTGATAGCGACGCATGTCATCTCATAAACGTTTGATTCTGTATCAATCAATGTGTCAAGTGAAATAGCCACAATATTCTCCTATGTTTTTACAATACTTCCATTATAGAAATATAAAGGTCAATCATCAAGAGGACGAGGTCAAACTTTGGCCTTTGAAACCTCAGCCATGATGATATCGACTATCTCATCTGGACTCTTGTCGTCAGTTGAGATGATAAGATCAGCAACACTTTCCGCCTTGCTGTTATCTATGCCGTAGACCTCCATATACCTTCCGCTGTCATTTGCATCCCTTCTGACTGTCTGGTTGTAGCGCTCCTCAAAGGAACCACCCTCTCTTTTGAGGATCCTTTTGGCTCTTGTCTCAGCAGAGGCAGTGAGGTAAATCTTCAAGTCAGCTTCTTCAAGCATCCAGATAGCAAGTCTTGAGCCCAGGACGCAATTCTCTTCCTGCATGGCCATCTCCACCTGGCGTCTATCAAGCTCACGATCTATGTTATAGTCATTCTGCGCCATCTCGCAGAAGCTCCAGAAGTCAACTCCCCTCTCCTCTGCCATCTGGCGGAAGGTGAAGTTGATCATTGGATAACCAAGTTTCTCGGAAACCATCTTGGTTATTGTTGTGTTTCCGCATCCTGATTTGCTGGATATTGCTATTCTCATTCTATATTCCTTATCTGCTCCCTGATATTCTCAAGGTTGTCTTTCATTTTCACAACAAGGAGGTTGATCTCAACAAGCTGGCTCTTTGATGCAATGGTATTGCACTCTCTATTCATCTCCTGGCAGAGAAAGTCAAGCTGCTTGCCAACTGGCTCTCTCTCTGAAAGCAGTCTGAAATACTCCTTGACGTGTGTTCTGAGTCTTGATGTCTCCTCATTGATGGAATACTTAACAAGAAGTGAGGCAACCTCAGCAAGGAACCTAGGGTCATCCTTTCCTGGATCCCTCACCAACTCCTCATATTTTGAAAGAAGGACTGACTTGAAATGCTCCTCAAGCTCCTTCTCTCTTCTTGAAACCTCAAGAAGCGCATGCTCAAAGCTCTCACCGAGTTTCCTCAAGTCCTCCTCAGTTCCCTTTCCATCTCTCTCCTTTGATGCAGAGAGCATCGCAAGAGCTTCATCAAGAACATAGTCGACGCCAGACTTGTAGATTGATTGGTCATTGCATCTTTCGCTGACTATAAGATTCTCAACAGACGCAAAGTCACTGACAGAAGGAGGATTGATGCCTGCCTCCTTTGAAATCTGAGAATATATCTTGATATAGGCTCTCAAAAGCTCCTCATCAAGAGAAAGCAACGCTTCGTTCTTTAGAACCTTAAGACGCAAGGAGATATCCAAGTGGCCACGTCTTGCGACCTTCTTCACTCTTTCATCCACATAGTTCTCAAAGGATGAGAGCTGGGGATTAATAGAGTGCGAGATATCAAGAAAGCGGTTGTTATAGCTCTTGATCTCAAGCTCAATTGTGTATTTCTCATCTCTATAGACACTATGTCCATAGCCTGTCATCGATCTCATATATCACCTCACGATAAGTGTGATGCATTTCCTCTTCTCTCTTGAGGCAATGCCAAGAAGAAGCTGTCCTGCCTCCGCCTCGTCATCCAGCACAATGGCACCAGCAAGCGTCTTAGGCACTGGAGAGAATATCTGCCTTTCAAGCCTTGAGAGGAAGGACTTGATCAAGCCATCCTCTTTATCTGCGAATATGACAATATAGGAGGCAGCTAATAGAGCCTTCCCAAATGCCTTTGGATTTTCCAAAAGAGGAATTCCTGGGTATAGAAGCACAACAGGTGGCACCTCTTCCTTCTTTAATATGCTCTCAACCTCTTCTGAGGATGAAACCTCAAAGCGCTTTCCTATATAAAAAGAAAATGAGGGTGCACTATATTGCATCCTCACTTCATTTGGCAATTCGATTCTTCTCTTACCAAACATCTTCATAAGAAAGTCTTACTTTGAGAGCTTGGAATTGCATTCCTTGCAAATCTTTACCTTAGCTCCGTCTACTTCCTTCTCATAAAGGCACTTGATAGCAGTTCTGCCACATACTGGGCAAGTTGCTCTTCCGTTGTTGAACTGGTCTCTGATGCCTGTTCCTCTATGTGCTTTGGACATGGCTTTCTCCTTAATAGATATCTTTAGAGAGAATAACGTAATTGAGTGAATCGGTCAATAGAAATCCCCTATACAAACAAAGTGCATAGGGGGTCATTCATTCCTGACGTTCTTCCATGGCCTCAAGATAAGCGAGTTTTCTCGATAGCTCATCTGGATTTGAGTGCTCTTTATCGAATTCCTCCGCTTTCTGCACCTTCTCTTCCCTACGCTCATCCTTGAGCATAGCCTTGAGCTCCTTTTTGTGCTTTTTGAGCTTCTCCTCTTCCTTATCGGCCCACTTCTTCAGCCTTTTAGCTTCCTTTATCTCCTTCTCCACATTGGGATCAAGACTCTTTAGCTTTTTTGAGAAACGCACCATAATCATGCATCCCTCTTGGAAGCTCTTGACTCCATGAAGTCCAGAACGTCACTGATTCTCTTCTCGATCAGGCTGGACTGCCGTGCCTTCGCAATCTCGACAAGCCTCATCTCCTGATACATCTTCCTCTCTAGGTTCTTCTTCTCTGACTCTGTCATTCTTCACCTCTTCTTTCTTTTCCTCAAAGTGAAGCTGCATAGTCTCCTCAACTGCCTTTGCCTTATTAGTGCATCTTCTTACTGGATTTGCAGCGAGGTATACAAAGTATCCCATTGATGCCAACCCAGAGATGAAAACAAAGTAGCCATATACCAAATAGCAAAGAGCAAGAGAGCTATTGCCAGGTACCAATGCTTGACGCATATAGGAAAAACCGCCCGAAGAGTAGTTCTTGACTATGTACTTATCCATGTTTAGATGAAGACCATAGCCCGTCAAAAGAATGCCAGCTACCAATAATACAATCGATACTGCCAATGTCCACTTTGCGCTAGTTCTCATATACTTGCCTCCGATTCTTAAGATATCAGCAATTGGCAAAAAATAAACATCATAAAGGAAAACTACACAAGAAAGACATAGAAAAGGGCTCCCCCAGAGGAAAGCCCTACATATCTAAATGGATTCACTTAGAGTGCGGCATCAAATAGCATGCCAAGCGCCTTCTCGTAATCAGGAAGCTTTCCGTAGGAGAAGGTAAGGCCAACAGAGGCACCAAGGAGGTATGTCATCTTCTTAGCACCGACTGCATTTGTGAGGTTGAAGCAGAATGCCCCGTATGCGTCAACGAAGAAGCCGAAGTTCCTTCTTGGGCCGAAGTACATAGACAGACCTGCCTCCAAGCCGCCTCCCAAGCCAAAGAGCGCATCACCATCTTTTGACTCTGATGCCGTGATGCTCTCCCATGTGATAGCTGGGCCGATTGTGACTCTAGCGCTCAACACTCTTGCAAAGTCATAGGAGAACGCTGCGCCACCAAATGCGCTGACTGTGAAAGGAAGGCTGTCCTTCTCAGTGATGCCAAAGCCTATATCAACGCGTCCACCTGTTCCATACATGAATGGAGAATCATCAGAGAAAAGAGTGCCGAAGGAGCCACCTACGCCTGCTGTAGGGACCTCCAAGCCGCCTGATAAGCAAATAGTCGCACCGACATCAACGTAGGAGCGCTGTTTCAGAAGGGAATCCTCAGCAAAGACGCTAAAGGATGCGAATAACAAGATGACTGTGAACAATGTAAATATCTTCTTCATACCTGAATTCTGAATCCCATTGGGATATTTGTCAAATTGAAATGATAGAATCCTCTTTTTTGTTCATTATGTGCCACTCTTTGGCACTTAAAATGATCAAGACACTTCTATCAATATTCAAGAGATGAAGAATAAAGTTTTCTCCCTTCTCACTTTTTTCTTGCGATTATCGTCACAACATGAATCAAGTCGTTATTGTTGTCGCCTTCTATTGCCTTGACCTCGAAGCCTATCATGCCAAGTGCATTCGCGACATCATATGCCATATAGTATTTCATATATATCATCTCATTCTCATCGTACCATGCTGGATAGAGGCTCTTTTCCATTGCAGTTGGGGAGATGGCATCTGGAAAGGAGATATAGAGATACCCATCTTGAGAAAGGGAGTCATAGAGATTGAAGAGATAAGGAGTCAGCTCCCTTGTATTAAGCTTCTCAATCTCAAGCGTGGATATCGCGATATCATATAGCGAACCTTTATATGATGAGAAATCCTCCTTAACCAAGGTCATATCCTCATATTCCCCTTGAGCGTCTTCAAGGCATTCAGAATTCAAATCAACTCCGACTATCTCTGAATCAGAATAGAGCTCTCCAATACTGGAGGCAAGAAAGGACGATGCAGAGCCAGAGAGAAGTATCCTAGATGCATCTTTCTTCAAGGCAGGCAACTGCGCGATATGCCTGAAAAGCTCTGCGTTATCGAAAATCCACTGACCTAATTTTGTTCTCATGCTTAGAATATAAACCAAAATAGCGATATAGTCATTTCCCTGGATTAATATCTCTTTTGCATGGCATTCAAGAGGTCAGCGGTTCGATCCCGCTTATCTCCACCAGATTAGCCTTAATGCTTTTTTCTGTTTTTGCGGAACTTTTGTTGCGGGGTCGGAAACTTTTTGACCCAGATTTGACCACTATTTGACCACTATGGCATTGTGTCCATTGAGTCCAATGTGTATTCAGTGCCTCCGAAGGCATCAGCAAACTTGCTGACAGCCTGCTGGCGGATAGAATCCTGGACGTGGAGATAGTGCTGGGTCATGTCGATATCGGCATGGCTGACGATGCTCTGGATGGTGGGAAGATCAACGCCCAGAGCCTGAAGCTGACTGACATAGGTGTGTCGGCAGCTATGGGGCGTCAGGTCACGTACGCCCTCGATTTCACTGATTGCAGCCTTGAATTTGTCCCGGAAGTAGGACGGATTGCAGGGCTGATCTTTTTTGCCTACCTCCCAGATGAAGGTTCGGTCGGTGTTCCGTAACCGCACCGCGCACCAGCGCAGGTTCGGCGGCACCGGCACATCCCGGTAGCTGTCACGTGACTTGGGCTGTTCCACCGTTGCGTTTGCATATGCAGACTTGAATGCCTTCTCGAGCATGGTGATTCGAATTTTCCGTCTGGAACTGTTTGAGAGAAACACTAAATCATCGAAATGGTATTAATGCAATACGATTTTCATAACATTTCAAAACGATCCTTATATAGCCAAAGCCACCCGCTCATTTTGAACAGGTGGCTTTGCGGTTGTTAGCTGCATTTTACAACTGCATACTTGCCTCTGAAGGCAATGCCGATCTTTCGGATCGTGGTAATGCTTGCATTCAGCAGTTCGGTGTCATATTTCTTTTCCTCGATCTGTTTCAAAGCAGTTTTCGCAAGCTGATCCAAATCAACGGTTTCGTCTCGTGTGAATTTGAATTCATAAATAAAACCAGGGAGTGCTTTTGCCTTCGGCATCAGCATAATGTCGAAGCGGCCAAGGCCGGACTCCCGGTTGGAGCGGATCTGGTAGCGATTGCTCAGGACAGCGCAAAGGCCCAGCATCATGCCGTGATAGAAACCCTCGTTGGCTCCATCGATGGACGCAATGGAATTGAGCATAAACTGATTCAGAAGCTGCTGCAGCTGCTGTGCATCCTCTGAGAAAATCGCCTGCTGAATGGATGCGGCAATACCGGTCTGCTTTGTTTTGTTCAGGACTTCCTTTCCGTAGACAACAGCGATTTCCTTGTTAGGAATGGAAATGTTGCACAGGTAATTACCATCGTTCTGTGGGTAAATCTTCGTTACGCGCAGATAGCCGGTAACCAGCAGGAAGCTGTACACGCTGTAAGGATTGTCCTGAATTTCAGGATAAATCACACTGGTGTCCACATAGGTGGTGATGCTCTGATCCCGCAGTAGTTTATGGAGATTCTCTGTAATTTCCGGCGTAGCCGAGGCGATCACTTCGCCCAAAGAATCATTGCTGCTGGTAGACTGCCAGAAGGCTTTCGGCTCACAGTTGTCCGCAATATAGTTGATGACAGACCAAGGATTGAAGATCTCTGTTTTGCCGAACAGGTAGCCATCGTACCAATCGCAGATCTCCTGGTATTTCTCGCTGGCATTGTAATATGCCAGCATATCTTTTACCTCATCTTGGGTGAAGCCGAAATACTGGCTGTACGCATCATCCAGAAGAGAATTAATTTTCAGATTATTCAGGCCGCTGAAGATGCTCTCCTTGGCAACTCTCAGAATGCCGGTCAGGAAGCCGTAAGCAAGATGCTCGTTGTCCTTCAGACCGCCGGAGAAGAAGTTGCGCATGAAGTTGATGATTGCATCGTAAAAATCCGATGCGTGGCCCTGCTGAATGGGCGTATCATATTCATCAATAATGATAATCGTCTTGCTGCCGTGGTGCTTGCTTAGGAACAGGGAAAGGGTTCCTAACGCAGATTCAAAATCCACAGGACTTGCATCGCCTCTTGCGATCTGACTAAACAGAGCCTTTTCATAGGAATTCAGTCTGGGGCTGGTTTCCAACTCAATATGCCGCTGAAATTCCAGAGAAATCAGCTTGCAGATCTTGGCAAAGGTCTGCTCCCAGGATGGGTATTTCACATCCTTGAAGGAAAGGAAGATAACAGGATACTTGCCTTGATAGGATGTGTATTCTTCTCCGCACTGCCAGATCAGCTTATCCTGAAAGTATTTGCCAGTATCCTCGTCGGTCTTTTCAAAAAAAACACGCAGCATATCCATATTAAGCGTTTTACCAAACCGACGGGGACGGGTAAACAGAGAAACCATAGTCTTTCTGTCCAAAAAATCTCGGATCAGCAAGGTCTTGTCCACATAGTAGTAATCGCTGGTTGCCTGCTTGAAATCGGAAATACCAACGGGAAGGGGCTTAACTTTTTTGCCGGATACAAGAGTTTCCGATTTATTCGGAATCGCATCCGCAGGAACCATCCAGGAGCGTCCTTTTTTAATTGCGCCGATAATTTCCCCATTTTTGCACATCTGCTGCACTCTACGGGCCGTCATGCCCATCAATGCAGAGGCTTCAGAACAGGTCAAATATTTCATATGGCACCTCCTTGATCGTTTGTTACCTTGATTATACCCATAAAACGAAATCTATCAACTTAAATTTCGTTTGTGCATCATAAAATTTCGTCAAAAAACGAAATTTAACGAAATAAGGCGGCTTAAAAATAACTTCAAGCCGCCTTGTGGGATGTTAATACTTCACTTCGCTTATACCCATGACAATGTCACGCAGTGATTTCTTGAGCTAAACGGAAGCCTACTTTGATGCCCTCTTCAAAGCCTGCCTTTTCGTAGTCGCGGCAGAGGGTGCAAACAGGGTAGATGATCTCTTCCATTCCCCGGATGGTTTTGCCATTCATGACGGCGTAGAACTCATTGAAGTCCCGGCGAATAACATCGTTGTCGAAGCCATTACATTCTGTGTAAGCATCGAACAGCAATTCCAGAAGGGACTTGGTATACTCAAGCGTGGGCATCTAGACGATGCGATTCCGGAGGGTAATAGTGAATGCTTGTAGATTCATCAGAACCACCTCCACCTACGCTGAAGCTTTTGAATCAGCTGATCAATATCTACGGTGTCGATTCCCGGAGAGATTGCCTTGTTACGGAAACGAAGCAGTACATCCACCGCTATGCGGCACTCTGCTGCGGTCATAGTGATGTAATACTTGGCTTTTCTCATGCGTAGATCAACTCCTCTCGGACGATCTCTGCGGCTCTGGAGCGGATGCTGTTCATCTGCTGAACCCATGCCATTTCATCCTCGGCTTTCAGTTCTTCGGTGATTCCTTCGTCCTCGGACATCTCGTCTATCAGTCGCTCGAACATTATCTTTACCAGGATTATGATCAGAGGGTTGAAGCTCTAAGCCAGATTCACCTGGATGCACTCGTAGATGCTGATGTGGTTATTCTTACTGCGATGTTGAATGACAATCTTTCCCAGTGGCTTGAGTTCTGCATAGAAATCATTTGAAGTGTCTGGCTTTCTGATTCCCTCTGTGATTAGCTAGTTGCCATCTTGCAGGATCGCTTTTAAAGCTTTCTGATCACTATTACAGCAAAGCGCCTTATATCAAATTGAATATAATAGATTGCTTTATGGTGTTTATGTGTCCAATAAGTACGATTTATGCATATTCTTCCATCGCATAACCCCATAAAAGACGATGTATTTTCATTTTTAATTTACTTTGTCTGCTTTTTATCGTATAAAAAGATTTAAGTTTGGTATCAAACTCTTACTTCTTCTGAAGGGAGGGAGCTTTTAGTGGATGATTTGACTTTGGGCTCTACACCAAAAAAGGGTGTTTCTGTAACGGTGTCTAATGTCACTAGGGTTTATGGGGAGAGTTTTAAGGCCCTTGATGATGTGAGCTTGAAGATTGAGAAAGGAGAGTTCTTCTCCCTTCTTGGGCCTTCAGGCTGTGGCAAGACAACGCTGCTGAGGATCATCGCAGGCTTCGACAGCCCAGATGAAGGTGATGTTTTCTTTGGTGTGCTGGCTGCGCTGGCCGCATCAGTTCCTTCTGCGGTGATGTGCATTGCAATTTATGTCATGACGGCTGCTGCGATGTATACAGTTGCCCGACGCCGCCAGCTGCGAAAGCCCTGGCTGGCCTGGATTCCGGTG
>JAZURW010000183.1:0-2316 GCA_045606405.1 Candidatus Ornithospirochaeta sp. | reverse complement strand
CAGTACCTATAAATTTCTCTTTCAATGTTACCTGATAAACCACATAAGGCAAATCCTTTCCTGAAGCAGCTGAGAAAGACGACGCATCATAAAAATAATCAATTAGTTCCTTTTCTTCTTTCTCCTTCGGGCTTTCATAATAAGTATCAAGGATTTTTGTGAGTTCGTTTTTTACTGTTTCATTTGCCGTTCTTTTGCAGATTTCGCTGATATACGTTCTCGCTGAATTGAATTCTTCTGAGTTGCGAGAGCATATAACAATGTCTATTTTGTCCGCACATGTAATACATATAGGAAGAACGCCAGCCAAAAAACATTCATCTTCCGGATCAACTTCGAATTTTTTGCCACACATCGAACATATCTCAGACATAACTACCTCCACATTATAAACGCACTCACCCGGAAAGGGTGAGTGCGAAGATGTTGACTCAATTACAGCTCAGCGAAGTACTTGATGGTGCGAACCATCTGAGAGGTGTAGGAGTTCTCGTTGTCAAAATGCCCACACCAAGAATAGGCCAGCACAAATGCCCCAAATCAGGCTGGCACAAGGGTTTCAAGGATTTGGAGTAGGCATAAGCGATGATTTTTCAGTGATAGGCTTACCACACCTGGCTCCTGAATGTCTATGAAACTACATTCACAGTGTATCATACCAGAAGCGGAAAAGCAACAGATTGGCGAATTATGTAAATGGAAGGCAACCTCATGCTTTATACTTGTCGCCAACCCTTTTCAGCATATCTTTCATCTTGCGAACAACAGGCTTGGGGGACATAATCTGAACCTGACCTCCAAGGCCAAATATCCAGCCAAAGAACTGTGGGCTGACAGCAACAGGGACTTCTATTTCAAAATGCTCATCATCAACCTTATAGACCACCACACCAGAACCAAACTTGTCAATCACAGTGTTCATCATGCGATGAAAGAAGCGAAGCCTGACAGTTTCCACCTTGCCATCATACATGCCGAAGGTGTATTGGCGATAGTGGTCAAGGTCGATTTTTTCATCAAAGACCTCCTGCCCCTGCCTGGGCAGTGCCTTTTCTGCCTTGACCCTTTCCATTCTGTCTATGCGATAGGGGCGAACCTTTTCGCCATCATAGCCCAGGAGATAATGGTTTTCATCTGAATACACCACCACAAATGGGCTGACATAGTAAGTCTCGCCATTCTTGCGATAGGTGCGTTTCATTTTCATGTCGTAATCAAAGTATTTGAAACTGATTTGACACTCTGCCTGGATGGCTGTCTGGATTTCATCCAGGGCATAATGAACAACCTTGTTTGTGGTCTTGACCCTGTTGGCAACAATCACTTGCCTGTCCAGGGTTTCCCCCTCATACTTGCTACATTCCTTTTTGAGGGTCTTTATCAGGCGTTGAGTAGTCTTTTCATCCAGTGTCCTGGCAGAGAGCAGACAGTCAATAATCATCTTCAACTCACTGAATGCGAAGGGGCGACTGACCAGTCTATATTGATGACTGTTTTCAGGATGCTCTATTTCATAGCCCAGAGTATCCAGACACATCAAATCATGCTCAAAGGTCTTGCGATCCACACTGGTTTTCCAGGCTGTTTTGAGATGGGCTTCCACATCCCTGCGAGTAACGAAATGATTGGCATCTGTCATCTCCTCAAAATACTTTATGAGGCGAAACAGTCGCAGTTTGCTGTTTGCTCCTTTCGGCATGAATAACAACCTCCCTATAAGATGGTTGGAACTTGATAGAACTATCCTTGTATCAGGTAAAAACTTTGCTAGAACTTTCTTGAAACCCTGGGCTTCTCTTTGCTATTGTTTTTCTCCTGATGTTGATGGGGTTATTATTTTTATTTATTACAAGCATCAACCTTTGGAGAAAAAGCCTGTTGTCCTGTCCCTAACCACTCGTCATTTTCCGTCAGGTTCGTCTTTCCAGTGTTCCCATGCCCCACAATTTTTTCAAAAACTGTGGTCAAGTGTCATCAATCGTACTACATCCCTTTTCAAATACAGTAGAGGGGATTAATCCCTAATGATGAAAGGAGAGATGCTTATGAACTCTGTACAAGTAAGAATTGATTTTGATACCAAACTTAAACTCATGCGAGATGCTGAGGCCAACAAACTAACCCTATCCACCCTCATGCGCAGACTTATCAACCTCTATTTGACTGATGAATCTGTGCGCCAGAAGGTACAATGAAAGGAGGAATCGCTATGAATGTAAATCGTCTCGCTGCCAAGCGAGCCCTTGACCTACAAAGAAGTGCTGGCATCTTTGACCACCCTCAGCATGATTAGATGCTCTGTAATTATGCTGACGC
>JAZURW010000182.1:0-4160 GCA_045606405.1 Candidatus Ornithospirochaeta sp. | reverse complement strand
AGATGCCATTTTATCAAGACTATCATCGGTTAAGCGATACACAGTCCAATCATCCATGCATTGAGCGCCCATCGATTTATAGAAACCGATGCTTGGTTCATTCCAATCAAGACAGGACCACTCAAACCTGCCGCACTCTCTCTCCTTTGTAATCTGAGCAAGTCTTTTTAGAAGAGCCTTGCCAAAACCACGCCCACGATACTCAGGAAGCACAAATAGATCCTCAAGATACAGTCCTGATCTGCCCAGGAAAGTGGAGAAATTGTGAAAGAAGAGAGCAAATCCAACCTCTTTCTCGCCATCAAGGACAAAGAGAACTTCGGCTTTCTGCTTATCGAACAGCCACTGCTCCAGAAGCTCCTCTGTGGCGACCACCTGATTCTCGAGCTTCTCATATTCAGCAAGAGCTCTGATAAATGACAATATCAAGGCTGTATCAGCCCTTTTTGCAAATCTGAAAACAAAATCTTTCATTGTTTTTACGCTTAAAACCCTCCACTGTCGCACTCAGTGGAGGGAGAAAGGAGGTTCAGTCGGCTGCAGCCTCAGTTTCTATTGGCTGCAGGCCTTTTATTGAAATATCCACCTGGTAACCCTTAGCATCCAGATATTGGAGTATTTCTTCCAAGGTGTAGTCGTCTAGGCTGCCAGCCTTTGAGGAAACCATTCTCACATTCTGGCTATCTGCCTGGACAGCGAAGGAAGGTAGGATATCATCTGTCTGCGATGGGTTTGTGCCAAAGAACATAAAACCGCTTACGAAGATCAAGACTATTGCCGCCGCTGCTGTGGCCATCTGAGTCAAAGACATCTCGATTTTTCTTCTGAACAAGCTAATTCTGTTGTTCTGGAAGTATTTCTTCTCCATTGTCTCAAGAAGGATGTCTTTCTTTCTGCAAAGCTCCTCCTCTGTATATGCTGTGCTCTTTACTCTCTCACTCAAGGCCTTTATATCATCAAGGTGCTTGCGACAAGCTGCGCAGTGCTCCAGATGTTCCACAACCTGAGTTCTGTATGGCTCTTTTAGCTCTCCATCAAGGTATGCTGATAGCATCTGCGAATCAATACACATCTCGATCCTCCGTATTCAGTAGTTCTTCAAGCTTCTTTCTCGCTCTGAAAACTCTGACCTTCACGTTCGTCTCGGAAATTCCAAGCGTCTTGCCAATTGCTTTATAATCCAAGCCTGAGAACTCCTTCAGCTGAATCACAAGGCGAAGATTCTCAGGAAGCTGAGCGATTGCCTCACGCACCTCGCGTCTGCTCTCTTCTTCAATCAATGACTTCTGGCCATCAACAGAGTTGACAGCCCTGCCAGGCATCTTCTTAACCTTATCAACAAGCTGAATCTCACGCTTATTGCGATTTACATGATTCAGTGCAAGGTTCTTAGCTACCTTCAATAGCCAATACTTGGCATCATCCTCACTTGGGAAGCTCATGTTCTTGACATAAAAACGCTCAAACGCTTCCTGCGTGAGATCCTCTGCAATCTCTAGGTTATAGACTATGTGCATGATCACCTGCATTATAAGATGGTAATTCTGCTCATATATAAACCTGAAATCATCACGGTTTGTGCTCTTTATCTCCATCTTGTTAACAAATTACCCTTCGAAAAGTTACAACTTTTCTTATTTTTTTTCGAGAATTGGTCCCTGAGGAGTGTCTTTCACCACAAATCCCCGCTCAAGAAGGATATTTCTTATCTCATCAGCTCTAGCAAAATCCTTTGCCTTCTTAGCCTGAGCTCTTTCCTCTACAAGGATCCAGTCCTCATCGCTTCCCAGTCTCTCTGCCTTCTTTGCCTCGACTTTATCAAGCGAAAGACCAAGCACCTTGTCCATTCTGTACAGGACAGCTAGCTTCTCTGAATCATCAACAGAGCCATCCTTAAGCATCTGCCACATATATGACAATGCCTCAGGTGTCTTCAGATCGTTCGTCATAGCAGAGAGGAAGCTGGAAAGATAGCGCTCCGCCTTCTCAGAGAGAGTCTTTGCCGCATCTCCCTTCGCCTTGAACTCTGCGACCTTTGAAACAAGCTGGCATCTTGCGCTTCTTGCATGGTCCAACGCCTCAAAAGAGAACTTAAGCTGTGTCCTATAGTGGCCACCTAGGCAGAAATACCTATAGTCAAGCGCATCATAACCTTTATCGAGCAATACAGACAGAGTGAGGAACTCTCCTGTGGATTTGCTCATCTTGCCCTTGTCATTGAGAAGGAACTCTCCATGGCACCAATAATTGACCCAGCTATGGCCAGAAGCTGCCTCTGATTGAGCGATCTCGTTTGTATGATGTACAGGGATGGCATCAATTCCACCGCAGTGGATATCGAACTTATCACCAAGGTATTTCATGGACATTGCAGAGCATTCGATATGCCAGCCTGGATATCCTCTTCCCCATGGGGAATCCCACATCATCGCCTGCTCGCCGAACTTCGAATTAGTGAACCAAAGGACGAAATCCTTCGCGTTTCTCTTATTTGAGTCAACCTCGATTCTCGCACCGCTCTTTAGCTCATCAAGCTTCAAGCCCGCAAGCTTGCCATAATCATCGATAGTATCGATTGAGAAATAGACATTGCCACCTGCTATGTAGGTATGGCCCTTCTCCTCTAGCTTCTCAATCAAGGCGATCATCTCCTTAATATGGTCTGTTGCCTTGCATACGATCTGAGGTCTTATGATATTCAGTGCCTTTGTGTCCTTGAAGAAGGCCTCTGTGTAGAACTCTGCGATATCCCAAACAGACTTTCCTGTCTCCTTGCTTCGCTTGCCAAGCTTATCCTCTCCATCGTCTCCATCACCTGTGAGGTGTCCTACATCTGTGATGTTCATACAATGGGTTACCTTATAGCCATCCTCACTGAGAGTCCTTCTCAATAGATCCTCGAAAATAAAGGTTCTGAGGTTTCCAATATGCGCGTAGTTATATACTGTAGGGCCACAACAGTACATCGATGCCTTTCCTTCCTTCTCCGGGACAAACTCCTCGATTCGTCTTGACATCGTGTTGAAAATCTTCATTAATGGCCTCCTTGCTTATCTCGTTTCTATATATATACTAGAATACTTTATTTGTCGGAGTCCTATCAACATAAGCAGCAAACTCTTCAGAAAAAACATGCTAAATATCATCAATGACAATGACTAGATTGAAGATGGCAGGGCTTTTCATCTGTGACTCAAGCGTCACATTGCCTCTCTTTAAATCAAAATCCAGTGCTGCCTTCACACCATTTTCTGAGATTTCAAGACCAAATGGGCCTTTATTCAATGCTATGCTTACCCCACTTTCTGTAGCGTAAGTGAGACGAAGGGACCTATACGCTAGACGCCATGTCCTTTCCACAGAACAAGAATCAAGTCCACCTCTCTTGATGCTTAGCCTAGATAGCAGCTCCAGCTCGCTTATCTTGAGCGTCTCTGATATCTCCAGCTCATATGCTCTTGCACTCTCATGGAGATATTCATCGAAAAAAGCAAGCTCCATATCAATCGATAATTGTCCTTCATTCAAATGGGAAGAAAGACTCAGGATCTTTCGCTCTCTTTTCAAGGAGATAGGCTTAATATCCCCAAGATTCAAGGAAACAGATGCACGAAGGCCTTTGTAAGAAAGACTAACAAAATTGTCAACATCTGTGAAATTACTGACACATAGGATATACTTTAGTCTATATTTGCTTATATTGTAATAAATTCCGAAATAGATGCTATCCTGCATCATATGATCAATAAAAGGGCTTTGATCTATCTCATTCCCACTTTCCCTCGCGACATAGTTAACGAAACTTCCTAAGTTATCAGCTTCATAGGATAATCCAATTGAATATCTTTTGCTTACCGTTGAATAGCACGAGAGGCAACCTATTCTATATACAGCCCCATAGAGGCCAGAGCCACCACCGTTTGACACCTCAGGAGAAAAGGAGCTTCTTGCATGTGGATCGTTTAGAGTTGCAAAAAGGCCCTTGGAATCCAAGATGCCAAGATATAGATCCTCAGCTCTCACAAATAGCGTGTCTCTCCCTAATTCCAAGTCAAAAGCTCTTGAGCTATATCCAATGCTTCCCATTGCTATGGTGATGGTTTCTGCCAACAGCATTGATGAGATCAATAGATATAAGGCAAATGCGAACAATCTCTTCA
>JAZURW010000181.1:0-5026 GCA_045606405.1 Candidatus Ornithospirochaeta sp. | reverse complement strand
GTTGTATCCCTATACAAAGCGTTATCTCGGCTCGTTCAACAACCACTTCTCCACCATCGGTCTTGTCGGAATGAACGAAGCGGGACTCAACGCAAAGTGGCTTCGTGCTGACTTAACAGACACACGTGTTCAGCAGTTTACAAAGGATGTCCTCAACCACATGAGAGAGCGTCTTTCTGATTACCAGGAGATGTATGGCGACTTGTATAATCTGGAGGCAACACCAGCTGAGTCAACAAGCTATCGCTTTGCACGCCATGATGTTGAGCAGTTCCCACTCATAATCACAGCATCAAATGATGAGTCCTCACCATATTACACGAACTCATCACATCTGCCTGTTGGATACACAGAGGATGTTTTCTCTGCCCTTGATGTTCAGGATAAGCTTCAGACTCTATATACATCAGGCACCGTATTCCATACATTCCTGGGTGAGAAGATGCCAAGCTGGAAGGCAGCTGCAGACCTTGTAAGGAAGATCGCAGAGAACTATGAGCTCCCTTATTACACAATCAGCCCAACATATTCTGTTTGCCAAGAGCATGGATATCTACAGGGTGAGGTCTATAGATGCCCTCATTGCAACAGACAGACCGAGGTCTATTCAAGAATCACTGGCTACTATCGTCCTGTGCAGAACTGGAATATTGGCAAGACTGAGGAGTTCAAGGCAAGGAAGGAATATGTCATAGAGAACTCAAAGCTCACTCATAAGGGGATCCTCAGGAATGGCAGCGGAAGCCAAGTGGTTGAAGCAGAGCTTGACTGTGAGAGCAGAGCTCTTCTTTTCGTGACAAAGACATGTCCAAATTGCAGGATTGCCAAGGCTTCCCTTGATAAAGCGAACATCTCTTATGAGGTTATCGACGCTGAGGACAATCCAGATTTGGCAAATAAGTATAAGATCATGCAAGCGCCAACTCTTGTTGTTGTTTCAAACGGTGTTCCAAGCGTCATCTCAAACGCATCGAATATCCGCTCATACGCAGAGAAGGCTATCTGATAGAAGGGATAAATGATTTAGAGGCTTCACTTTTTTAGGTGAAGTCTCTTTTATTTGTCGTATAAAAGTAAAATATAATAGACAAATAGTTGTATATAGTATAATATCAAAGTCAAATCACAATGAAATTGGCTATTTTGCAACTTTCTGTTGATAAAAGTGTTCATTTGAAATACCATATGAATACAAACTGATATCAAATTGATATCACAGGAGGTATGTGATGATGAATGTTCAGGAAAAGGAAATCAGACCAAAAAGCGGATATCTAATGCTTTTCATGTTGCTTCTTGTATTGCTTCTCACAATCTTGGGAGTCGTAGCAGGCGGTTTATTCCTTGATGATGGCGTTGTTGCTCTTGGTGTTGTTTTACTGGTCTCTTCTATAGTGCTCATGATAGTTTCCTTTGTGCTTCTTTGCGGACTCAAGTCCCTCAGGCCAAATGAGGCGTATGTATTCACTCTTTTCGGAAAGTACTATGGAACAGTCAAAGAATCTGGATTTTTCTGGATCAATCCCTTTGTCTCCGCTGTAAGTCCTAAGAGCACAGCTCCTTTGATTGCAGCAGAGCCTACACAGAATGCTGTCAAGGGCGCGAATGTGACTATCAATACTGTTAGAAGAGAGCTGACTGTATCAACAAAGGTTCAGACTCTGGTCAATGAGAAGCAGAAGGTCAATGACCTTTTGGGAAACCCTGTCATAATCGGTGCTATCGTTATTTGGAAGGTAATAGATCCTACAAAGGCCGTGTTCGTTGTTGATAACTACAGAGAATATCTCTCTTCTCAGGCTGATTCGATAATCAGGAATGTCGCTCGTCTCTATCCATACGATGTCATTGATGACAAGGAAGAGGTTCAGACTCTTAGGGCATCTGCATCTGAGATTGCAGAGAGGATGCAGGATGAGCTTCAGAATGCTGTCAAGGATGCTGGCCTTGAGGTTGTGGATGTGAGGATCAACCAGCTTAGCTATGCTCCTGAGATTGCTGCCGCAATGCTCCAGAGACAGCAGGCTGTCGCTGTGATCGCAGCAAGGCAGAAGATTGTTGAGGGCGCAGTATCCATGGTTAAGATGGCACTTGATCAGCTTAGCAACGAACAGATTGTCGAGCTAGATGATGAGAGAAAGGCTCAGATGGTTTCAAATCTTCTTGTTGTTCTTTGCGGTAACAAGGACGCGCAGCCTATAGTCAATAGCGGGTCAATTTATTGATGGCTGAGAATAATAGCAAGCAAGATAAGAAGCAAGTCCCCCTTCGGCTCACAAAGACTTTATTTGAAGAGCTTAGTGCTTGGGCCGAAGAGGATTTCAGATCCTTGAATGGGCAGATTGAGTTCCTGCTCACAGAAGCTGTGCGTAAAAGGAGGAAAAACAAGAATGATTGAGTTTTCCAATGTATCCCATACATATTCAAAAAAGTCATCTCCTGCTGTAGATGGCATTGATTTCAAGGTCGAAAGCGGTGAGGTATTTGGCTTTTTAGGACCAAATGGAGCAGGCAAGAGCACCACTATAAAGCTTTTATGCGGTATTTTGCCTTTGACTAAGGGAGACATAAAGGTTGATGGGCACTCCATGAAGAATGATGCATTAGAGGCAAAGAAGCTTCTTGCGTATTGCCCTGATGAGCCTAATTTCTTCAAGAAGCTAACTGGCAGAAAATATGTCAGCTTCATTGCGGATATCTTCAAGGTGCCAGAGGATGTCAGGGATGCGCGCCTGAGCGAATACGCGGAAAGATTTGAGCTCACAGCAGCTCTCGACAAGAAGCTTTCCTCTTATTCCCATGGAATGGCTCAGAAGCTCTCCTTGATTGCTGCTCTTGTTCATGACCCAAAGGTGCTTGTCCTTGATGAGCCTTTGGTTGGTCTTGACCCACGCTCTGCAAGACTTGTGAAGGACATAATCAGGGAAAGGGCCGCAAACGGGGGAACTGTGTTCTTCTCAACACATGTGCTGGAGGTTGCCGAGGATATTTGCGACAGAATAGGCATCATTGACTCAGGACGCATCATCGCAGTTGGAAAGACAGCTGAATTGAGAGGCGAGGGCTCCTTGGAGGAGTTCTTCCTAAAGGTAACAGAAGATGATTTGGAAACTGACTAAGCTATCATATCTTGGAGGGGGTGGAATAACCTCCCACCTGAATATCACGACAAAGAAGGATAACGCTATCTCGAAGGTAGGTGTTGGCTTTATTCTATGCTTCATGGCGTTGTACTTAGCCTTCATGTTCTTCTCTGCAAGCATGAAGATGTTCGCCACAGGGTTGATATGGGATTATGCATCCTTCTTTCTTACCTTGCTGATCATAGAGTTCTTCTTCATGTTCTCCTCCTCGGATAATGTGTTTTTCAAGTCTGATGATTTGGCCATGCTCTCAACTCTTCCGGTCACAAAGAGGCAGCTGTTCATCTCACGTGTCAACATGATGCTGATCGAAGGCTACTACTTATCCCTTCTGGGGCTTGTTGGGCTTGCGGTATCGACTGTGCTCTTCACAAGATTCTCCCTTCTTTGGGTTGTTGCAGCTATATTGATGTATCTTACGATGCCTTTGTTTCTGACAACCATCTCTGCGTATCTGTCGTTGTTCTTGTCTGAAAAGCCAAAAGCAAGGGTGATTAAGAGAGGAATCTACTACATTATTCTCATTGCATTCTTCTTCTTGTATATAACCTTGTACACAGAGGGGCTTGAGATGCTTGAGAGTTCAAGCCTTGTTTCTGTGGGTGTTGTGGACAAGAGGATTTCACTTACGTTTGTCATCGCATCTCTTTTCTTCATCCTCTTCTTCGCTCTCTCTCTTCCTGTCCTTGAAAGGAAGTTCCTTTCAATAAAAGAGGAGGAGGTCCAGAGAAAGGTCAGAAAGGATGAGAGAGTTGCTGCCAGGGGCGTTGTATCATCATTGATGACTGTTGACTGGAACACTATCAAAGGTGAATCCTCCTTTGCTTTCGAGCTCTTTGGTGAGGTTTTGATGCCTGTAATCCTGATTGTGCTCTATTCTGTTATGGGAATCCTTGATGATTTCGGGGTCTTGCTTGACATGGCAATGAGCTCAAGATTCACCCATCTGATCATAGTCACTCTTGTCTTGTCATTATCGGCAATCAATGGCTTATCATCAACATCATTCTCAAGAGAGGGCAAGGACCATTACCTTTTAGAGTCATTGCCAATATCCAGAAGAGAAAGGTATGAAGCAAAGCTGTTTCTTCATCTTTTGATGTTTGTCCCATTTGATGCAGCTATCTTGATCCTGGTTGGCATCTTTCTCAAAATGCCGCTTTGGTTCTATCCGATATCAATTCTGATGCTGCTCTGTTTCACCACCTTGTCATCAATGATTGGCTTGATCATAGATGGGAACGCGCCTTACCTTGAGTGGGCAAGGCCTCAAATGGCTGTCAAGAATAATATGAACATGATCAAGAGCATGTTGGCTACGCTTGTGCTTGGTGCTTTGATGCTTGTGCCAGGCTATCTGCTGTCAAGATCCTTTGGTGTCAGCGTTATATCGCTGGTTGTGCCAATGGCGATTGGCCTCCTCCTCTCCGGTTTGTCGCTCATCAAGCTTCGATAGACGTGGAAAGTTGAATATGCCTGCTCTGGAATGAATGGAGCAGGCTTTTCATTAAAGAGCTAGAAGTGATTTTTCTGCTTTTTCCAAGCACTCCTTGTTGTTCTCTTCTGTGCATATGCCAAGATATGAGAACTCCATGGAAAGGTAGTCCGCCATCTCCTTGAAGGCATCCTTTAGGATCGAGTATTCCTTATCATCATCAGAGGCTTCTCCGTTGAGCACTACAGTAAGCCTTTTTCCTTTCCATGCATCGTGCTCAATAGCATATAGCCGGTCAATGAAGGCTTTGCATATAGCGGTGACCTGCCACCAATAGATGGGGGAGAATATTGCGATCTCATCTGCTTCGATGACCCTTTGATAAAGATTGTCCATGTCATCTCTTTTTGCGCATTTTCCTTTTTCAACGCTCTTGCAATAGTCGCAT
>JAZURW010000180.1:0-1747 GCA_045606405.1 Candidatus Ornithospirochaeta sp. | reverse complement strand
TGAACTGCTTGCGAATGGGAAGCACCACTTCATCAGTGGAAGGTCTGTAGAAGGCTCTGTCGCCTTCCTGGTGGAGGAGCTTCACATTTTCGCGCTCCAGATAGCCATATATGATCTCCTGGGCTTCTTCGAGTGCCTCAGCGCCATCAGGCATATGAAGGGTTTTTGTGTGCTTGGCGCTGATCCCTTCGCACTGGTCGATGTGGAAGACATTGTAGTAGCGCAGGAAGGGAATTTCCTTCTTTTCGCCTGTCTCTTCATCTTCCTGTTCGATCCACTTCCAGAAGACAACCATCTGCGCCTTTGCGCCCTTCTTCACCTTGCCTCCTTCCTTCTGGCACTGGTTGAAGGTGATATACTCCCCAGGTCTGCCCAGGAGCATCTGGTTCAGGAGGCTGTAGGGCTTGCCAGTGGTGTGGGCAACACAGTTGCCAGAGGCGATGCAAGGCTTTTCCCAAGTGATGATTCCCTTTTCCATTTCAGCAACAATGCGATCAGTGACTTCCTTGTAAATATCCATGCTCTTGCTCCTTTTCTCTTGTGGGGAGCAAGGACTTGTGGTAGAATATCCTTGCTCCCCTGATTTTTAGCGACTTTGGGGTGGGCATTTGCCTGAATGCTGTGGTAGGTGTTCAGGCTTTTTATTTTACTGAGAATCTGCGGCTTTCGACTCTCTTCATGTAGGGATCCAGAGCATCGCCCAGGAGCTTGCGCAGTTCCTTGGTATCGCAGCGCTGAGAGACAACATTCTGATAGCGAACCACATAGGAGCCAGCAGTCATGGTTTCCTCATCGCCCATATAGGCTTTGATTTCGTCAGCCAGCAGTTCAGCCTCAGCATTCAGGTCTTCAATCAACTTTCGCAGTTCCATCAGTTCAGCAACCTTGGAGACCATCTGGGTATTCGCAGCACACATTTTTCGTTTCCTCCTTTTTCTTGTGGAGTTGCTTGACGCGCCTCCTAACAATTGATATAATAAACGACTTCGTTTGTTTTGTCAACTACTTTCTGAAACTTTTTTATTATTTTTCTCAATTTTTTATTTGACTGAATATATGGAATGGTGTATACTATCCATGAGGTGATAATCATGAGTATGGTTGAAAGCATCAGAATCGCATGTGTGAAGCGAGGCAATCTGTCTGAGGCAGAACTCGCCAGAAGAATGGGGCTTTCCCCCCAGAACTTCCACAACAAAATGAAGAGGGACAATTTCACAGAGACAGACATGCGAGAAATCGCACAAGCCCTGGGGCTGGAACTTCGCATTGAGTTTGTTGACCCCACCACAGGGAAGGTTATTTAAGCATTGACGCAAAAAATGGCGAGAAGCCTTTGCGATTTCTCGCATAGACTTCTCGCCTTTGTAGTGGTGGTAGGGGGGCCAATATTGCGATTCCCTGGACGAACTCGCCCAAGCCCCCTTTGCCTGGACAACACTCCCACCAAATCATCTTTTCATTTTGAATTACGAGGATTAACGAAACAGACCACTCAATAGGTCTGTGATTTTGCTCTTCACGCTCTTGACACTCTCTTCATCCACTTTGACTTCTACTCTCCTTCTGTTCATGTATCTCTCCACAGTTTCATATACCAACTTCGTCAGTTGCTCCTGGATTTCCTTCAAGATGTCATTGGCTGCTGCGTCAGCATAATTACAGAGCATCTAATCATGCTGAGGGTGGTCAAAGATGCCAGCACTTCTTTGTAGGTCAAGGGCTCGCTTGGCAGCGAGACGATTTA
>JAZURW010000179.1:0-7341 GCA_045606405.1 Candidatus Ornithospirochaeta sp. | reverse complement strand
GGTGCAATCCCAAGGACGCTTCTTCCAGAGGAGAGACTCACGTTGCAGTCTCTCAATCCCGCATATCTGATGAAGTTCATCTCCCCTGCATTCTCAATCGCTCTTCTAGGCATGATTGAGTCCCTGCTCTGCGGCGCATCAGGTGGAAAGATGAAGGGCGAGAAGATCGATGCGACTCAGGAGCTCTTTGCCCAGGGCATTGGCAATGCTGTCATTCCTTTCTTTGGAGGCATTCCAGCAACAGCCGCTATAGCAAGAACATCCGTTGCCATCAAATCAGGAGGTGAGACAAGAATGACCAGCATCATCCATTCAGTGGGCCTTCTTCTCTCTATGTTCCTTCTAGGGCCATGGATGGCGGAGATTCCTCTCTCTGCGCTTGCAGGCGTATTGATGGTGACTGCATGGAGAATGAATGAATGGCCAGCGATCAAGGTGATCTTCTCCAAGAGGATAAAGACCAGCATGGCTCAGTACCTTGCCACAATGGTTGCAACTGTGGTATTCGATCTGACAGTGGCTATACTTATCGGCGTTGGTCTATCGATGGTGCTCTTTGTGATCAAGACAAAGTCTGATTTGAAGATAGAGAAGGAGGACTGTGGAGTGCGTGGCGGAAGAAAGACTGTCGTTGTATATCTCAGTGGTCCACTTTTTTTCGGCACACAGGAGACTCTCTCCCATGAGGTCAATATGCTGAAGTACCAAGGATATGAGAGGATCATATTCTCCTTCAGGGGCGTCACCTCAATTGATCACTCGGAGGCTGAGGAGATAGAGGAAATCCTCAATGAATGCGAGAAAGAGGGTGTGGATGCAATGGTTTGCGGCTTAGACGGTATTGCTGCGAAGATGTTTGAACGCTTGGACATGGAGTTTGGTTGCATTGAGATGTTCCCTTCTGCAGTGCAGGCTTTGGAAAGTTTAGAATAAGCTGGGTAGCCCTCCTTAGATTTGATAGGAGGGCCTTTTTTTCAGAAAAGAAAATTGAGCCTTGACTTATTTATCCTCAGCTAGAGTTTTTGGAGACTCCTTAAGCTGTCTTGATAGCTTAGCCAATATTATAGCAGAAAGCACAGAGGCGAAAAGATGCGTCAAAGGTATATTGAGCCAAACCCCGGTGAGCTTCAAAGGATATAGGATGAGGATTAGGAGCATAGGGAAAACAAGTGCGGTGGAAACAGAGAGAATTGATGCAGCCTTAGGCTTTTCGATCGCAACTGTGAAGCTCTGCGCTGCGAAGGAGAACCAACGAAATAGCAGGCTCATTGAGAATATCCTAAGAGCGATGAATGCCATTTCTGAGTAATTGCCTGCCTCACCATCCATGAAGAGCTCTGCGATCTCCATTGGGAAGATGAAGATAAGAAATGCTGAGATTACCGATACGATCGCACTAGTTGAGAAGCAGTATTTCTCGATTGATTTGACCCTGTCATATCTTAAAGCGCCATAGTTGCAGCCAACTGCAGGCTGAAGGGAGTCGCAAAGTCCATAAATCAGAGGCTGCACAAGACCGTCTGTATACATCAACACACCATAGACAGAGACGGCTGTGCTACCGCCAAAGTGCAATAGAATAGCGTTCATTGCAATTGAAGTGATTCTACCTGCCATGTTGGAAAGGAAGATCGGCATTCCTGCTGAGATGATTGTTTTTGCCATCCTAAATGAAAAGCGAGGTCTTCTGTATTTCAGCTGCAGCTTTCCGCTTTTGAAGTATACCAGACCAAAGATAGTTACAACCGCAAAGCTCAAAGAGCATGCAAGACCTGCACCGACAATCCCTAGATTGAGAAGGAAAAGGAAGATTATCTCAAGTATCACGCTCAGCAGGCAGCTTACTATGTTCATTACCATGCTAAGCTTGACCTTTCCACTGATTTTCAGATAGTTGTCTAGCGCAAATGGTAAAGTGATTATCGGTGAAAGCACAGCATAGCTTCTTATATACAGAACACCCTGCCTCAAAAGCTCTCCATCTGCTCCTAGAACAGATAAGAGCAAAGGAGCTGCGAAGAAGAGGAACAATCCCATTAAAAGGCCTGTTGTCATAATCATCAAGATAGAGCAGGTGAAGATATTGTTCGCGTCCTCGTCATCGTTCTTTCCTAGGGCAATTGAAATAGGCACAGCAGAGCCGACTCCAATCAAATCCGAAAGCGCAAAGTTTATGATGACGAATGGCATTGCGAGATTAAGCGCCGCAAAGGATATCTCTCCTAACGCCCTTCCAACCAGAACACCATCGATTAGTTGGTAGAGTGCTGATGCGACCATTGCGATTGAGCCAGGAATTGCGACCCTAAAAAAGAGCTTTCCAGGGTGAGTGTTCAGAAATAGTTCTCTTGAATCATTCATCTATAGTCTCCAACGCTTTTTCAAGTTCGCGGTTTATGTTGTCTGTGTAGCAGATACAGATTGAAAGAAGATCATCAAGCGTTAACCCCATCGTCTTTATGAACTTCTCTGTCTCCATCATGGCCTTGTGTTCAGCATTATTGCTTTGCATGTTCACCTTGTGGGCAAGTGCGATTCCCTCTTGTGTGAGAGATAGCTCCTTTTCCTTTCCCTTTTTCCCATCAAAGTACATAAGCCCTTTCCTCTGTAGCTTCTTCACAGCAGAGTTCAATGTCGTCTTTGGCATTCCCCAGATATCAATGATTTCCTTTTGGGTGGATGCAAGACCCTCTCCGATTATGTACAGAAGAATGTTCTCAGTGTCTGAAATACCAAATGCAAGGGCCTGCTTATGATAGATGGCATCTGTTTTGCATGATATCTTGTATAGCTTTTTTGCGTAGTATTCGTAATCAATCATAGTACGATTTCGGATTATAATACTCTCAAGTCTAATTTTCAACCTTCTTGTTGTTGTCTATGAAATAAGGCTGTATGATAATGACATGAAAAAAATTGCATCCCTTATTGGTTTATCCTTGGTTTTTATAGTATGTCTTGCTGCTAAATGGGACTTCGGGGCTTTCAAGCTCGATCTCTCTCCTATGGATCCTTTGTATAAAGAGAGCCGGGCATATCCCTTTGCCAACAATGTCACGTTCAGATATCTTATCGCCCCTAAAGACAATGAGTATCTTCCAACAGACATTTTGGTCTCCGATGCGTCTCTTAACGGAGGAAAAGGAGGCTATAAGCGTCTTTCCTTCAAGGATCCGAATGTTGAGAATAACACATATTGGAATTTGAAGGCAGCTGTCAACATTGGTGTTCTTAGGCTATCCTATCTTGACTCATATGCCTTGGAGGCATACATCCATGGCGGCTTGAACACAGTCTTCGGAGCTTATGGGGGAGTTGACGTGATTGGCTTTGATGGGCAGTATGGCGCAGGAGCCGCTTTCTCCTTACGTGATATTCTGGTGTTCAGATTTGGCTTCCATCACTTCTCGGGACATTGGGGTGACGAGACAATAGGGGATTTCTATAAGAAGTATGCAAATGCAGCCGCATATTCAGGGATTACCGAATATACAAGAAACAACTCTTGGCTTTTCAATCTTCAATACAAGCCATTTGAAGGCTTCAGGCTCCTTGCAGAGGTAGAGCTTCCAATGGGCAAGGGCTGGATAAGGCCAGGTGCGCATGTCCCTGCAAGCACAATAAAGGATACAAGTGAGGAGAGTCCTGATTATGGCAAGCCTCTGAGTGACTATATCTATTCCCAGGAGGGCCTTGATGGAAGAAGCAACTCCTCTTATCCTGCATCCTACAAGGGCTGGAGAATTGGTCTAGGCGCTGAGCTTGAATATCCTATTGAGAATGTTGGATATGCATATTTAGCAGGAGATATCCAGCTTCATCAAGATGGCAAGATAGACCTCGAGACTCTTAGCTATGATGATAATAGGCCTTGGGAGATGGAGTATACAATCGCGCTTGGCCTGGCTTTGGAGACAAGGCAAAATCTCCCTGACTTCACTATCGAGCTTTCCTACCACGATGGAAGATTCCCTCTATTGAACTATTTCTTCCAGAGGTCAAGGTACTTCTCAGCTGGTCTGGCTGTTACAATCTAGGAGGGTGAATGAGAAAAATTCTGTTGTTTTTGGCTTTAATGTCGTTATCGGTTGCTTTGAGTGCTGATTTTGCTTTTGACTTCGGCCCATTTGATCCTTTGTTTCCCAATCAGGCCACAGATCCAAGAGGAATCAGCTCAAGCCTGCACTATCTTCACCAGCTCTCATCAACGCCTGAGGGAAACAACATCCTTGTCAAATGGCATGATAAGAACCCTGAGGATCCAGACTATTTCCAGGTTGTGGACCATAGACAGTGGTCAGAAAAGTTCAATAATCATCTTCATCTCCGAGTTGGCACAGGCGTATCGATTCTGAGATTCAGCTTTGATGATCATCTAAAACTTGATGCCACAATCCAGGCTGGGCTGAATACTGTGTTTGCCTCAACAGGCGGCGCTGATAATCTAGGCATGGATGGCACATTCTTTGTCGGAGCTGAGGCAGAAATAGCAAATGCGATCGCAATCCGCTTTGGACTTAGGCACTATTCGGGCCATGTTGGCGACGAGATAATGATGAATGCAATGAGCTATCTTGGCACAAACAGGTTTGATGCAGTGCAGTACACAAGAGATAACTATCTGGAGGCAGGACTTGGCTTTGTTGGCTCTAGCTTCATCAATGGAAGTCTTACCTTGATGATGCCCAATAACAGCTCTTGGTGGGATCCAGTTTTCCATATCCCAGATTCGATAGAGCCCCTTCCAGGTGAGAGCTATAAAGATAGGCTTCCTGAGGAGTGGGCAGTTAGAGGTGATTATGGCGCCTCATATAAAGCATATATCGTGATGCTGGATTTAGCTATGAGACTTCCGATTACAGAGAAAATCGCATTGAGAGGCGGCATCAATTTCAAGCTCAATCAAGATGGAATGACTAACCACACGCTTACACCTCTTGATGACAAGGCTCAGTGGGAGGCTGAGACAAGCCTTCTTTTCGCCTTGGATTTCGAGAATGCATTTGATAACAAGACTCTATCGCTGGAATTCATATACCACAACGGCAGATTCCCTTTGCTCAACTATTTCTGGAAGAGATCAAGCTATATATCCGCAGGACTTTCCATCTCTTAAGAAGATGGGGCTGTCTTTCTGGGTTATTCCTCTTTAATTAGAGGGAAAGAAGATTGACAGTCGCATCAGGATTGAACTTGATACCGAGGCTGACCCACTCAGCATCATCTATGTAATACATTGAGTTCAGAATGGATCTTCCCTTATGATAGCCAAGCTCTATGCTGACAGTATTTGAGATCTTCTGATTCAGCACTATGCCATGCTCCACCTTCCATGGAGCATCTGGGTCATAGTAGATATCATTCTTGTCTGTCATGTAAGAGCCATCGGGATTCTTGTAGATTATCTTCCCTTCCTCATATAGATGGCAGTCATATGCTATTGTCGTTGGGCCAAGGCATTCGAATATCTCATATGACAGCTCAACGCCGAAGTTGATTATCCTCGCCTTGTACTCCTCTGGATAATCTGTTGTTGATATATCTATCCACGAAGGCCTGAATATGATTGGCCTCCATGAGACAATGTCCTTAGAGATCCAATTGTATTCGCCATATATCCTCAGTCCATCAAAGGGCTCTATGGATAAGCCCATGGCATTGCCGTTCATCCTGACGTACTTGTAGGTGAGGAAGAAGTCATTGATTCTTCCGCTCTCCAGTGATTTAAGAACCGCATCCCCATAGTGGGTGCAATAGTGGTGCTTTCCTATCCTAGCTGTCAAAAAGTTGCCTATTGAGAGGTTGAGGCCGAAAAAGTAGACGCCATCATATCCCACCATATCAGCCATCTCTCCTTCGAAGACGAAATTCAGCATTGGCTGGAATGAGTAGTCAATGGAGATAGGTGATAGGAAGCTATCGAAATAGAAGGTGTTCCTTAAAAGCCCCAGAGCCTCTCCAAGCTTGTAAAAGCCCATCATATCCCCACCGGGAAGCCCGTTGGGAAGATCAAAAACATCGATCACTATGTTGTCATAATCCTTGCTGTCCTGATAGATATGGTCTGGCAGCCCATTTATGATCTTCGCATAGTTAAAGGATGCTGTTGCATTGTCCCTGTAGCCGATGTACTCCTTATGGAGCGGATCAAAGGAGATAAGGTCAAGCTTGTACCCGATGCCAGCAGAAAGAGGGGCAAGGAGCACAATAAGCAGAAATGCTGATAAGACTCTCTTCATATCCTAGTCCATTAAATCACAAGTCCGATTCCAACAGAGAAGTAGCGTGACTCCTGGAAGAAGTAGTTCAACAGAGGGAACCTACCATCATGGTAGGAGAGTTTGATGGCAAGCTCAGGCATATTGTCCTGCATCTGGAACGCAAAGCCTGCTGTGATTGTGTACTCGATATCCCAAGGTCTGTCCTCTTCGTATTCAAGCGTCTCAAGATTGATCTTTCCATCCTGATGAAGCTGGATGTCTCCTGCCAGGTATGCATAGCCGATATTATCAATAGGATATTCAAACTCAGCACCAAGTCCAATTCTGTAAGCCTGGAAGGACTTAGGGTAATCGTTGCCTTTCTTGAAGCCTTCCTGTGAGTAGATTCTCTCATCCAGAGGATTCTCGCTGTTAGGGACCAGAGTGTCTGAAGGAATATGCGCAGCTGGGCGTATCCATGCGCTCTTTTCCGGAATCTCAAACTCCGCAAGGACTCTGAAGAACTTGAAAGGACTATAGGATACATCGATTAAGGTTGAGTTGTTCCTTGTGTATTCAGTTAGCTTATAGAAGTCCTTTCCAGGTCCCTTTTCTGGTGGATTGTAGCTATCAGACCAGAATTCATCGCCATAGAACTCTGTTAGCACTTCATCTCCCCAATGGCCAGAGAAGTGATGGAAGCCAACGCGGATGGCAAGCTTATCAAACAAGCCAATTGCCACACCCGCTCCATATTGGCCATCATGGCCCAGAACATCCTGTGCGCCATAGGCGCCATGGACAGTGTTGACTCCGCCATGGAGATATCCTTCGATCTCCACGATGTCCTTGTAGCTGAAGCGAAGAAAGCCTACATTTGTCGCTGCTTTGAGCTGCCAGAAGATGTTGTCGCTCAAATCGAGGCTTTCAACCTCGTACTCCTTATATCCTCCGGAGACTTGGTCAACGCCAGGGTTTGTGACAAGCACCTTGTTCGCTATGTATTCCTCTTCTTTTGGTGAGGCAAAGAACGAGAATGAGAAGTCATTTGAGAAGGGGTAGGCCTTGCTCTCCTGGTATATTGGATCAGCTGGGAAAAGAGTGAGGCTGATATTATCAGAAAGGGCTATTGCAGCGGATG
>JAZURW010000178.1:0-13358 GCA_045606405.1 Candidatus Ornithospirochaeta sp. | reverse complement strand
TGATAACTATCATGCTATCTTGGGTTATTTCGTTATTAGGAAAGAAGTTATGAGTATTTATAGGAAAATCAAGCAAGATCAAAGCTCAAAAGCTAGGTTAGGAGTCGTCTCGCTTCCTCATGGAGATGTCCTAACTCCTGCATTCATGCCAGTTGGCACCAATGGAACTGTGAAGGGGATTTATCATGAGAAGGTTCAGGAAATGGGCTATCAGATAATCCTTGCAAACACCTACCACATATATCTTAGGCCCGGAGAGGAGGTCCTTGAGAAGTACAACGGCCTTCATAAGTTCTCAAATTGGAATGGCAATATTCTCACTGACTCTGGTGGCTTTCAGGTGTTTTCGCTCTCTGGTCTTAGAAAGATAAAGGACTCAGGCGTTACCTTCCAGAGCCATATTGATGGCTCCAAGCACATTTTCACACCAGAGAAGGTTGTCAATATTCAAAAGACCATCGGCTCCGATATTGCGATGGTATTGGATGTTTGCACTCCTCCTGGAATTGAACATAAGGCTGCAAAGGAAGCGTGGAGGATAACCAAGCAGTGGGCTGAACGTTCCATTGCTGAAAGAAATAGGCTAGGAGAGTCTTTCAGGGGTAATCTCTTTGGGATTGTTCAAGGCAATTTTTATGAGGATTTGAGAAAAGAATCAGCATTGACTCTCTCTGATATGGATTTCCCTGGAATCGCCATAGGTGGATTATCTGTTGGTGAAGAGAAGAATCAATTCATTGATTATTTGGGTTATACCGCTCAGTTTGTCACTGAGGAGAAGCCTCGTTATGTGATGGGCATTGGCTCACCAGACTATATTCTTGAATGCGTTGAAAATGGAATCGATCTCTTCGATTGCGTTCTTGCGACAAGAATGGCAAGAAATGGAGCTGTCTTCACTGATGATGGAGTGATGGTATTGAAGAAAGCCATCCATAAATTCAATACTGGCCCAATACAGGAAGGCTGCAACTGTTCTGCTTGCCGCGAATACTCTGTTGGATATATGCATCACCTTGTGAAATGCAATGAGATGCTTGGTGGAATGCTGGCAACTGAGCATAATCTCAGATATCTTCAGAACTTCATGGTTCGCATAAGAAAGGCTATAGAGGAAGATAGGTTTGTTGAGTTCAAGCGAGATTATCTCAATAGGTTCTACAAAAACAAATAGAAATTCATAAGAGTGGGGGCTTTCCACTCTTATTTCTTTTCTTTATAATCATATGTATACTAAATCGCCGTTGGCGTATAAATAGGAACTTTGGCTCTATATCTTCGATAGACCCAATTTTAATCAAATTTTTCATGAACTATAAGGAATTGAAGTACATCAGGATTGTTACCCTGATATGTTTCGCGTTTGGTGTGCTTGGGATTATTTCCGCACTCGCTGCTGACTCTCAATCAATGATGTTTGATGGGATGTATTCATTTATCCAGAGTATTTTCATCTTGCTCTCTGGTTATGTTGTCAAGCTGATCAGCCGTTCTGACAATGATAAATACCAATTTGGTTATGGAGCCTTTGAGCCTTTTTTCATTGTCATCAGAACCATGTGCTTGATTTTCATGGATCTTGTGCTCATTTACGGCGCATTCAAGGATCTTCTTAATGGTGGATACCAGATCAATGCTACAATCGCTATCTCTGTTACAGCGTTCTCTGCAGTCGTATGCTTCTTTGTCTGGTTGTTTTTGGTGAAGAAAGCGAAGGCATTATCATCTCCGCTTCTTAAGGCAGAAAGCAAAAGCTGGCTCAATGACACGCTTCTGAGTATTGCTGTTCTTATCTCCTTTTTTATAATGGATATCTTAAATAGACATGGTCTTGAAAGCATCGCATGCTATGTAGACCCTTTGATTACAATTATGTTCATCATAGTTTTGATTCCTGGACTTGCTAAGGAAGCAATTGATTCAACAAGAGAGCTTTTAGGGATCGCACCTCCCATTGAGGTTCAGGAAAACCTTGAAAGAATCATTGAGAAATACATCAGCCTTTATGATTTTGATGACTATGAGATATATTCTCAGAAGCAGGGTAGGACTGTTACATCAATAATCCATATTAAGATAAAGAAAGAAACCCCAGTGATGTATCTTGATAAAGTAAGAAAGGAGATTCTTAAGGAGATCAAGAAGGAATGGTCATTCTCAGACACAGATATCGTGTTTACCTTGAACACTGATTGGGTAAAGTACTCCGTGCCTTTCGAAATCAAGGATATGAGAGCATAGTTGGAGTTTTCATCTTTTGGGCTTTCTTGAAAAAGAAGGCCTTTTTCCTTTTAAATGCAAAACTTAGATTGATAGAAGAATCAAGAAAGATTCTCCCCTAGACTCAAATCATCGGAATTTGAAGAGCGTAATATTTGGTTTCTCTCCATTTTGGCATGGGTTTTCTTAAGGATAATCCCCTCGAAAGAGGGGATTATGAATGATGTTAATTCTTTGTTGCTTCAAGTTTTATTGTTCCACCCATCAAAAGAGTGTAAATGGATTCATCAGGGTTCATCTCATAGCCATCTGGGAGAGCTAAGGTATGAATCTCATAGCTTTGAGGAGGAAGTGAGAAGGTGCTCTTTCCATTCTCATCTGTCACGAATACCTGGCAGATGTTGTCATCACATACCTGGAAGGTCGCATTGCTGATTGGTTCATTGTTCTGGTCAACATATTTGACTGTATAATCAACTGTTTCAGGAATTTCATCCTCTTCTAGGTATCCATATCTTTGGTCTTTTGAGTATTCCCAATCGTCCTTATCTAATCCAGCATCCATCAAGAAGTCCTCAACATCCATTTCGCTATTGAAGACGTAAACGCTGAATAGAAGATCCTTAGTAGACAAGTCAATAAGATCAAGCTCCTCATAAAGCTTGTTTGAGTGGCCAATGTCTCCTATGATGCACCTATATCCAACTCTGTCATAAATATAATCGACTGGGATATATCCATAGCTGTTGTTGAAAAGAACATACTTGCCTGGATAATCATCAATTGAAAGCGAGATATCCACATGATCCTCGTCAGCAATGAAGAAGAAGGTATCTATGCCCTGTGTCTTGAAGAGCTTTGCCTGATCCAGGATAGTCACTCTCTTTGCACTCTCATTGTTGATCTTAAAGTCTGTCTTGCCATTTGGCTTATGGATGTAGTAATGCTCAAGAGCCTTTGCTGTTTCCTCTTGGTCAAGAAGCACGATTGAATCGATGTAGAATGGAGTTGGATCCTCGTACTCGAATATTCGATAAGCATTTACTGTGAAATCCACATTGCCATCGCTTTCAAATTCATATATATAGTCAAACCATTCAAATGGGCCTGAGAAATACTTAACAGGAACTTCATTTGCTGTGATCTCTATCAAGAATAGAGGAGTCAAAGGCTCAGTTTTGAAGTTGATCTTAATGCTCTCTCCTGCTTTTCCATCCACTGTGAAAGAAAGAGTTGATGATGTGTTCTGGTAGAGATTTGAAGGCTTCACTATTGTCTTGCCATCTAATTCCTCAATTACCATTGGCCATAAAAGCTTATCTGCTAAGCTGTTAAAGACAATTCTCTCGCTATTTGCATCCAGCGCTGCATATAAATCCTCTGCGCTTGGCTGGGCAACATCAGATGCAGGACCTGGGAAATACTTGAATGTTCTTGTCTCTGTATAATCTTCAGATAGGAAATATTCAAAAAGGTTGACATATGCATCCTTTGAATAGTATGCATTGTCATCAATGCAAGCTATCTTGCCAAATCTATCAACTACGATAGAAGTGGGAAGTACGCCCGTCTTAAGCTCATTTAAGAGTATATCATTCTCATCCCTTCCCATGAGGAATGTGATTCCAAGAGGATCTGCTCCGCCTTTTATGTATTCTAAAGTATCTGTATCCTCAATCGATAATGAGATTACAGCGACTCTATCCTTATATTCCTCATATGCTTGCTCGATGAATACCAATTCATCGATTGATGGAATTATCTTTGTTGAGAAGAAGTTGATGAGAATCAGCTCCTTTTGCTCAAGAAGCTCCTCAATTGAGTATTCCTCTCCAGAGATATCCATGAAATCAAAGTTCCTTATAGTATCTCCAAGCATATAGCCATCAAGCTCCTCTTCTATGACCTGAAGAGGCTCAATGCTCATTAGCGAAGGGATAGAAGGTGCCTCTTCTTCAATCTCTTCTGCGGACGTATCTACGACCACTTCTTGCACATCGTTGCTTGGAGAGGCCACAACAGGCTGTTCTTCATCAGCCTTTGAACAGCTTACCGCAATTAATAGCACAAATAATATGAATAGTAATCTATTAGTCTTCATAATGCTCCTTCATGATTTTTTTTATAATATCTTACATTAGTATCCAATAACTTAAAATAAGATTTGTCTGCATTAATATGTATATTGGATAAAGACAATAGCCTGATTGGTGTAATATAATCATTACGATGAGTGAAGTTAAGAACAGTAAAGCTAAATGTGCGGTAATCAGGATCATTTCATCAGCATCAGTCATGACTCTGATGCTTCTTCTTATTATCTCATGCATTTCCATTTATCTTGATGGCACCAACTCTAATACTGGTAATCTTGGTGCGATATTTTCAAAAGAGGCGATTTATAAGGAGCTTTCGCCTCTATTTCCATTGATTCTGCTTCTTGTTCTTATCTTGCTTGTTTCCATTGTTCTCTCGTTTTTCCTCAAAGCTGAAAAGCATCGATTCAGATTAACCTCAGAGAATAAGCTTTTATTGGTGAAGAAAAGGGTTCCTGTTCTTCCTAGTGAAGCTGCAATAGAGGAGAGGAAAAGAGTCTATATCAATCTTGGGACTCTTTCAGTTGTTCTTGTTTGCATGATATCCCTTCTCTCATACCTTCTTAATGGTGACAACTTCAAGTCCTGGGACTTGGAGAACGTGATGTCTCGACTTCTCATCAGCTCACTTCCGGAGCTGCTGCTTTCCTCAATCGCGCTCTATTTTAGGTATTATGCTCTGGATCGTTCAATGGAAAGGGAGTTCAGGATGCTTCTTCCTTTAGGTGGAAAGGTCGATGTTTCCTCAAATGAGGAAAAGAAGAAAGGGAATACAGCTATATACAGGGTTTTGCTATTAACAGCGGCTTTGATTCTTATAGCACTTGGAATTATGAATGGTGGTGCTAGAGATGTTTTCATCAAAGCGATAAATATTTGCACGGAGTGTATTGGACTTGGCTAGGATTAAAGAGTGGATTATGAATAATAAGCCTTCTAAACGCAGATTGATACAGCTCTATTCTGCGTTGTTGTACAATGCTCATATAAAGGGCTTCATCACAGGCGATATCTATGTTGGAAAGATGAAATTCGCTTGTTCTCCTGGACTAAATTGCTACTCATGTCCTGGCGCTGTCTTATCCTGCCCATTAGGGGCGCTTCAAAATGCCATAGCATCATCATCCCAGAGAACTCCATATTATATACTTGGCATAATTCTTCTATTTGGAATAACTCTAGGAAGGACAATTTGCGGATATTTATGTCCTGTTGGTCTTCTTCAAGAGCTATTGCACAAGATTCCCACATACAAGGTCAAAAAGAATAGGATCACAAGGATCCTTAGCTATTTGAAGTACATTATCTTGTTTGTATTTGTCATTTTGATTCCATTGTGGTACTCCTTTCAAAACTATCCTCTTCCTGCCTTTTGCAAGTATATTTGCCCTGCAGGGACTTTTGAGGGGGCCATTGGTCTTTTGTCAAATTCTGCTAATCATGACAAGCTTTCCATGCTTGGGCTTCTCTTCACAAGGAAATTCGTCATTCTTTCCTTGATTATCCTAGCTGCTGTGTTCATTTATAGAGCCTTCTGCAGGTTCCTTTGCCCTCTAGGGGCTTTATATGGATTATTTGCCAAGATTTCCTTAGCAGGCGTTAGAGTTGAAAGGCCTAAATGCACCGATTGCGGCAGGTGTATCAGCATTTGTCCTGTGGATATTAAAAGAGTAGGCGACTCTGAGTGTGTGAATTGCGGAAAGTGCATCGATACATGTCCTCATAAGGCAATTTCCTTCAAAGTTGGAAATAAGGTTCTCATACAACCAAAAGAGGAATCTGAGAGAAAGACAGGTAAAAGAGCTAAGCTAGCTTGGTCGCTTGCCATTCTTTTCTTGATTGTTGTCATCTTGATTGTGAACATCGATTTCAATAAGGGTGAAGAGGCGATAGCTAAGGATAGCGAGACGCAATATCAGGTGCCATCTGAGGTTGAAGGCATTCCTTACGGCTCTGAGGTGGGAATGAGAGCGATGGATTTCACTGTTCCTCTCTATGGCGAAAGCCCCTTATCATTTACTTTAAGCGAGAATCTGGGCAGTAAGGTTGTGATAAATTTCTGGGCTACATGGTGCTCCCCATGCATCGCTGAGCTACCTCACTTTGAGGAATTCCATGATAATCATCCAGAAATCTCCCTTATCGCAATTCATTCAGACCTTGTCACTAGTGATGTTGAGGAGTATCTATCAGGATATGATTACTCGTTCCTCTTCGGCTTGGATGAGACAGGAGATGTCATCAAGTCATTCGGAGGCTCTCGAATGCTCCCTCAGACAGTGATGCTCGATGAGAATGGAATAATCATCTATAACTCTGTTGGCTCCATAACATTGGATAAGCTTGAAAATCTGATTATTTAAGGAATAGCTTCAATAGCTTATGCTTTTTGTCATTGTATCTTTGGTACCTTATGGGAAGGTCTATCCAATTCTTCTTGTCGAGGATTGATTTATAGTGGGAGAATGCTTTGAAGCCATCCTTGCCATGATAGGATCCCATCCCTGATTCACCGAAGCCTCCAAAGCCCATCTCGCTCGTCGCCAGATGAACAACGACATCATTTATGCAACCACCACCAAAGCCGATTGTACTGATAAGGTTATTTGCAATGGACCTATCACTTGTGAAAACATAGAAGGCCAAGGGGTGGGGCATGGACTTTACTATTGAGATTGCTTCGCTTACGTTGTCAATCGAAATGATAGGCATGATTGGTCCGAAGATCTCCTCTTGCATCACACTATCGGTGATTTCAACATTGTCCATTACCGTTGGCTCTATCCTCAAGCTCTCAATATCACACTGTCCTCCATATACTGTTTTCCCTTCATCAATTAAAGCTGAGATTCTTTCAAAGTGCTTAAGGTTGATAATCTTGCCAAAATCAGGATTCTCAAGGGGCTTTTCACCAAACTGTCTCTTGATTTCCTCAATCACACAAGAGGTGAACTCTTCTTTGACATCCTTCTCCACAAGGATGTAATCGGGTGCAACGCAGGTTTGGCCACAATTGAGGTATTTGCCGAATACTATTCTTTTTGCAGCTAGTTTTATGTTAGCATCCTTCAAAACGATTGTCGGTGATTTGCCTCCAAGCTCAAGAGTCACAGGAGTGAGGTGCTCTGAGGCTTTTCTCATGACCTCCTTTCCAACATTGACAGAGCCAGTGAAGAAGATGTAGTCGAACTTCTCCTTTAGAAGGCTTTGATTCTCCTCTCTGCCACCATCGATCACTGCGATATATTCCTCAGGAAAGGTTTCAGAGATTATTCTCTTTATCTCATTTGATGTAGCCAGAGCATATAAAGAGGGCTTGACGATTGCTGTGTTGCCTGCGGCTATGGAGTCGCATAATGGCTCCAAGGTCAATAGAACAGGATAGTTCCACGGACTCATGATGAGAGTGTTCCCATAAGGGGAGGGCAGTACGAAGCTTTTTGAAGCGAAGTTTGAAAGCGGTGTTCTGACTTTCCTTTTCCTCGCAAAGGACCTAATGTGCTTCAATTGATATGATATCTCACTGAGAGTGAGCCGTATTTCACACATATCAGATTCAAAGCTTGACTTTCCAAGGTCCTTTCTCAAAGCATCCCTAAGAGCATCTTCATTGTCGAGAATGGCTTTATAAAGCTTCCTTAACGATTCTTTTCTGAATCTAATATCTAAAGTTTTGCCTGTGTTGAAGAATGATTTCTGCTTCTCCACTATTTCGTGAATGACCTTTGAATCCATGAGAACCTCTATCAAAATGATAATGAAAAATCCCAAACACATCAGGCTTGGGATTTTCACTAAGCGTAATTATTAGAAATCAACTTCTTCGATATCAAGGATTGTGTAATCACAAGCCCTTCCATTGATATCGAATTCGACCCTATCACCTGCCTTATGGTTTATGAGATTCCTTCCAACAGGAGCATTGAGGTCAATGATTCCATTATCTGGATCGGATTCCCATCTTCCAAAGAAGGTGTAATAGAACTCCCTGTTCTCAAGATTGTCCTTGATATGCACCTTCATGCCAAAGCCTACAAGTCCTGGTACAACATCTTCCTTCTTGACAACTTTTACAGTATTGAGGTCCGATGAGAGCTCTGCAACTCTTCTATCAAGCTCTCTCTTATGCTCCTTTGCATATTGGTACTCTGAATTCTCCCTAAGGTCGCCAAGTTCTCTTGCTGCCTGGATCTCCTTGAGGTTTGCAGGTATTTGAACTTCCTTGATTTCCTTGAGCTCCTCTATTTTTCTGTCATAGCTAGCTTCTGTTGCCAAGAAGCCTGAGAGTGCTTTCACGACATTGACAACAACTGGTTTCTTGCCTTCGCCGAAGTCGTAGTCAGGGAATCTTGAAAGAATCATTGTCTTGAAGGCCTTCTTGTCCTCCGTTTCAAGCCCCTCATTGTAAATGATCAATCCCTTGATTTCATCAATGGATTCCCTTGGGGCATTCTTGATGTAGTTCTCAATAGCCTTTGATTCAATAAGATCCTTAAGGAGTGCTTTTGTGTTCTTTCTGTTCTCTTGGCTGTCTGCTGTCTTATGACAGGTTGCAATGGCCATGAGCTCTGTCTTGAACATCTTATCATAGCTAAGATTTGAAGCCTTCATCTGCTCTTCAGAGAGCTTTGCATCTGTTGCGAAGTAGACAAACACCTGCATGTTCTCCCTGAAGTTGTTGACTATCTTGGCAAGGTACTCATTGAATCTTTTCTTATTGAGTCTCTGCATCTTTGAAGGAATGTATGAGGAGACGTAGTAAGGGAACAAGGTCTCAAGAGTGTCATAGGCATTCTTGTCGCACTTATAAACCTTATCAATGAACTCCTTCTTGATGACAGTGTTGTTTATGGCTCTAAAGGCATCCTTGATCTCAAGCTCTGTGAGGGTGTTGAAGATATCCTCAAAGTCAACATCGGATTCAGCAGGTACCTTCTTCTCCAAAGCGTAATCAACCATGATTGTGGCTGAAAGCCTCAAGTCAGTTGCCTTCATCTTGTCATTTGAAACCATAAGGAAGTAATCGACCATCTCCAAGAAAGCATCAGAGGTCTTATCGATATTGTTGTCCTTTAAGGCTTCAATCATGACTTCAGCCTTCTCATATACAGTGTTGGAAGCTCTAAAGCCGTAGAGAACCTTCTCTTCAGGGGTTGAAGGGTAGGCTGTAAGCTCGTAAGTGTCGCTTGCGCCAGGGATTATCCTGATGTATGGATTGACCTTTACCTCTTCCTTGATTTTCTCTGCCACCTGCTTCCACATAACCTCATCCATGATCAATGGAACAACCTCAGCCTTCATGTCCTTAAGCTGGAGCTTATTGTCAGATGCGCTATAAAGGAGAGTCTTTACGAGCCACTTGATTCCGCCTTCTGAATTGATCTTAGAGACGATCTTCTGGGCTGGAACACCCTTCTTGATTGCCTTGATATGCTGATTGGTAAGTGGCTGAAGGGCAGTGTAGGCAGCCTCTAAAGGAATCTCCTGTTCCTCTGTTGCTGAGTATCTGACCTTGATCATGCCATTTTGAACAGATGTGATGAGCCCCACCTTCCTCAATGAGTTCTGGAGAACATAAGTCTTCTCGCAATATGCGATATCCTTTGTGAAGTCATCAATAGCCTTGATAGGATCGGAACTCTGGAGGATGTTGTACTTCTTTGAGCATTCAGCATATCTTGAGGAAGCGCTGAACTTGATCTTGAGAGCATCGACAATCTGGACTCTAACATCGTTATCAAGTGGGTTGATAAGAAGAATCTTCCTTGCGACAAGGATGATGTTGTCAAGGTTCATCCTGATCTCACTTGGCTTGTTCTCGACTTTCTTCAGCTCTGCTCTCTCCTTGATAAGGTAGTTGATCAGTTCCTTGTATAGAGCCATTGCAAGATCAGTGTTCCTCTCGCTTATGCCATCAACGTATGAAACATAGAATGGGAAGTCTGTCTTTCCATTTTCCAAGAGATTCTTGAATATGTCTTTTATCTTTGCTTCATCATCAGTCTTTGCGAGTCTTAATAGAGCTCTCTGGTAGAAGCTCATGGCATTTTTCTTGTCGCCAATGGAATCGTAATGGTCTGCGACCTTCACGATGATTTCGACATCCTGATTATCTGCCTTGACAAAGCGCTCATAGTAATCCCATTTTGCAACCTCGTCATTCTTCTCGCTGGATACATCTCCCATGACACGAAGTGCCTTAGGTGACTCAGCTGCCTTGAGGACATTCAAAGCGATAAACTCTGCGGCATCCCAATTTCTCACATTGTAGAAATCCAATGCCAGGTTATTCAGCATGATATTTGATTCATGAGGGCGAAGCATGAGCTTAATCTTTCCAGCAACATATGTGAGAATTATGGAATCAGGATTCTCTCTCATGAGATTAATGGCATTTTGACGCAATTCAATTCTCTTTTCATCACTTCTCATCGCTTCTAGCTTTTTATCTACTTCCTGAAAAGTGGCAGTCTTGTAGGAAGAATGAGCGTTTTTTCCCATGTTCTTTTCTTCCTGAAGAAGAGCTTTTAAATCAACCATTGACTAAACTCCTTGAAAATTGTGCAATTTCTTCATCAAAAATAAAAACCGGGCAGAATACGTTCTGCTCGGAATGTTTACTTGATTTATATATTGAATATAACATCAATTTGCAAAAAAAGCAAACTTATAAATTTGTGTTTCCATATCCAATATGAACTTTTTTGTATATAATGAAACCATGTCTAAAAAGGAAATAATTTATTCACCTTCACTTCTTGCAGGTAACTTCGCGAACGCCAAAGAAAGCTTGAGGCAGGTATCAGAGGCTGGCTGCGATTACATCCATCTTGATGTCATGGATGGAAACTTCGTGCCTTCTATCACCTTTGGCCCAAAGTTCATCAAGGACCTTAGAAGCGAAAGCGATTTGATCTTCGATGTTCATTTGATGGTTGAAATGCCAGAGCGTCATATTGATGCTTTCATGGATGCCGGCGCTAACATTCTCACTATTCATCAGGAGGCAACTAAGCACCTTCATCGATGCCTTTCCTTGATCAAGGAGAGAGGCGGTGAGTGTGGTGTTGCGATAAACCCAGGCACAAGCGTTTCATCAATCGATGCAGTGTTGGGCTATGTCGATTATGTTCTAGTCATGACAGTCAATCCTGGCTGGGGTGGGCAGAAATTCATTCCAGAGACAGCCAAGAAGATAGCTGATTTGAATGAGAGAAGGCTCAAGGAAGGATATGAATATCGCATTGCTGTGGATGGTGGAATAGGGGAGAGCACAATCAGAAGAGTTGTGTCAGCCGGGGCTGATCTTGCAGTCATGGGCACTGCCTTCTTCAATAGTCCTGATAAAAGCGCATTTATAGAGGATATAAACAACCTTCTGGGGGATCTATGAAAGCTGTCATTCAGCGTGTGAAGGATGCCTCCTGCACAGTTGATGGTATTGTCACAGGGAAGATCTCATCTGGCCTGTTGGTCTATTTCGGCGTTGAGAAGAACGATAAGCCTGAGCACTTGAAGCCATTTCTTGAGAAGATCCTTAAACTCAGGATTTTCCTTGATGAAAATGATAAGATGAATTTATCCGTCATGGACACAGATAGGGCTATATTATTCATTAGCCAATTCACCTTAGCAGCTGATGTGTATAGAGGAAATAGGCCATCCTTTGATAGTGCGGCTGAACCTGCATTTGCTAAATCCTTATATGATGAAGGAATAGTTATTCTTAAGGATTTGGGTGTTGATGTTCAATGTGGTGTCTTTGGAGCGCATATGGATATAAGATATCTAAATGATGGACCAATTACTTTCTTAATCGATAGTAAGATGCTACGTTCCTTAAAGTAGCAAAAATGCAAAGATAATTCGTTTATATGTCAGGAGGAGAAGATGGCAAAAGCTGTTGAACTTAATAATAGTAATGGAAAGAGAGAAGCCTTAGAGGCGGCAAGACTTCAAATAGACAAGGAGTTCGGTAAGGGCTCATTGATGAAGCTTGGCGACAATAAGGATATTCTCGATGTCGAGACAATTCCTTCTGGTTCTCTACTGTTGGACGAAGCATTGGGAGTGGGAGGTTATCCAAAGGGAAGGATAATCGAGATCTATGGACCTGAATCCTCAGGTAAGACAACACTTGCGCTTCATGCTGTCGCAGAGGCACAGAAGCAGGGTGGCATCGCAGCATTCATTGATGCTGAGCATGCCTTGGATCCTGTATATGCAAGGAATCTAGGTGTGAATATCGATGACCTTTGGATTTCACAGCCAGACAATGGAGAGCAAGCTTTGGAGATAACTGAGCGTCTTGTTAGATCAGGCGCAATCGATATCATCGTCGTTGATTCTGTTGCTGCTCTCACACCTCAGGCAGAGATCGAGGGTGATATGGGTGATAGCCATATGGGACTCCAAGCTAGATTGATGTCCCAGGCTTTGAGAAAGCTGACAGGAATTCTATCCAAGGCTAATACAACAATCATCTTCATCAACCAGATTAGAATGAAAATCGGCGTCATGTTCGGCAATCCTGAGACAACAACAGGCGGTAACGCCCTGAAGTTCTATGCTTCAGTTAGAATGGATGTCAGGAGAATTGAATCCATTGGCAAGAATGCAGATGATGTCCAGGGCAATAGAGTAAGGGTCAAGATTGTGAAGAACAAGGTTGCTCCTCCTTTTAGGAAGTGTGAACTTGATCTGATGTTCGGAAGTGGAATCTCAAAGCTAGGCTCACTATTGGATGCATCATTGAAATATAACCTAATTGAGAAGGCTGGCGCTTGGTACAGCTATGAAGGAGAGAAGATTGGACAAGGCAGGGAGAAGACTCTTGATTATATCAAGGACAACCCTGAATTCGCGCAAATGCTTGATTCAAAGCTTAGAGTTCTGATGTTCTCAGCTCCTGCAACAGAGGAATAATGGCTGCATCATTCGACATAATCCTGGATAAGAAAGAAAAGCAAAGCTTCAAGATCCCTGGAATCCTAAATGACAAGAAGGATTTCGAGGGACCCTTGGATCTTCTTTTGTACCTTA
>JAZURW010000177.1:0-3627 GCA_045606405.1 Candidatus Ornithospirochaeta sp. | reverse complement strand
CTTCGATTGAGGCCTTTCCTTAATGGAGTATATTCTCTCAGCATTGGCCTCTGAGACAGATGCGCAGATTCCATATATCGTATCGCAGGGAAAGATTCCGACCTCTCCTCTTTTTATGCGTTCTGCTATCTTAGGAACGTTATCAAGGCTATATTCGATTATCGCGGCGTTCATCCCCCCTCCTCTTGATATATCCGACAATAAGAAGGATCAAAGAATACACAAGAACCGCCCCCAGACCAACAAGAAGGCTTCCCCAGCCAGGTAGCGGCTCATATGATGATATGTCATATCCCCCGGCTTCTGAGGACTGTGGCTGATAGACATCTCCCTCATCAAAGGAGAGCACCAGAAAGCTATGCTGAGAATCAGAATCAGCCTCATGTGAGGTATTCCTCCTCAAAAGCCCAACCTCCTCAGATATCTTGCTTTCAAGCTGGTGCAGTCTATCGACATCCTCTTGCAGGTGATGTATTTCCCTAGAGCCATTTGCCCCAAAAATGGCATTGCTGATGAATGTGGTGAGGGCGAATATGATTATTGCAAATAAAACTTTAATTCTTGTAACCATGTTATACAATTGTTATAATACAAGCATTAGTTTTTTGCGACTACATAATGTGGAGGGAATAATGGCAAAAGCCTCTAAAACTTGGAAGCTCGTTATAACAACGATTATCTTATCCCTGATATTCATAACAGCATTCGTTGCTGTTTTTATAAACTTCATCGTCCCAACTTATGATATCACAAAGGAAGAGATTTACGATATTCTCTCTAAGGTTTTCCCGATCCTAGTAGGCCTTGTGCTAATTGAGATAGCAATCCTCGTTGGTAGGCGTGAAGGTGATACCTACAAGGACACAATAGACAAGCTGGCACCAAACTCCTATGACTCAGCTCTATACTCACCAGCTCTCGATGACCCTATGACAAGGGGATCAGTTGCCGCAAATGACCTCTTCGATCGTGTATCCGGGGAAAGCAGGGGAATCAGCAGAGAGATCATCAGGGAAGTCCCTGTTGAAATCGTAAAGGAGATTGAGATTCCTGTTGAGGTCGTTAAGGAAGTACCTGTAGAGATTGAAAAAGAAGTCACAGTCGAGGTCATCAAGGAAGTCCCTGTAGAGATTGAGAAGGAAGTCACAGTCGAGGTGCCTGTAGAGGTAATCAAGGAAGTCCCTGTTGAAGTTCCTGTGGAAATCGTCAAGGAAGTGCCTGTAGAGGTAATCAAGGAAGTCCCTGTTGAGGTTGTAAAGGAAATCGAGATTGCAGGCGAGACAATAATCAAGGAAGTCCAGGTTCCTGTTGAGATTATCAAGGAAGTCGAGGTTGAGAAAGAAGTCTTCATTGAAGTACCTTCTGAAGTCATAAAGGAGATCAGAGTCCCTGGCCCAGAGGTTATCAAGGAAGTCATCGTTGAGGTCGAGAAGAAGGTTGAGGTCATAAAGGAAGTTCCTGTTGAGGTTGAAAAGGAAGTCGAGATCATCAAGGAAGTCCCTGTTGAAGTGATCAAGGAAGTTCCTGTTGAGATTGTGAAGGAAGTAGAGATCGTCAAGGAAGTCCCTGTTGAAATTGAGAAAGAAGTAGAGATCATCAAAGAAGTCCAGATTCCTGTCGAGATCATCAAGGAAGTAGAAGTCATTAAGGAAATCGAGAGAGAAGTCATCATTGAGGTCGAAAAGGAAATTCCAATTGAGCTTCTTTCATTCGAGAACGCCCTTCAGGCAGAGATCGACGCTGCCCTTTGTGATGGATACAACCTCTCAGTTGTTGCCTTTAAGGATAGAGATGCAGCTTCTATAAAGACCATTCTTGGTGAGGATACTATTCTTTCTGGAATTGGCGACTATATGTATGCAGTGCTTCCATTCTATTCAAAAGCAGAGGCAGAAAAGGCAACAAGGCTGCTTCTTCCAAAGAAAGCTGCAGATATAAGTGGCAAAAAAACCACAGCCAGCGCACTGCTTAAAGAAGCCTCCAAAGGCTTATGATAGTCTGCTTCCAGCTTGAAGATTGAGATGCAATATTGAATATGCAGCATGGCTTGTCATGCTGCTTCTTTTTCGGAACTCAATGGCTTATTTGCAATCTAGCTTTGAAGATCCAGTTCAATCCTTAAGAGCGATGTTGAAGCTCATCCTATCCTTTGTGAGTATTGTATTAGGGAATATCTCCCTTGCCTCATCTCTCAGCTTCTTAAGCTCTTTATCTGAATAACGAGGACTGTAGTGCTGCAGACAAAGCATTAAAGAGCCGGAGTCTCTTGCGATTATGGCAGCCTCAGAGGATGTCATATGCTTCTTATCCTTCGCATCCTTCGAAAGCTCCTTCTCAAACATTCCTTCGCAAAACAGGATATCAGAATCATGGACGTAGTCGGCAATCTCAGGAAAATAGAGAGTGTCTGTCACATAGCTGAACTTCCTGCCTTCACGCTCTGAGCCCATCACCATCTCAGGAGTGACCACTCTACCATCCTCTAGCGTCACATTCTCTCCTCTCTGAAGAACACCAAAGAGCTTGCCCTTTGGAACGCCAAGGGCCAAAGCCTTTTCGGGGTAGAATTCGCCACGACGATTATCCTCCACTATGGAGTAGCCAAAGCATGGCTTCGTGTGATCTAAAGGAAAGCAGTTGACAGAGAACCCATCTCCCCTATATATCTCACCAGGCTCAACTGGGATGACCTTGATCTCATAGTTGATATACATATCGAGTATCTTTCTTGATGATTCAACGTAATCAACAAGCTTTGATGGGCCATAGATGTACAATGGCTCTGTTCTATCAACCTGGCTAGATAGCATCAATATGCCAGGGAGCCCTGTCACATGATCTGCGTGCATGTGAGAGATGAAGATGGCGCTGATTTTCTTCCATTTAAGATTCAGCATCTTGAGACTAACCTGTGTGCCTTCCCCACAATCAAATAGGAAAAGCTCACCCTCTCTGCGTACTAATGCTGATGTCAGAAAGCGGCCTGGAAGTGGCATCATGCCGCCTGTCCCTAAGGAAAATACTTCAAAATTCACCTTAATAGGTTAGCAATCTTATTCATTTTCGACAAGCACAAGCAAGTTTGCTCTATTGATACGCTTCAAAGAGAGCCTGAGAGTCGCATATGAAACAGCGAGCATAAGGATAACCATCGATAAGATAGCGGCAAAGGGCACCCTAATGCCAAAGCCTGTTATGTAGTATTCAAACAATGCAGGATTCTTCTTTGAAATCAATGAGATGATATCTGGGGTGCTGTAGCTGATGAGAATGCCAAAGATAACGCCCAGCAGAGATGCAAGGAGCACAGAGATCAATGTAAGCATGGAATAGAGCTTCTGTATTCTCCTCTCATCCATTCCGAGCATCAAGAGCGATGCTATATCCCTCTTATCCCTCTCAACATAGACCTTCGCTATATCCGAAGAGAAGAATGCAGATAAAAGAGCAACTGATACAAGAATCACATATAGGATGCTTATCGAGCTTTGAACGTTGTAATAAAGGTTTGAGTAGAGCTCCTTATAAGTGCTGGTCATGTATCCTTCTCTTGCAAGCTCACCTCTGACAGAATCCACATCAACTCCCTGAGGGATAAGCACCTCATATGAGCCAATGCCATCAAGG
>JAZURW010000176.1:0-44385 GCA_045606405.1 Candidatus Ornithospirochaeta sp. | reverse complement strand
CCGACTTCTGGAAGAATCCTGTGAACTTGACAAGGCCTCTGTTGAGGATGTAAGCAAGGATGAATCCAAGAGGTATCTGTCCAAAAACCGAGATCAATACAATCTTGAAGTTGTTCCTCAGAGCAACATAGAAGTACTCATCCTGGAATACCTTGGCATAAGAGCCAAAGCCAACAAGCTTGAAGTCAACAGCCTTAGGTCCAAAAAGCTGTCCTCCCCTATAATAGTTGGAAATCGAAAGAACAAAAGAAAAGATTGTTGGGAATGCCATTACAGCAAAATAGATCAAGAAGCCAGGGAGAACCAAGGTCCAATAGGCAAGACGCTCCTCGCCTCTGCTTGTCAGCTCCCTTCGTCTGATTTTCTTTTCATTCTTAATATCGCCCAGTGTAACCTCTCCCGCTCCACTGGCATTCAGTGCTTTTTCTTTATCAGACACAGCACAACCTCCTTTTTATCCATTATCACGCTGTTTTGAAGATAAAGCGATAATTTTTTCCCAATGATTGGCAAAAGATGGAGAGTCCTCGCTCAAGGAAGGAACCCTGAACATCATCTGCAGAGCCCTGAGAGCTGCTCCAAATGCGGAAACAACGCCGATTTGGGTGTCTAGAACAAGCTCACAGCCAGTTCTTTCAAGAACCGCAGGGAAATCCGGAAGCTTCTCCTCAAAGAAGTCCATCACGCGTTTTTTCTCTTTATAAGGCTCTCCGTGTAAAATGACTTTCGAGAAATCCATTACAGAAACGAGTGGGATTATGGATCTGAATGTGTCATCCATCCAAAATGCCCATGCAGCCTCATCTGTCTTGGGATTGCTCAGTATTTCTGGTGAGAGACCAGACTGGTTGTTCATCCCAGACTTCCATGAAAGTGATACGAATTCCCCTGCCGCATGATGAGAGCCGTGATAGACCTCATCTTTTATGATAGTTGCAAAGCCAACACCAACCCCAACATCTGAAGTCTCATCATGGTAATCAGCGACAACAGAAAGAGCATTGTCATTCTTGTCCAGAATGCCCGAGTTTATATCGTACCAAGCGGCAGCATTCGCATCATTCTCCACATATACTGGATAGCCGAACTTCTCCTCTATGATAGTCTTTAAGTCCACTTCTTCACATCTGAAAGGCCATGAATACGCGACAATGCCGTTATCTGAGTCAATCACGCCTGGAATGGAGAATGACACTGCCAGAAGAGGCACATTAAGCCTCTCCCTCTCCAGAAGTGCAAGCTCCATGGCCTCTATAGCTTTATCGACAAGACCAGAGGATTCAAGTATGGAGTCCATCCTCCATAGCTCTGTCCCATCAATCGATAAGATGATCGCCCTGAAGTGAGAGGGCTGGATATCAAAGCCAACAACACAGCCAAAGTCGCTTCTCAAAGAAAGGGTTATCGCTCTTCTTCCTCCGTGGGTGCCTGAGGAGACAGCATCCCCCTCCTGCACTATGCCGTTCTCAAGAAGAAATGAGATTATGTTCGTGACGGTGGACCTATATAGACCAAGCTCTCTCGAAAGATCCACCCTCGATATTGATTTATGCTTCCAGATCGCCCTGGCAACTAGGGATATATTCGAATTCCTCTGATATCCACTATTGTTCACAGCCATCTTTCACCTCTTTCATCCACCAAATAATTGTAGACGGCGCAAATTGCAATAGTCAAGGAAAAAGACGTTTGTTCATCCCCTGAACAAATTGCTTGCAAAATGCGCTCTTTGGTCTTACCCTACATTTGTAAAAGGAGGACAAAATGGACAGAGCCAAATTACCGGAGAACTTTCTATTTGGCTGTGCGACAGCAAGCTATCAGGTAGAGGGAGCTGCCTTTGAGGACGGCAGAACAAGATGTATTTGGGATGACTTCGCTCTTGTGCCGGGCGCAATCAAGGATTCAAATGATGGCAGAGTCGCAGCAGATCAGTACCATCGTTACAAGGAAGACATTGCTCTCATGGATGAGCTTGGCTTCCAGTCCTACAGATTCTCAATCTCATGGTCCAGAGTCCTGCCTAATGCAGGAAAAACCCTTAATGAGAAAGGAATAGAATACTATAAGAACCTATGCAGGGAGCTTCACAAGAGAGGCATGAAGGCCTGTGCGACTCTCTATCACTGGGATCTTCCTTCTGAGCTTCAGGAGATTGGCGGCTGGGCAAACAGGGAGACAGCCCTCAGATTCGGAGACTACGCAGCACTCATGTTCAAGGAGCTTGATGGTCTTGTTGACATGTGGATAACGATCAATGAGCCATTCTGCGTAGCATGGCTTGGATATAAGATCGGATGCCATGCACCTGGACACAAGGACCTCGGAGAATCGCTGAAGGCTGTGCATCATATAAACCTTGCACACGGCCTCGCAATCGATGCATACAGAAAGGGAGGATACAAAGCTCCAATCGGCATCACCTTCAACCCACAGACACCAAGGGCCGCAACTAGAAAGGAAATCGACAAGAAGGCTGCCCTTTATAAGCGCGCTGTTGATACAGAGGTGTTCATGGGACCTGTCTTCGGATATGGATACCCAGAGTTCTGCACAGAAACACTTGGCTGGAAGTTCCCTGTAGAGGAAGGGGATATGGAGCTAATCTCACAGCCAATAGATTTCATGGGAATCAACTACTACAACGAATACCCTGTTTATTACAATGAAGCAGAGCCAGAGAAGGTATCCACAGCTCCACATTGGGAAAGAACAACGAATATTGGCTGGCCTGTCGATGAAAAGGGCCTTTACAGACAGCTTATGTGGCTTAAGGATTACACAAGAGGCATCCCTCTATACATCACAGAAAATGGTTCCTGTGAGGACGACCAGCTGACAAATGACCTTAGAGTCCATGACAGAGAGAGGATCATCTACATTGACAAGCATCTTCATGCCTGTGCAGACGCAATCAAGGAAGGCGTGAACCTCAAAGGCTACTTTGTATGGTCATTCATCGACAACTATGAATGGGCTGAAGGATACTCAAAGAGATTCGGAATCGTATACTGCGACTATAGCACCCTCGCAAGATACCCTAAGGACAGTGCATACTATTTAAGAGACGTGATCGCAGGCTTTGGCGACTTCTAGCTCCATTGACAATCAAAATCACATCTTCGCATAAAACAGAACCACCGGAATTTTTGAACCCGGTGGTTCTTGATAAGCCAATGCCTTGACTTTTCTATCATGGGTATCAATAAGCCCAGGTTGCCCTCAGAACCATCTGCAGACTTGATTCCCTTCCATTCTCCTTCATGTTGCCTGGATTTATGAGAGTCAAATAATCAAGCTCTGCGTCAATTGAGAAGCCATAGCCTAAGTCAACGCCACCCCTAAGCGCGAATACAAATGAATGAGTGATAGCGTTTCTAAGAGAGCTCTCTGGATCCTTGTTGTTCTCTGTTATATGGGAAGTTGTAGGTGTTGATGGGTTTTCAACGAACTGCGTATTCTCTGAACCGTCGTAGGATACGTTGTTGACTCTCGTCCAAACAGTCCATCTATCATGTGTGCCATGTGCCATATAAAAGAGCTCTGCACCCAATGAATACTTGGATGGGACTCTATATTGGACAGAAAGGTCAGCAACGATGGCATCTCCACCGTACCTATATCCTAAAAACTGCTCATCGTAGAACTGTGTTCCGCCAGCACCAATCATCTCTCTTAAAGCGACAACATAGTTAATGCCCCAATCGTCCTTTTTCTGCGTTCTGCCAGGATTGCCTTCTATCTGCTTATCTGCATCCCTCAGATAAAGGAAAGGATCTGTTCTTGAGAACTCTCCATTGAGCGAGAGGACGCCATCACCTAATACCATCTTATATGTCGCACCAACCATGACTCCAACAGCAGAAGGCTCTGCAGCCGCTCCATTTCTATCCCCTGGCACAGGCTCGCCTGGCAGGATCATCTCATCGACTACAATCTGGCTATATATATTCAGGCCTGCAAAAGGAGTGTAATCGAGCTCAAAGCCGAGAATCGAGTTCGTAAGAGATCTCATGTAGGAGTTATGGAAAACATGCGCAGGGCTGAGGACAATAAGGTCAAGCTTGTTATCCTTGCTCATGTACATGACTCCCTCATTCACAGCAAAGCCCACCTTATCCTCAAAAAGCCTCCATTCCAAACGATGTGCAATGAACATGCTTATTCCATTAAGGTATGCGCTTTGGCCATTAGGAGAGCCATTGACATTAAGACCATCATCAAGATAGTAGTTCTGAGGATGATTGACCCCCAGAAGAATGAAGCTATATTTGAAGCCATCATCAAAGGCAGCCACTCTTGCTGTGTTGTGGTAATCGATATGGTCGCCAATTATGTAGTTGCCAGTCCTTCCTGGCCCCCATGATATGCGCTCCCTGCCAATCTGGAATGAGAAATTCCTTCCTCCTGCTGCAACGAATGCCCTCATTGGGAAATTGAAATCAAGCTGCTTGATATCGTTCTGGAAAAGCATCGGTATATTTGACCATAAGACAGAATCACCAACCTTCACATCCATAGGATTATGAGTCTTTGCGACTCCAAGAGAGAAGTTGATGAATCCATAGAGGTTATCGCCCACATGCTCCTCTGACATCAGTTCCAGAAGAGGCCTTGCATCCGCAGCCTGGTAAAACCAATTATCCCAGCCATGGAAGAATCCGGACTCTGTGTTTGTATTCACATATGCTTCAAGGTTCACCCTCGGATTGAAATCGAAAACGCCAGAGAAAGCCTCCTCATCAAGCCTTTTCCGGATTGAGTCATACATCGACTTTCCAAAGCCATCCAGATCTTCATAATCCACTCTCTCCAGCATCAAGGAAAGCTCCTGAGCGCTGAATGGACCGCTTGTCGAAGGCAGAGCCATGCCAGAAAGCACATATAGATCGCTCAAATCCGAAAGGATCGCATCATCTATAGGATAGATTTTCTGATAATTCCCATCAGAAGCAAATAACAGACCTACGACAGATAACAATACAATCACCAAGAAAGAAATCCTACGCATCATCGCTCTTTTTTGAATCCTCCTGAAAAACGCAATCGGATTGAATAATTTGATATTACAATATAGTACCTAATTATACGACATCAATCTGGCTTTTAGTGTTTTATATTAAAAACCATAATCAAGCTCACTTCTAAAGCACTATCTTTTTTCTTTGGTTCCACTATTCAAAAAAAGGCTTTTCTGCTAACTTCTTCTACGGAGGAAATGCAATGAAGTTCTTTTTTCATACATTCATGATTGATTGTAGGCAAGCCTCCAATTGTAATTGAATTCTTGGTCAATCACTATGTGGTTGATTTTTTTTTGGAGGGAATAAATGAATCTAACCTATGGTATCAAAGACAGACCAGAGACAAAGCAGATGATCGTATTCGCATTCCAGCAGCTCTTGGCCATCATGGCAGCGACTATCGCAGTTCCTGCTATCGTCGGAAATGGATTGACAGCCTCTGCTGCCTTATTCGGCGCAGGAACAGGAACAATCGTCTATCAGCTATTCACCAAGTTCAATAGCCCAGTGTTCCTTGGCTCATCCTTTGCCTTCATTGGCTCAATGCTCGCTGCCTTTGCTGGCGGAGTATCAATGTCACTCGGCTTTTTGGGACTCATCATCGGAGCCATCTTCGCAGGTCTTGTGTACGTCGCTCTTGCGCTTATTGTCAAAGCAGTGGGCACAAAATGGATCGATAAGCTCATGCCTGCTGTGGTAATCGGACCAACAGTGACAATAATCGGCCTCTCACTTGCCGGAAACGCAGTTGGCGACCTCATGAAGGGTGACGGTTCTGCTCTTGCATCTCCTTATCTTGCAATGCTTTGTGGCTTGGTCACACTGGCAGTCGTCATCATCTGCTCTGTCTACGGAAAGAAGATGACAAAGCTCATTCCTTTTGTAATCGGCATCGCTGCAGGATACCTTCTCGCACTTCTCTTCACACTCATCGGAAGGGCAACAGGCAATGAGAAGATGCTGCTTATTGACTTCGCGCCATTTGCAGCGCTTTTGGATAACGGACGCGTAGCGCTCACCTCCTTCATAAGCTTCCCTGAGTTCGCATTCATCAAGGCAGCAAAGGGCTTCAAGGATATCAACGCATCATATTTGGCAACAATCTTCGTTGCTTACGCACCTGTTGCGTTTGTAGTATTCGCTGAGCACATTGCAGACCACAAGAACCTCTCTTCCATCATCAACAAGGACCTTATCTCAGATCCTGGCTTGGATAAGACACTGCTAGGTGACGGCGTTGGCTCTATGGTCGGCGCATTCTTCGGAGGATGCCCTAACACAACCTATGGAGAATCTGTAGGCTGTGTTGCAATCACAGGAAACGCTTCAGTTGCTACAATAACAACAGCAGCTATCCTTTCAATGGCAATTTCCTTCATATCTCCTCTGATGGCGCTTCTTGATTCAATCCCTGCATGCGTCATGGGTGGTGTCTGCATGTCACTCTACGGCTTCATCGCAATAAGCGGTCTCAAGATGCTGCAGAAGGTAAACCTTGAGGATAACAGGAATGTATTCACTGCATCTGTCGTGCTCATCTCAGGAATCGGCGGACTATCAATCTCCATTGGAAAGGTGACACTCACAGCAGTTGCATGTGCCCTAATCCTTGGAATCCTGACAAACATCATGGTTAACAAGAAATCAAATTAAGGCCATCTAAGGCATTAAATGGGCTTCTTTCCACAGGGGAGGAAGCCCTTTTCAATCTCATTTGATATGGCATTTAATTGAAAAGCCCTCCTAGGGATTGAACCCTGGAGGGCGTGTCCTTCCTAATTCATCATGCCAGATTCTTCTCTTCTATGAATCCAGCAAGAAGCTCTGCATTGCCTAAAACTGCCTTAAGGCACCTCTCACCTTCAACAAAGCACTTCTTTTTCACATCAACGCAATCAGTGCCACCCGCAAAAGCTTCAAAGCGGGATACAAACTCAGCACAGTGCCCCTTTAGGGATTCTGAAGCATGAGCCCTGTCCTCAATCTCCAGCCTGCCTATCACAGCGATTGAAGCTGCAAGCGCACCACAGACCTTGCCGCAACCCATGCCACCGCCAAAGGCACCGATGAGCTTGATGCTGTTCTCATCAAGAGAGAGATTATATTCCTCATTCATGGCTATCAAGGTAGCCTCAGCACAGTTGCGATCCTTCTGTAGGTATAGTTCTTTGATTCTTTCAATATCCATATCATTCATCCTTATCAAAGCACATGCACAGACTCAGCTGCGAATACCAATGAGCAGTTATCGCCTACTTTATAGATTTTCTTGTTCTTTGGGTTATGCTCTTCCAGCTTGACAAGTGTGTTTCCAACCATGACATGGTAGTTCTGGTAAGAACCCATGAAGCATGAAAGGATGACGCGGCAAGGAACGCCTCCACAATCTGCAAGAGATGCAGCCTCTGGGCGGAGAACCGCTGTGTAGTTCTCTCCTACCTTGAGCTTTTCAGAGTTCTGCACGACAATATCATTTCCGTCGACATCGATCACTGCAAGATCACCCTTGATCTCCTTTAGCTTTCCTCTTAGGAAGTTAACCTCTCCAATGAAGTCTGCGACAAACTCATCAGCTGGATGGTAGTATATTTCCTCAGGTGTTCCCATTTGGGCGATCTTTCCCTTGTTCATGATGATGATCTTGTCAGAAATAGCCATAGCCTCACTCTGGTCATGAGTGACGTAGACTGCTGTGATTCCAACCTCCTGCTGGATTCTTCTGATCTCTGTCCTCATCGATACCCTAAGCTTTGCATCGAGGTTTGAAAGAGGCTCATCAAAGAGAAGCACAGATGGCTCAATGACAAGAGCCCTTGCAAGTGCGACTCTCTGCTGCTGGCCACCAGAGAGCTGATTAGTCATTCTGCTCTCCATTCCTGAAAGCTGCACAAGCTCAAGTATCCTTGTCACTCTTTCCTTGATCTCCTCTTTTGGGACCTTTCTGATCTTAAGACCGTAAGCAACGTTATCAAAAATGTTGTAGTGAGGAAGAAGCGCATAGCTCTGGAATACCATTGCAGTGTCTCTCTTATTTGGTGTCAGCGCATTAATTGCCTCGTTGCCAAGATAGATCTCGCCCTCATCTGGGCTTTCAAAGCCAGCGATCATCCTAAGCGTTGTGGTCTTTCCGCAGCCCGATGGGCCAAGAAGCGTCACAAATGAGCCTGGCTCTATATCCAAGGATGTGTCATGCACTGCATAGAAATCCTTACCTGTCTTTGGATCTTTGTAGATTTTTGAAATATGCTCTAGGCGAACGCCTTTCTTCTCTTTTGCCATAATTAATCAATCTCCTTGATTTTTCTGCTTGTTCCGAAGTACTTGATGAAGAGGTTCATCAAGAGAACAGCGCCATATGTGATGACGATAAGTATTGTCGCGAATGCACAAGCCAAGCTGTATGCACCCTTTTCTGCAAACTCATTGATCTGGACAGTGATCAAGAGGAACTGAGGTGTCACAAGAAGGATAATCGCTGATATAGCTGTTATGCTTCTTACAAATGCTGTCACAAGTCCGCTGAGGAATGAGTCCTTGATCAGAGGAAGCGTAACAGAGGTGAACACCTTCAAGCTCCCAGCTCCCATATCATATGCGGATTCCTCGATTGACTTATCAATCTGTCGCAGTGCCGATATGCCGCTTCTCGTTCCAGTTGGAAGGGAGCGCACAATGAATACGATAACAAGGATAAGCCCCGTTCCATAGATGCCCTGCAGGAAGCCGGTTCTGAAGACGCCGCCTGCGAATCCCCTGATATATCCAACGCCCAATACTGTTCCAGGAACTGCCATCGCAAGCATTGACACAGCCTCTATAAAGCCCTTTGCCTTGAAACGCCTCTTTACAACAAGATATGAGATTATCATTGAAAGAAGTGCCGTTATAGGAGCTGCGATCAAGGATAGCACAAAGGAATCCTTGAATGCCTGGAAGCCCCGGTACTTGGTGAATACCTGGACGAACCACTTGCCTGTGAGAGGGAAGAACTTATATCCCCAGGTTGGGAAGAATGATCCGATTGGAACACAGAGATACATGATGATGACGAAAAGCGCAACAGCAGAGCAGAACACAGTAAGAGGAATCTTAACAGACTTGTCCTCAATGAGCATTCTGGCTCTTGATGCCTTTCCAGTGAGTGTGGCAGTTGATTTCGCCTCTAGATAGAACTTCTGAACAATGAACATCAAAAGCGTGATTGAAAGAAGCACAACAGCCATCGCTGATGCACCTGCCTTATCGTAGTTTCCTGTGATCTGCAGGTAGATAGTGGTAGCAAGCGTATCATAGGAGCCTCCGATGAGCATTGGGTTTGCAAAGTCCGCAATTGACTCAATGAAGGTTACCAGGAATGCATTTCCAAGACCTGGAAGAAGCAGAGGCAGGGTAACTGATGAGAACACCTTGAAGCGTGATGCGCCCATATCCCTTGCAGCCTCCTCCAAAGAAGGATCTATGTTCTTCAACAGGCCCTTGAGCATCATGTAGCAAACTGGGAAGAAGGTCAAAGACTGGACAACTGTGATGCCCCAGAAGCCATATACGCTATTGTCATAGATTCCCAAAAGGAATCTTGTGATTATGCCCGCCTTTCCAAAGAGCATGATCATGGATAGGGAGAGAACAAATGGTGGGGAGACGACAGGAAGCATGGAAACAACCTTGAAAAGCCCTCCAACAAACCTGTTCATCTTGAGATAAACCTCAACATATGCAAACAAGAGGCCTACTGCTGTCGATATTATGCCAACAACAAAGCCTACCTTGAGAGTATTCGTGATTGATTGCCTGAAATTAGGCATTTTGAAGATTCTCTTGAAGATATCGAGAGTGACTCCTGTATCTCCATAGATGCTATCAACAAGAAGTATTGCCAATGGATAAAGAATGAACAACGTAAGGAACGTTATGAGCAATACTATCGTAGTGACCATGATGGGATCAGCCAATAGCTTCTTCCTTTCAAGCATGGCGCCTTGGGTCTTGGCCATTTCACCCTCCTAGAGGATAATCCTCCTGAATTTAAAAAAAGGGATGGCGAGATGCCATCCCTCATGAAAAGATTCAATTACTTAATCTGAAGTCTGCCTTCATCAAGGTTTGCACCAGCGTTAGCAAGAGCGTTCATGATGTCGGAGATGTAAGAAGCTGTGTTAGCTGTTGCATCGTCGAAGTCGTAATCCATAACGTTGTTTGGATCAAGACCGAACTCTGCTGCTTCCTTTGGCTGCTCAGCATTGTCGATGACGAGGAACTGATATGAGCCGTTTTCCTTAGCGAGGTTCACACACTCAGGTGAAAGAGCATATTCAATCCAAAGCTTTGCAGCTGCGCTGTTCTTAGCACCTGTGAAGATAGCTGTTGCGCCGATTTCGCATGTTGTGCCTGATGCTGGGATAACAAGACCGATGTTGTCATAGCCATTGTCAACAATCTGGTAGATGCCATCGTGCAGGAAGCCAATGCCAACCAGACATTCGCCGATGCCAACGTTCTTTGATGGGCCTGAGCCTGACTTTGTATAGACCTCAATGTTCTTATCAAGAGCTGTGAGGTACTTGATGCCTTCGTCGTGGCCATACTTCTGGATCATTGTGTTGAGAACGAGCTTTGCTGTTCCTGATGTATTGTAGTTTGAGAGCCAGATCATGCCTTCGTACTTAGGATCTGTCAAATCTGCCCAATCCTTTGGAGGCTCAACGCCAAGTCTCTCAAGCTCATTCTTGTTGTACATGAAGCCGAGGATACCTGTGTAGATGCCATACCAATAGTTGTCCTTGTGCTTGTAGACTGACTTTGAAATGTGGCTTGCATTATCTGCTTCATAAGCTTCCAAGAGGCCTTCTGCTGCAAGGATGTTATAAGGGTCTGTTGTGCCACCGAAGAATACGTCAGCTGAAGGGTTGCCCTTCTCTTCCTCGATCTTAGCCTGTACCTCACCTGTTGAGAGGCGCTGTCTTGATACCTTGATTCCAAAGAGCTTCTCGAAATTGTCGCATGCAGCATTGAGGTACTCTTCCTCACATGAGCCATAAACGATAAGCTCGCCCTCTGCCTGAGCTGCCTTAACAAGCTCTGGATCGAAGCCTGCCACTGTTGTTGCAGCTGATGCTGTCTCAGGAGCGCCCTGTGCGAATGCGAATCCTGCAGCTGCGATAAGAACCAAAAGCAATGCTAATAGTTTTTTCACGTTATCCTCCTAAATGTCCATCAAAAATGAACACATTGTTTTTAAACAAACATGCTAGCTTGTCTTTATCGATTATGAGGCTGGTTCATTGAAAAAACAAGTCTTATCTGATTTGGTATAGATAAAACATCAACTATGGTAGGCAATTCGCGGTGTGCCGTCATCCACATATATGACCCCACACCTTTTGAAGCCGCACTTTTCAATAGCAGCCTGCATTGCAATGTTGTCTTTATGTGTGTCGACTCTGACATTGGAGCAGATGCTCCTTGCATAATCAAAGGCGCCTCTGAACACGCCTTTTTCGATCCCGCTTGATGCTATCCTATGGATCGTCACGTATTCCTCATCATTTGGCCACTCGCCATCCTCTATATATGAATATGAAGGATCTGCGCCACTTAGAAGCATGAAGACACCGAGAATCTGCTCCTTATTCATCAGCACATAGCTTCTGCCCTTAAGGATATCGTCCTCGATCATTGCCCTTGTAGGATAGAAATGCCCCCACTGTGAGGGGTTCCCCCTCTCAGCCATTATATCCTGGGCTCTATGATAGATATCCATCACAAGCTCAAGTTCCTCAAGCCTAGTCTTTCTAACTTCCATGTTTTAAAGTGTACAGGTACTTTACTTTAATGCAACTATCATTCGAAATAAAAAGGTGCCTTACTCTGCATTCGCATGGTAAATGCGGTAAGAAAAGCAATAGAATGGGGATAAAGGAGAAGTCGTGAGAAAAATCAAAGCAATAATCCTGGCTCTAGCAGCCGCTGCTTTCTACGCGATCAATGTCCCGTTCTCAAAGCTCCTGCTTGGAAGTGTCGGACCAAGCACAATGGCTGCGTTTTTGTATCTTGGAGCCGGCATAGGTGTTGGACTCATGGCGCTTTTCACAAAGCATGATAAGGAGAAGAAGCTCGGAAGGAAGGATCTTCCTTATGTGCTTGGGATGATTGCCCTTGATATAGCCGCACCAATTTTCCTGATGCTGGGGCTAAGTTATGGCACCTCATCGAATGCATCGCTTCTCGGCAACTTTGAAATAGTGGCAACCACGCTGATTGCACTTCTCCTTTTCAGGGAGAAGGTGTCGAAAGAGCTTTGGCTTGCAATCGCATTCATCACCCTTTCCAGCACCATTCTATCCTTTGAAAGCCAAGATAGCTTCAAGTTCTCATATGGCTCGATATTCGTGCTCCTTGCGACAACCTGCTGGGGTTTGGAGAACAACTGCACCAGAAGCATCTCAGACAAAAGCACATATCAAATAGTCATTCTCAAAGGCATATTCTCGGGCTTGGGAGCCTTGATAATCGCGATTCTATCAAAAGAGCCGATGCCAAATGCACTCCAAATAGCGCTTGCACTCCTCTTGGGATTTGTCGCATATGGGCTTAGCATATTCATGTATGTCAGGGCACAAAACAGCTTAGGTGCCGCAAAGACCAGCGCATACTATGCAATAGCACCTTTTATTGGGGCCTTTCTTTCCTTTGTGTTCCTCAAGGAAAAGCTCACTTGCTCATACCTTATAGCATTGGGAGTGATGGTTATTGGAACTGCTCTGGTTGTGTCAGACACGATGAAGGAGGCATGAAAGCGCCGATCTATGGTATTCGGGCCCATTCATGCCATTTTGATCGCCTCAAACCTCAAAACTCGTATAGCCTCAACTCTATTGAGTAAAGTCCTTCAAGAATGGAAACCATTATTTCCACACATTTAAATCATTTTCTGCAAGGTTTTATCACAGTACGGTTAATTACACCTAGACATCATGACTGCGCACTCAACATGCCACGAGGTAGTAGAAATGATGTTAGCAACGGGTAGAATTAACCCTTGGGGTTATTATCTATCACTGCCAACATCACATTCAGTTTAATGGGAAACTACAATCGCAGAGCCGGAAGGATGAAAGAAACCTTCCGGTTTTATATTTAAAAAAGGCCTCACGTCAAAACAGGGAGACCAGGTGATTTAAAATCGTCCTTTGAATTCCAACAATAAGAATAATCATAGTCAAAAGTATATTTCTCATGACTTTCCTTATTCTTCATGTCGGCTTTAAAGGCTTTGTTGTTCGGATTGTGCTGATTTGCATAATCATTCAACTGCTGTCTGGTGTGTGTTTTTTGATGACACAGCCTTCGCTTTAGACATAAATCACCTCCTTTTTCTCTTTAACCACAGAGCATTCAACGAATGTCTGTATGTTTTTGTGGTCTTGAAAGGAACACAGCGTCACTACCGAGAGTATCTGGCTGTCTGCCTTTCTCCTTCAGAGGCAGAAGGTTGTCTATTTCTAAAACAATATAAGAAATAAGACGCCTTCTTATAGCACAAAGAAAAGAAAAAAAACAAGGAAAAAGATATGCCGTACAAACCAGCAAAGCCTTGCTCCTACCCCGGCTGTCCTAAGCTGACGTATGAACGATACTGTGCTAAAAATAAGAAACTTATGAATGCACAGTATGATACAAGATTCCGGGACCGTGGTGTTGCAGAGTTTTACCACTCATCTGAATGGAAAAGAAAGAGACAGAACTATCTAATTGAACATCCATTCTGTGTTGAGTGCTGGAAAAAAGGAAAACTGACGAAGGCCAGTGGTGGATCACATCATTCCAATCAAACAAGACAGAACCCTTCTTGAAGACAGCAATCTGCAGGCACTGTGTGCTTCATGTCATGGAGCAAAAAGCATACGTGAAGGTTCAAGATATGGTGGTCAGAAAAGGTCTGAATGAGAACCGGTTCTTGCTAATGTCAGAGTCAGAATGTCATTTTGAATTGCATAAACTAACAGCCAGTCAGGTTTTATGTGACATTCTCTGAAATCTTTCCATTGTCCAAAAAGACTATGGTCTTTATATTTTTGTGGCAAAGTTTTTCCTTCTGAAAGAAGAATGATTACTTCATCAAGAAGGTTTATATCTAATCCTCTGCTTTGGCAGAGTTTATAATCCTTTTTGAACTTGCTTGTCCATTGAACTCTATAGCTCATGCTTTCAGTTCCTTAAGAGCATCAGAAACTAAATAAGTTTTGGAATTATGATTACTCATTAGTTTTCTGGCTTCAAGCAGTGCTTCAATGGTTTCAGCATTAGGAGAAGTTTTTGTTGTAATTTCAAAAGGAATACAACCTTCTCTTACAGATTGACGAAGAAAAATATTGAAAGCAGTTGTCATATTCATTCCGAGCTGCTCAAAAAGGCTGTCAGCCTGAGATTTCAGCTCTGAGTCTATGCGGAAACTCACATTAGAAATTTTGTTCATAGTGTTACCTCTGTAGTAATAATACTACAACAAAACGCATTTAGCAAGAAATTAGCGTTGAAATAGCATTGTAAATTGCTCCACAGGGGCGGTCTGAATCTCTGCTAGACATTTCTGTTACACTGGGCGGCAACCCTCACACGCAAAAACTGAAAAACAAACGGGGTATTAACCCTTGGATAAAAAACATGGCAAAAGATGGTACTTGCCGTGGCGGTCCAAGACCGGGATTAGGTCGGCCGTCAAAGGCATTGAAAGACAAGATAACGGAGGGAAAAGCGGCCAACGCCCTTGTTCTACCTTCCCCTGTCGAGTTTGAAGGGGAAGATATTCCTGAACCGAAGGACTACATGCTGGACGAGCAGAAAGGCGGAGAAAAACTCCGTGCCAGGGAAGTATTCAGGGAAACATATCTGTGGCTCAAGGCCCGTGGGTGTGAGAAGCTCGTATCCCGACAGCTGCTGGATCAGTACGCAATGGATGTAGCACTATGTTTTCAGTGCCAGAGAGCAATAAGCCAGTTCGGTTTTCTTGCAAAACATCCCACTACCGGAGCGGCAATCGCCTCCCCATATGTTGCAATGAGCAGAGAGTTCTCAAAGCAGATGAATGCCAACTGGTACCAGATATATCAGGTAGTCAGAGACAACTGCTCGGTTGAATATGGCAGTACTGCACCACATGAAGATGACTTCATGGAAAACAGAATACTTACTCTCGGAAGCCTGTTCGATGGCTCGGGCGGATTTCCGCTCGGCGGTCTGCTTAGCGGTATAAAACCTCTGTGGGCATCTGAAATAGAACCCTTTCCGATAAGAGTTACAACAAGGCGATTCCCGGAAATGAAACATCTGGAAGATATCGCAGGAATTAAGGGGTCGGAAATAGACCCTGTGGACATCATCACATTCGGCAGTCCATGCGTTGATATGAGTGTTGCCGGTAAACGTGAAGGCCTGAATGCAAGTCGTTCAGGTCTCTTTTTTCAGGCTGTCCGTATCGTCCGTGAAATGCGTGAGGCAACGGAGGGCAAAAATCCGAGGTTCGTTGTCTGGGAGAATGTCACAGGTGCATTCTCTTCAAACAAGGGTGCTGATTTCAGAGAAGTAATACAGGAGATTGTGAATGTCAGATACAAGAACGTGTCAGTTCCTCTGTCTGAGAAATGGCATACAGGCGGACTTATCGTGGAGGATGATTTCTCTCTCGCATGGCGTGTATTCGATGCCCAATACTGGGGAGTCCCCCAGCGTAGAAAGAGAATCTACCTTGTCGCAGATCTTACAGGTGGGTGTGCCGGAAAAATACTGTTTGAGTCCGAAGGCCTGTCAGGGAATACTGCGTAGAGCTTCTTCCAGGGGAAAACAGCTTCCCCTGGTTCTTTTGAAAGCTCTGACGAATCAGGCACTTGCATAGCAGTTGAAAACCATGAAGCAGACAGCAGAGTAAAACTGTCAGATGGCAACAAGGTTCAGACCCTCACCTCCTGGATGTGAACAGGCGGTAAGACAGTGTGGTTATTTGCCCCTAGACATCATGACTGCGCACTCGGTGTGGCTAGAGCCTGGATAGAAGTCAAATACCTTTATTCTGCTGATGCTGTAGCCCTTGAAGAGAGGGATATCACGTGCTGCAGTGACACTGTTGCATGAGACATATATCATCCTTTCAGGCTCCCATGTTGAGATCATCTCAGCAACACCCTTATCAAGTCCGACTCTAGGTGGGTCCACAATCACAGTGTCCACATGCCTGCCCGACTTTCTCCCCCACACAGCCACATCATCAGAGAATGAGATTGCACTAGGAGCGTTTACCTTAGCTAAATTCAAACACTCTTTCTGTCTCTCAACAGCATAGACTGTCTTGCCAGAGCCCTCAAATAGAGCTGAGAATGTGCCAACACCGCTATAGAGGTCCATTATATTGTCCCCAACAGCGTTGTCCTTCACGAACCTGAAGAGCTCTGGAAGGACTCTTGGGTTTGACTGGAAGAATACATCAGCATTCACCTTGTAGGAGCTGCCTGATATCGCAATATCCACAAGCTCGCTTCCTAGTGAAACCTTCTCATCCCCGGAGAATAATGGAACCTCAGCAAATCCTGTTTTGCGATTCACTCTGTTCTCGAACATCCTTATCCTGGCTTGCTTGAATATTCTGCCACCCCTCTCTGCAAGAAGATCATTGATCTTCTCATCCAAAGCTGGGCAGAAATCAATGTCTAGAAGCTCATTTGTTCCCTTTTTCAAGAAGCCCTGTCTCTTAGTCTTCAAATCAACATGCACACGGCATCTTGAGCGATAGCCGGAAAAAGAGCCATATGCAGGCTCATCAAAGGAGGGAAGCGTATCCATGTGCGCTATCCTGATAAGATTATCCTTGACAATGCTCTCCTTAAGATAGGCAGAGTCCTTCTCGCTCACAATCTGGAAATCGCATCCGCCACAGATGCCATAATAAGGACAGATGGGCTCTATGCGTTTCTCTGACCTTTCAATGATTTTGGAAGAAGAGGCCATGATGAACCCCTTCTTCTCTTCATTTATCTTTATCTCAACCTTTTCCCCAGGAAGTGCGTTTTCAACAAAAACGGTCTTTCCGTTGATGTTTCCAACTCCCAACGCTCCCGAGGCGAGCTTTTCAATGGTTAGAGCCACTCTTTGAGCTTCTCCGCATAGCTTGCGATAAGGTTGATGCCCTTCATCCAGAAGGCCTTATCCTCGATATCGATTCCAGCATCCCTTGTGACCTCCACAGCTGTCTTTGAGCCTGTGGATCTGAGGATGTCTCTGTAGTACTTAGGGAAGTCCTCAACATCATTTCTAGATGCAAAGAGACCGAGCGCAAAGAGCTGTCCGAAGGCATATGGGTAGTTGTAGAAAGAGAAGCCCTCGCTATAGTAATGGCTCTTGACTGCCCACATGTATGGATGCTTGACATCCACTGCGTCACCATAGGTATCCTCCTGCGCCTTAAGCATGATAGCGCTCATCTCGTCTGCAGTGAGCTCTCCATCCTTTCTTCTCTTGAATACCTCTCTCTCAAAGTAGAATCTCGAAAGAATATCGATGCATACCTGGCAAGCGCCTTGCACATACTGCTCCAAAACAGGAAGCTGCTCATCCTTTGTGGAGGCTGCCATCACATCCTCAAATAAGAGATTCTCACCGAAGATTGAGGCTGTCTCAGCAAGAGTCATTGGATAGTCAGCCTGTGACACAGGAAGATCCTTCACAATGCTGTCATGATAGGCATGCCCAAGCTCATGTGCGAGAGTTGAGATTGAGTCATAGGAGCCATCATAGTTCGTGAAAACCCTTGACTCACCAACAAGAGGGAAGGAAGTATCATAGGCGCCGCCTCTCTTTCCCTTTCTTGGCTCTGCGTCTATCCAATTCTTATCAATGGCGTTCTTGACAAATGCGCCAGACTCTGGGCTGAAGGCGTTATATGCCTTATAGACGAGCTCTGCTCCCTCCTCAAAGGAGTACTCTCTGCTAGCTGACCCAACAGGCGCGAAGAGATCGTAGAAATCAAGCTTATCAAGACCCATGAGCTTTGCCTTTGTCCTTAGATAATCCCTGAACATCTCCCTTGAATCCTCCAGGGCGCCAATCAAGGACTCAAGAGCCTTCATTGTGATTCTTGAGGTGAAGACAGATCTCTCGAGAGGGTCATTCCAACCTCTTCTCTTCTCAAGAAGAAGCACTGTGCCCTTTACACCGTTCAGCGCAGCAGCTAAGGCGACCTTGTGCTCTTCAAGGATTTTCAGCTCACGCTCAAAGGCATCCTTTCTCACAGCTCTGTCAGGAGAGGATGCAAGTCCTCTGAGCTCAATCAAGGTCTTGTCGCCATCAACGATTGTTGATGTCACAGAGCCCTGAAGACGTGACCACGCTGAAGCGGAGACTCTAAGGAACTCACCTGCGAGCTTCTCCTCCTCAAGGCTCATCTGGTGCTCTGATAGAACCTTGATCTCCTTCAAGAAGAGAGAATATGGCTCCAATTCAGGAGCATCGAACTCATCAGCTCTCTTTGATACATGGTAGACCATGATATCCTGAGCAGCCATCAAAGCAGTCTCAACCTCCTCAGCTCTTCCCATGGCGTTAAGATACACAGCATTAATGGCATCTGTTGAATGCAGCGCATGCGCATAAGCACCTAGAGTGACAGCTATGGCAGCACACTCATCGAAGAGCTTGAGAATATCCACAATAGGAATACTTGCATCTGGGCAAATTGCCTCCAGCTTTTCAATCAGCTCAAAGCACCTCTTGATATCATTCTCGAATTTCTCTGATTCAGGTCCAGGGTAGATTGGGCTCAGATCCCAATGTGGAAGTTTTCTCTCTGCCATACATCCTCCTATAGCTTTATTGTGTTGGTTGCTCCAAGAAGCTCAGCTTCCATTCTATCATGCGAGATGACTATCATGGTCCTCCCGTTATTCTCCTTTATCATCAAGGACGCAACCTTCTCCTTAAGGGCGTCATCAAGGCCCTTGAATGGCTCGTCCAAAAATAGAGCATCATAGTCCATCAGGAGAGCGCGTGCTATCGCAACACGCCGCTTCATGCCTCCTGAGAATGAGGATACCTTGCTTTTAAGCTCATTCTCAAGACCAAGCTCTGAAATAAGTCGCAGCACACTGCTCTTATCTGATGATACCATCAGAAGATTGGCTTCAAGTGAGATTTCCTCTACAAGCCTATCCTCTTGAAAGAGCACAATGGGTTTTTCAGGGCCGCCTTTGACAAACCCCTCATAATCCTCATCAAGACCGGAGATGATTCTAATAAGCGTTGTCTTTCCTCTTCCTGAAGGCCCCTCGATGACAGTCACCTTGCCAACTGGTATTTCAAGCATCAGGTCCTGAAGCACAACTTTCTCACCAAAGGCCTTTCTCCTTATGTCAATAATCATCTGATGGCCTCCTCTATAGCCTTCTTGGAAATCATCAGAAAGGCCTTCTCAAACAGAACTGCCAAGAAGATTATGACGACAGTCCATGCAAATAGATCTGGCGTTGAGAGATAAACCTTAGCCTCATACAATCTCTCGCCAATCGAGCCATCAGGCATTCCGATGACCTCTGCTGCTATGGCGCTCTTCCATGAAAGCCCAAGCGCGATCTTCAAGCCAGATAGATAGTAGGGTGCAACCTTTGGAAGGTAGATATATCGAGCCTTCTTCAGCCCCCTCACCTTGTACATAGAGGCCATCTCAAGAAGATTCTCATCGCTTTCCTTTAAGCCCTCAAGGACATTTGTGTAGATAACAGGAAGAACTATTAGCATCGAAATGATCACTGAGAGGTTTCTGCTGTTCACCCACACAAGTATGAGGATGACAATGGAGGCAACCGGCGTTGCCTTTATCGTCTTCATCAAAGGCTCAACCAAAAGCTCAAACCACCTGTGCCTGTAAGAAAGGATGGCAAGCACAATAGACAAAAGAAGAGAGGTCACAAAACCAAGAGCTACTCTCTCTAAGGAGAATAGCACAGAAGACCAGAAGCTAGTCTCAAGAAGAAGCTCGAAAAGCCTTAAGACCACGCTATATGGTGATGGCAAAAATAGCTCCTCTGCTACAACCAGAGAAGCTATATGCCAAACAAGAAGCCAAAAGAGGATGGCTCCGAATCTGATGACTCTTTCCTTAGAAGTAGAAAGCATCCCCTGGGACCTCTCCACCTACGCTCTTTGGATTCTGGCTATAGAGCGCTTCCAAATAAACGTCTAAGGACTCTCTAAGCTCATCACCTGTTATGAGGACGATTTGGCAATATGGAAGCGCCTTCTTCGCAACCTGTGCCTTGATGATCCCGAACTTCTCAATAAGAAGGGAAGCGGCATCCAGGTCGCTGTTGACGAATTCAACAGACTTTGCGTAATCAAGAAGGAACTGCTCAACGCTCTCAGGGTTCTCTTCTGCGAATGCCTTAGTCACTACAGTCACGCCTGTAACAAGAGGTGTGCCTGAAAGTCCCTGCCAAAGATCATTAAGGTCAAGGGCAATGCTTATCCCGCTATTCTGAAGCATGGCTGTTGTTGCAAATGGCTGAGGAAGCATTGCAACGCAATTGCCATCATCCCCATTCTGAATGAGAGCTGCAACGCACTCTGCGTGCTCACTCTTCCATTCGATGAAGACATCCTTTCCAATCTCAAGCCCATATCCAGCAAGGACTGTCTCAAGCGCATACTGTGGAGTTGAGCCCTTTCCTGCTGAATAGATTGTCTTGCCCCTTAGATCCTCTGCAGAGGAAAGAGCATCTCCGCCATTCTGGCAGATATAAAGAACACCAAGTGTGTTTATGCCAACAACCTGGATCTTGTCTGTGTTGTTATATACGACTGCGGCAAGGTTAGCTGGGATGCAGGCGATATCAACATCACCCTTCGCAAGAAGTGGAACGATCGCATCTGGAGCACCTTCAAGACGGAAGCTGTATTCAATTCCGTTAACAGGGCCATTCTCCGCCCTATCCATAAGCTCTACCATGCCCATCGCTGTAGGCCCCTTGAGAGCGGCAACCTCCATGCTCTTCACCTCTTTAAAGAGTGGAGACTCGGAAAATGGAGAGCCCTCCTTAGAGCCCTGTGCGAATAAAGATGAGACGAGTGCAATGGCACATAAGACTATGACAAATGATTTCTTCATGTTCTGACTCCTATAGATCAAGATTGTATTCAGCGATCTTGCTGATTAGAGTGCGTCTTGAAATACCTAGCTCATCTGCGGCCTTTGTTCTATTGCCCTGCCACCGTTGCAAAGCGTGCACAATGGCATTCCTCTCTGCGTTTCTAAGGCTCATCACCTCTTCTCCCAGAGAAGCTCCCATCTTGTGCTCATCCTCGGTGCCTCGTGATATTGAAGGCCTGATATCCAAGTCCCCAATATCGATTGTAGGACCGTCTGCAAAGAGCAAGGATCTCTCAATGACGTTCTCAAGTTCCCTAACATTACCATAAAATTCATGTTTTTTCATCACATCCAAGGCCTCAGGTGTGATTCCGGTTATCTGGGTTCCCATCATCTTGTTGTACTTTGCGATGATTGCGGCTGCAAGGATAGGTATGTCATCCTTGCGCTCCCTAAGAGGTGGGATATGGATCCTGACAACATTGAGTCTGTAGTAGAGATCCTCTCTGAAAAGCCCCTTTTGGACCATATCATCCAGATTCTTGTTTGTCGCTGCGATTATCCTTGCGTTTATTGGGATCTGCATAGTCGAGCCAAGTCTTGTGATCTTCCTCTCCTGGAGAACCCTAAGTATCTTGACTTGCAAAGATAGGGGCATGTCGCCTATCTCGTCAAGAAACAATGTTCCTCCGGTTGCCAGCTCAAACATTCCCTCCTTCCTTCCCACAGCGCCAGTGAAGGCACCCTTCTCGTATCCGAAGAGCTCTGACTCCAGAAGATTCTCAGGCACTCCTCCGATGTTGATTGCGACAAATGGGCCTGATGAGACAGATGACTGATTATGTATATCCCTTGCCACGACTTCCTTTCCTGTCCCAGACTCCCCTGTGATCAGGACGGTGGCAGAGGATGGGGATATTTTTCTCATGACATCCCTTATCTTCTTGACCTCTTGGTTTTCACCAAGGAAGGATGATGAAAGCAGAAGTCCCTTTCCTGCCTTCTCCACATATTCATTGAGGTTGTAGGCATCCATCAGATTCCTGAGCTTCAGGACAACCTCCTCTGGATCAAATGGCTTCTCTATATAGTCATGGGCGCCTAGCTTCAAGGCCTTTACAGCGTCGCTTATCTCGCCATATGCGCTTACCATGATGATTGGCATCTTATACCCTTCATCACGGATCCACTTCATAAGCTCCAGACCATCCATGCCCGGCATCTTGAGATCCACAACGACAGCATTGAAGGGCATCTCCTTCATGAGACGCTGCGCAGAAAGACCGTTTTCTGCCTTCTCAACTTCGAAATTCTCAATTAGCAGGTATTTAGCAAGCAAATTCCTGATATTCTCTTCATCATCACATATCAAGACACGCACTATAGTCTCCTTTTACACCTTCTTTTTGAAGATGAGAACAACCTCTGTTCCCCCGCCCTTTCGAGCCTCGATGGAAAGGCTTCCTCCAGCAGCCTTGATAAACTGCCTTGCTATGGATAGCCCTATCCCTGAGCCATGCACCTTCGTGGTAAAGAAGGGGTCGAACACCTTCTTCAGGTTCTCATTTGATATCCCACAGCCTCTGTCGCGGACAGCTAGATGGTACGCCTTCTCTCGGTTGACGTAGCTCAAAAGGATATCCATCCCCTCAATATCGCCATTTTTCGATTGGATCGCGTTTATTATGACATTCTCTATGACAGACCTAAGCCTGTCCTTATCAAACAGTATGACAGGTCTTTCATCAACAGATTCATCAACAATGAAAGGGATGCTCTTGTTTGTCACCAAGATTATCTCATGCACTGCAATCTCCAGGTCCACATCCTCAAGCTCCCCTATCGGGTTCTTCAAAAAATCAGCGACCTTCGCAGAGAGCCTCGAAAGACGCTCTGCCTCAACAGTGATCACATTGATGTCCTCTTGTATCTCAGAAGGCGCAGTCCTCCTCAAAAGAGCTGCCTGAAGAGTGATTGCGGAAAGAGGGTTCTTGATCTCATGGGTAAGCGTCCTTGCAGCCTGTCCAAGAGCAACCAAGGACTCCTGCTCGCGAAGTCTATCACGATAGCGGACATTCTGAAGAAGAATGGAAAGAAGGACGACATATAAAGTGGCGACTATCGTCATCGCAATAGCTGAGCTTATGCCGAGACTTCTGACTGACGCTATATAATCAGCGCCTAAAAGCGACATATAGATGACGAAGTTGGTATCTTCTCCCGCCAGCTCAGAGAAAGGGATTTTATCAAAATCCTCCTTGCTCGCACCAGGGCTGAAGTACCTGATGCACTCCACGGTGCCTGCCTTCTCGTCATATCCTATTACATTCGATTCCTTGAAATAAGGGACATTCGTGTTTGAGAAGAATGAGAATGGAAGCTCAGTATGTATGTTGCTGCCAAAGATGAGCCTGGGCTCACCGGAGACGGAGTAGTAGCCAAAGCCCACGACATCAGAGTCCTCCATCGCCTTATTGATGGCACTTGAGCCCTCCTGAGCTGCGATAAGGAGCTTTGAGTATGCCCTTTCGATCCTGTTTTCCAAAGAGAGATCAGTGCTTTCATACTGTGTCTTGAAGAGCACGATGACAAGAACAGTGATCACTGCGAAAACAACAGTGACAAGCAAAATCACGCTTATGGTCTCATTTTTCCTGCTGCTAAGCACTAGACCCCTCCTATATGTGTCTCTATTTGAATATAATACCACATATTAACAAGACAAATACAGGAAGGTTATCTCCTACTCGTAGGAGAGTGCTGCTATTGGATCAAGCTTTGATGCCTTCATGGCAGGATACCAGCCAAAGAACACCCCGACTAGAGTCGAGAAGCCCAAGGCCAAGGCCACTGCTGACCACGAGAAGGCCAGTTTCCAGCCAGCTGCGTTTACGATGACATAGCTTACAAAACCGCCGAATATTATTCCGATGATCCCTCCAAAGATGGTCAAGGTGATTGATTCAACCAAGAACTGTCCCCTTATTGTCTTTGGAGTAGCGCCTAGGGCCTTTCTTATGCCTATTTCCCTTGTCCTTTCAATGACAGATACAAGCATGATATTCATTATTCCTATGCCGCCGACAACAAGTGAGATAGCGGCAATGGCTGCAAGAAAGCTTGAGAAGATGGTTGTGACATCACCAGCCATCTCCACGATCTGTGCAGGTGAGTAAACTATATAGCCTTCATCGGTCAGCGATCCAAGATAGGACTCGATATCATCCGCAACATCGATTGAGGAATATCCATCCTTGACCTTGATTATGTAAGATGAGACAGTCTCGACTCTCCTGAACCTCTGGTCATATGTATTGAAAGGAATGAAGGCGACATTGTTGTATGAAGATCCGATAGTCGTGTCCTTCTCATCGAGAACTCCGACAACGAGGTACTTCTTCGCTTGGCTTCTGAATATGGAGATATAGTTGCCAACTGCCCCGCCTGTAGGAAAGAGATCCTCAGCCAGATCGTGGCCAAGCACTACAACCTGGCGTCGTGTGATATTGTCCTCAGGAGAGAAGAACTCACCATCCAGAAGCTCAAGGTTGCTTCCCTTGAAATAATCAGAGGTGACACCTGTTATTGAGGCATTCATGATCTCCTTGCCATAGCGGATATTGGCATTAGAGGACACAGTCGGAAGAACCATTGAGATGCCATCCACATTTTTGGCAAAGCTATTGGAGAACTCCTCATTAAACTGTTCGCTCTCTCTGGATATTCCCAGGGGCATGACATTGACCATATCTATGCCACCGATCTGCATAGTAGCTGTTATGGACTGGTTTGCGCTCTCTCCTAAATTCAGGATCGCAACAACAGACCCAACGCCAATAACTATGCCCAATAATGAGAGGAATGTTCTCATCTTATTTGAGAACATTGATGAAAGCGCTAGCTTAATATTCTCGAAAAACATCGTATTCTGCCAACCTCCCATCTTTAATGTATATCTGCTCGCGGCATCTTTTGCCGAGAGATCTATCGTGAGTGACAAAGACGACTGTCCTTCCTTCCTCATTCAGGTCAGTGAAAAGACCCATGATCTGGTCTCCTGTCTTTGTATCCAAAGCACCTGTAGGCTCATCAGCTAATAGGATAGCTGGGTCATTGACGAGTGCGCGAGCAATCGCAACTCTCTGCTTCTGGCCACCAGAGAGCTCATTTGGGAGATGCTTCATCCTGTCCTTCAGCCCAACCTTCTCCAAAAGGTACTCAGCCCTTTCCTTCCTCTCCTTAGAAGAGTAGTTGGCGTACACCATAGGAGTCATGACATTCTCAAGCGCATTGAGCCTGCCAAGCAAATTGAACTGCTGGAAGACAAATCCGACCTTCTGGTTTCTGATGAAGGCAAGCTCCGCCTCATCAAGGTCATTGGTCATCTCTCCATCGATGAAGATGTAACCAGAGGTTGCCGTATCTAAGCAGCCAATGAGATTCATCATCGTTGACTTACCTGAGCCAGATGGTCCCATTATCGCGGTGAAGGCACCCCTAGGAATCTTCAAGCTCACTCCATCTAGAGCCTTTACAACAAAGTCGCCTACTAGGTAATAGCGCCTAACGTCATCAAGCTCGATCACATATTCAGACACTAGACCCCTCCATTAGAATGCTGGCCCATCTGCGCCGCCTATTATGCCAACGGATGCTGCGGTATCGCTCATGAGAGATAAAAGGCCTCCGACCTTCTCATACACAACCACATCCCCTGCATCAAGGCCTGATAGGATCTGGCAAAGCCCCTCTCCTAGGTACTTGACCTTGACAGCCACCTGCTCTGTGCTTCCATCGCCACGCTTTAGCTTGACAGTTGTAAGTCCACCACGCTCTGTCGTGATCGCATCAGAAGGGAGAATGAGCATTGAGACATCTCCCTGCACCTCGATAGTGCCCTCAAAAGTAAAACCAGGGATGAGATTCTCAGGAGGATTGTCTATTGTAAGCTCCACATCAACAACTCCTATGCCCTGCGCTGTGTACCTTCCAAGCATTGGGATATATGAGACATAGGCTTCGACCTCAACTCCTGGAAGGGAGTCAAAGCTTAAAGAAGCTGGCTGACCCACATATACATATTGCATATCGATCTCATCAATCTCCACTGTCGCCTTGAGTTTGGACTTATCTATGATTGTCACAGCAGCCCTTCCTGCCTCTGAGTAGCCGTTAAGCTCTACATCAACACTTGCGACAACGCCATCGAAGTTCGCATAGAGATTCGTGTAATCGAGATTGTTCTCAGCATTCTTCTTCTGAAGCTCCAGAAGCTCTAGCTGCTTGACAGCTCCATTGAGCCTTGCCTCCGCTATCTGGTTTTCGATGCTCTGCAGGGACATAAGCTGGGATGTATTGTCTATTGAGGCAAGAAGCTGTCCCTTCCTCACATTCTCACCCTCGCTCACGAAGATGCCTGTGACAGCACCTGTGGATCTGAACTTGGCCTCAAGGATGTCAATTGGCTCAACATAGCCAGAGAGATCGATAGTCTGGGTATAGACATTCTCCTCTACGACAGCCTCAAGGACTGTGACCTGATTCATTAATGCAGATAGCTCTGCATCTCTCTTTGCCTTTCTAACCATGCTATAGTAAAGAGCACCAATGATCACAGCGATGACGATGACCCAGATTATGAAGCTTCTGAGTCTCTTTCTCCTCTTTCTAGCCCTAGCTTCATCTCTCAGCTTCCTTTCCTGGCGCTCAGACTCCGTGATAGTTCCCTTTTTATTCTCTTCCATCCTAATCTCCTTTTATAGCGCAAATGCCTCTATGTCGCATCTAAGCGACTCGCCCTCCAGCATGAGGATATTCCATTCTTTTCTACCTACTTCAAGATTCACTTCTGCATCCCTGAGCTTCTCCTCTGTTGTGAGTCCCAGACTGAAAAGCTCGCTCTGGGTCTCATGCAAGGTCTCAAGGTAATCAAGCTCTGACTTATATTGTGTGCACTTGAACTCCCACTGCAGAAGTCTTAGCGATAGGCTTTGAGCCTGCTGCATATAACTTGAGAGGGCATTGATATAGCTGTTTTCTGCCGCAACAATGGCATTTTTGAGTTTTGAGAGAGTCAGCTCTTCACTCTCCTGGCTCTGTCCGAGGCTGCCATTGGCATAGGTTCCTGAAATAGTCACGCTAGCTGTCGTCTTGGCATCCCCATCCTTTGGGAAGCTCATGCTAACCCCTGGCTTTACGCTCAATGACCAATTGGAGCCTGTATATGAGCCAGTTGCTGAGATGTTCAAGGAGCCTGTGCTTATATCCTTTATGGAGCTAGCCTTGTTATCGCTTAGATACCCACCCGATACCGTGCCACCGACGGAGAGGGCTGAAGGATTGAGCCGCGCGTATGTCGAATCGTAATTCGCCTCTGCAATCTCGATATCCAAGGCCTTAAGATAGACATCTGTATTCCCGTTCTCGAGGACGACAACCTCCAGCTGAGGCTTTGCTAGGTCGCTTATGCCGGACCAATCAAGACCAGTGAGGTCCTTGTAGCTTGATTTGGCATTATCATACTGCCTCTCAAGAGTGGCAAGCTGATCTCTAGCGCTCTCCAGAAGACGCTCTTGGTTCTTATAAGTGGCTGACTGAGGAGAGACAGTGCCAAGCGCATTCATGTCAGCAAAGGCCTTCTCGCTCTTCTTTAGGCTGTTTCTTGTCGTCTCTAGTGTATTCTCCATCGTAAGAAGCTGGGAAATAGCAGAAATCACACTCTTCTTGAAGGTATAAGTGCTGCTTGCAAATGACTGGCTTAATGAGATGTCCTGCTTTGCATAGCTTAAATCAGAGATGGAGTCCTCATCGAGTCCTGTGAAATCGAACACATGGCTTAAGCCCATGGATGCATTGATCACACTGTACTTTGCCTTGTAATCCATGCCATAGGAAGCTGCTCCGTTTATCTTAGTATCTCCATTAGGAAGCGTAATCGTCACATTAGGAGAGAGCGATATCCCATACTCACCATCGCCTAGAATCGCAGGAACGCCTGAGATGCTCTTTGCAAGGGGATCTAGTGATGCTGATACGCTGATTGATGCGCTCTTATCAAGATTGGACTCCCTAAGGCTCAATAGGCCATTTTGGTAGTTGACTTCGATATTCCTGTAATTAGGGCTATTCGCCATGGCACTGGAGAGAATGTCCTCAAGGGACACGGCGCTTAAAGCGAAGCATGCAAATAAAAAACACAAATGAAGGACGACTGTCTTTCTTCTCATCTCGGTATTGCCTCTTAATCTGAATATACCCTATTTGCTCTCATTTGCCCACATTCATGAAAACCCTTAAATGTAGTTTATGTGTATATGGCGCACTAATTGTATGCACAGTCCTTTTTTTGACTCTTATCTCTTTCTGAGTTGTTGTTATCTTCACTTCAAGGAGGTGTCATGCACCAGAACAACAAAAAAGGAAGCATAGGCAGAAGTGCCCTGTATTTTGTGCTTTTTCTCACCTCTGTCTTTGTGCTAGCCCAGATGTCAGAGAACAATGGGGATGACAAGGAAGGCATTGAAATCGATCGCCCTAGTTTCATTGAGATGGCAAATTCCGGCCTTTTTTCAGAAGTCGTGCTGACAGAGGATCTTGTGATTGGATATTCAGAGAGCAGTGCCTTCATCTATCCTGATCCAATCGATGAAAGCCTCATCTTGCTGCTAAGTGAGAAGGGAATTCCTTTCTCATTCCTTGATAGCCAAGAGAGCTTTCCTGGCTCCACCTGGACGCTGCTTGCAGTCCTCATCGCCCCCACTATCCTGCTTGTAATGGCATTCAGAATCGCAAAGAAGGAGCAAAGGGAAGAAAACACCTCCTTCAAGAACATCTTTGAAGCCTCCTCAAGCGCAAAGAGAATCAGGGCAGAGAGCGATACTGGCATACGCTTTGGCGATATAGCGGGAGAAGATGAATGCAAATATGAGCTAGAGGAGATAGTCGACTATCTTCTCAATGGGGAGAAATACAGATCAATGGGCGCAAAACTGCCTAAAGGCTGCCTTCTCGTCGGTCCTCCTGGCACTGGCAAGACTCTGCTTGCCAAGGCTGTTGCAGGAGAGGCGAAGGTCCCTTTCTTCAAAACATCAGGTGCTGATTTTGTTGAGATGTATGTGGGAGTCGGCGCATCAAGGATAAGAGAGCTATTTGCGAATGCGAGAGAGAAAAGCCCTGCGATAATCTTCATTGACGAGATCGATGCGATCGGAAAGGTGCGTGGACATAGCCAGCTTAGTGGCAATGATGAGAGAGAGCAGACTCTCAACCAGCTTCTAGTGGAGATGGATGGCTTTGACTCAAAAGAGGGGATAATAGTCATTGCTGCGACAAACAGGCCTGAGATCCTCGATCCTGCGCTCTTAAGAGCAGGAAGATTCGACAGGCAAATCCATGTGGATAAGCCTGACATGAAAGGACGACTCGATATTCTCAGGATACACACAAGGAAGCTGAAGCTTGACGAGACTGTTGACCTGACAAGGATTGCCAGGATATCGGGAGGTCTCTCTGGCGCTGATCTGGCGAATATCGCAAATGAGGCTGCGCTGCTTGCCGTCAGAAGAAAGCATGATAGAATCACGCACATAGATTTTGAAGAGGCGCTTGAGAAATCAGTGGCAGGGCTGGAAAGGAAGAGCAGAGTGCTCTCTGAGAAAGAGAGGCGCAGAATCGCATTCCACGAAACAGGACATGCATTGACTGCATATCTTACCAAGGGAGCAGACCCAGTTTCCAAGATATCCATCATCCCCAGAGGCGGACAAGCCTTAGGCTATACAATGCAGACACCTACAGAGGATAGAGCGCTTCTAAGCAAGAGCGAGCTGATCGCATCCATTGACGTCCTTCTGGGTGGAAGAGCGGCAGAGGATGTCATCTATGGCGAGATTTCCACAGGCGCATCAAACGATATAGCGCGAGCAACCTCGATTGCAAGGGATATGATCGGACTATATGGCATGAGCGAAGTATTCAAGAACATGGCGCTTTTGTCAAATGGGCAAGCAGGCTATGAGTCAATAGGTCCAAGGCAATACTCTGAGGCGACACAGGAGTGCCTTGATAAGGAGACTGCCTCAATAATCCAGGAAAGATACCTATTTGTGAGGGATAATCTGGCCCATGAGCTCAACGCCCTGTCTGAGATTGCGGGCAAATTGATGGAAAATGAGGTGCTAGAAGAAAATGAATTCCGCTCATTGGCCTCCTCTCTCTTGAATAAAAGGCTCTCTTAGGCGAAAATTCAGCCATGAAAAAAACACCTATTATAGATAACATGCTCATTGAGCATCTCAATAGCCTGCCTGCGGATACAAGAGAGGTCTTCCTCCTTGAGAACGAAAGCGTCAGGCTATCTGCTGTTCAATGCACATCAATGATAAACGAGATGAGGGCAAACCATGGCACAGGGCTTATTGAGACCTACATGCTTGGACAAGGATACATCGCAGGAGCGCTCTTATCTGCACAGGTCAAGGGAAATGACAGAATCCAGCTGTCTATTGAATGCGGAGGTCCTGTTAAGGGAATGTACATCGAAGCCTGGGCCTGCGGTGCAGTAAGAGGATATCTTACAAACAATCCCATCCCACTCGAAAAGCCACTGGACTCCCTAGACACCTCATATATCTACGGACCAGGATTTTTAACGATCACAAAGCTCCTGGAAGGCTCCAAGACACCATTCTCAGGCCAGATCATGCTGGAGTATGGCAATCTTGCAAACGACCTTGCCCTCTACTATAGACAGTCAGAGCAAACACCTTCCCTCTTCTATCTATCCTTGAAATTCGACAAGGAGGCAAGAGTCATTGGAGCAGGTGGCCTCTTCATCCAGGCACTCCCTGGATGCAAGGATAGCGTGCTTGAGATCCTTCAGCAAAAATCAAGCGAGCTAAGGCACCTGGGGGATGCGCTTTCCAAGGGTGAATCCATTAAGGATTATGTGCTTACTGAGTTCAGAGACCATGATGCCAAGCATCTTGAGCACTCTCCTATTGGCTTTTCCTGCCCCTGTTCAGAGAAAGCATTTTCAGATTATATTAAGAGCCTGCCACAAAAGGAGAAGGAGGATATCCTCAATGGAGAGTTCCCTCTTGTTCTCGAGTGCTTCAACTGTGGCACAAAGTATAGTTATTCGAAAAGCGACATGGAAACGCTTTTCAGGGAGTAGTTGATGATTTTCTTCGCAACGAGCGCGGCAAACCAGACAGATCTGGTAGCAGAGGAAGCCAGAAGAGCTGGCTCCGAGGATGTCAGGATCACCTCATCCGGCGTTGAATTCGCTGGCACTTTAGAGGTTGGTTATCGTTTTTGTTTTGAGTCTAGGATTTCCTCTAGACTTCTTCTGGGGCTGTTCATCGATGATGACGTGCAGACCGATGATGAGCTTGCAGAGGCAACTGAGGAGCTTCCATGGGAAGATTACCTCACACCAGAGAAGACCTTCAAGGTGACATGCACAACACAGAACTGCAATTGGATCAACAATAGCCACTATGCGGCATTGAAGGTCAAGGATGGCATCTGCCAGAGAATAAAGTCTAAATTCGATGACCAAAGACCAAACATAAGCGTTGAAAGCCCAGACTTCACTGTCCATGTCCATATCGATGGATATGTGGTCAAGTGGTATGCGGATTTCTCAGGCGAGAACCTTTCCATGCGCGGCTATAGAGGCGAGCAGACAGATGCTGTGCTAAAAGAGCACCTAGCAGCTGCCCTTCTTTATAGGACAGAATGGAAAAAGAGCGTGCTAGATGGCAATCCAGCTCCTCTCTATGACCCATTCTGCGGCTCAGGCACAATCGTAGTCGAAGCTGCGCTTATGGCTACAGACACTGCCCCTGGACTATTGAGAAAGAGACCTTATGCATTCCAGTCCCTTCCAGGCTTCGATCCAGAGCTTCTAGAGAAGATCAAGAGAGAGGCACAGGAGAGAAGACAGAACGCCATTGATACCAGGGATATCCAGATCTACGCATCCGACATCTCAAGAACCGCTGTTGAGATATCAAAGGCAGCGGCCCTTAAGGCAGGCGTATATGAGTTCGTAGATTTCTTCTTCCAGGATTTCCTAACACTCCCTGAATCTCCAGCTGATTTCGGACATGTCGTCATGGATCCTCCATATGGAGAGAGAATGAGAATCAGAGACATAGATAGGCTCTATGCGGGAATCGGAGACAAGCTATCTGAATCCTTCAAGGGTTGGAAAGCTACAATCCTGACAGGCAACAGTGAGCTATTGTCGAATATAGACATGAAGCCAGAGCGCACAAACACTCTATGGAACGGCCCAATACAGTGTCAGGCTGCCCACTACTCCATCTTCACTGATGAGGAAAGGGAGAGAATGATCCAGAAAGCCCTGGAGAAGAAGGAGGCAAGAAAGAATGCCCCTCTCTCAGAAGGTGCGGAGATGGCATACAACAGGCTGATGAAGAACATCAAGGCAATCACGCCTATAATGGAGAAGGAAGGAGTCACCTGCTATAGGCTCTATGATGCTGATATGCCTGAATATAAGGCAGCTATCGACATCTATGAAGGCAAGTGGATTGTCCTCTCTGAATATGCTGCCCCAGACACTATCGAGCCTGAGACAGCAGAAAGAAGGCTCAACGAGCTTATCCTCGCAACAGAGAGAGCCACAGGAATCGACATAGAGAACATCCATGTCAAGACAAGGGCACAGCAGAAGGGAAACAAGCAATACTCACGCCTTGCAGCCTCAAACCACCAATTCCTGGCAAAGGAAAATGGAGTCAAGTTCTATGTCAACTTCACTGACTATCTCGATACAGGCATCTTCCTTGACCATAGAAAAGTAAGAAAGATGATCCAGGAGATGGCAGATGGAAAGAGATTCTTGAATCTCTTCTGCTACACCGGAACCGCGACTCTCAACGCCATCAAGGGCGGTGCAGTATCTACAGTGTCTGTTGATGCATCCAACACATACCTGGCTTGGCTTGAGCAGAACCTTAAGCTCAATGGATATTCAACAACAATGGGCAACTTCCTATATAAAGCAGATGCAATCGATTGGCTTTGGGACACCTATGATAGATATGACCTCATCTTCTGCGATCCTCCAACTTTCTCAAACTCAACAGACAGACACTCCTTTGATGTCCAGAGAGACCATAGAAGGCTCATTGAAGCAGCTGCAATGCACCTTGCACCAGGCGGCGTGCTGATCTTCTCCAACAACTACAGGAAGTTCAAGATGGATCCTGAGGTTCTCGAGAAGTTCAATGTAGAGGACATCACGGAAAAGACTATCGGAGAGGACTTCGAGAGAAATCCAAAGATCCACCAGTGCTATTTGATCAGAAACAAGGTAAAGGTCAAGATCGATCCTAAGAGAAAAGAAAGAAGAGCAAGACGCTAGTGCATGCTTCCGTTCTAAATAGCTCATTAGGTTATATTTCAATTCTGGAGGAGGATGGCTTTGTCACGGCCATCCTCTTCTCATTGGAAAAGGAGAATCCATCGATTCTCACCGAAAACGCAAAGTCCCAGATAGAGGAATACCTTCAAGGCAAGAGAAAAACCTTCGATCTTCCAATAAAGGCGAAAGGCACAGAATTCCAAATGAAGGTATGGAAGTGCATATATGATGTGCCTTTTGGAAAGACAATCACATATAAGGATATCGGAGACAGGATAAACTCCAAAGGATATCAGGCAATAGGCTCTGCATGCGGCAAGAATCCTATCCCAATCATCATCCCCTGCCATAGGATACTGGGAAAAGACAATCTAGGGGGATATGGCCCAGGAATCAAAATAAAGGAAGCACTCTTGAGCCTCGAGGGGGAGAGGGCTCAAGAGGCGTAGGAATTGCCAGCTATCCTGCAAAAAGACTATCGATGTTCTTCTTGCCCACTATCTCATTTATCGTGACTTCGAAAATCTCTGAGAGCACCAGAAGATTGTCTATAGAAGGCATATTCCTTCCTTTCTCCCAATTGTATATTGCCTGTGGATTGTCAAAGCCGAATAATATCTGCAGCTCTTTCACAGATATGCCTCTTTCTATTCTTAGCTTCTTTATGTTCCTGCCAGTCTCCTCTAAGTCCAGAACTGGCCTATTGTTCATTATCATGAGTCGCTCCTTCCAGGAGCGCAGCTCCTAGATCATATGTTGTACTTGGTATTGTTAGGTGAAGATAAAAGAGAAGGATACAAATCCCCTACATTATCCGAGAAGAATAAAGACGCGTATATCATGTAGTTTCTCCTTTTTCATAAGTCTAGAAAGCTATTCTAAGTTTCATAGCTATGAATAAATTCCAATTTCATGAATTAGTCATCAAAGCAATACTTTCAAAAGGATCAATATTGATGTTTTCAATCCAACTCACATAAAGAAGCTTAAATATGAAAATCCACCAGAGAAAAACCCTTACTGATAAAGGATCGCACACTTGAATGCCGCATCATGGCTATAGCTAGGAGCTTCTGCTATGCTAAGGCGATCAAAACCAAGCTCGCATTTTATAATTGACCTGTTTTATAGAACTCTTCATGATTTCATGTTCACAGATAGAAGAAAAACGATGCTAAGCCCTATGACTCAACATCGTTCTTTCCATAGCTATGTTATTTACGGGCATGAAAACGCCTGCTTAATCAATCCTCTTCTATTGGGAATGTGACTTCGTCAAGGACATCCACTAGCGCTTGATAGTCTCCATCTATTGACGCGATTGAAGCTTCAAGCAGCTGCGCGGGATCTGCGCTGTCCCATCTGATCGCATATCCTGCCTTCTCCGCTATCTGGGTTATGAAGAACCTTATCGCTCTTCCATTGCCATCTGCGAAAGGATGGATTGCCTCAAGCTCACCCATAACATAGGCAAGCTCATAAATGAAGTCCTCATCGTCATCCTCTTCGAGCTTTGTAAGAAATGAGTTGGCCTCAAGCTTCCAGAACAACTCATCAATAAGCTTCTCTATCTGCATAGGGGATGCGAACTCTGTGCGCTTTGATGAAGAAACAGACCTAAAGCAACCTGCCTCTGGATAGATATCAGAGAACATTCTCCTATGGATCTCCTTGAGGTAGTCAATTGAGAAATCCATTGCTATAGGATCCAGGAAAAGCTCTGCAGTGCGTATTGTGGATAGGGCTAGGTCAACCTCATCAAGAAGCTCCTCATCCTCGATGCCATAATGATTCAAAGGAGAATCCTTCTTGCTAATCCCCTTCTTCTCCTCATAGCTTCTAATAGCCTCAGCTACCTCGACTTCCCCAGTCAAAATCTCAGAGTAGGTATCCTCCCTACTCTCCTCCATCTCCTCGCCCTCAGATTCGATGGAGAACCTAAGATATCCTAACTGCGCCTCTAATTGGCCGCTTCTCATAATCTCATCTATCCTCTTTATGCGCCCTTTTCAAGGCATCATATTTCTCTTTGCTGTCCTTAGCAAGCTCAACAGGATACTTCCTGCCATTCTTCTCGAGCTTGGAAAGGATTATATCATCAAGATCGAATCCTAGCCTATCTGCGAAAAGAATTGAATAAAGAAGCACATCCGCAAGCTCCTCTTTCATCCGCTCCCTATTAACCGACACAGCCTCATCACTGTCCTTCCATTGGAAAAGCTCCAATAGCTCAGCTGCCTCAAGCGTTAAAGAGAGAGCAAGATCCTTGGGGTTGTGGAACTGCGACCAATTCCTCTCGTCCCTGAATAGAAGAGCTTTTTCCATGGTTTCCTGCTTCATACATCGATATCGTAGCAAATAGCCCCTTTAAATTCAATGATTTGCATATTCTTATGCTCTCTCTTTGCAAGCAAAAGATCAGGCATAAAAAAAGCTGCTGCCCAAACCAAGCAACAGCTATATATCGACAAATGGATATTAGAATGTGAATCCGAATACCAAATCCGCACTAGATGTGTGCTTCTTTGCAGGAAGAAGATATCTGTAGTTGACCTCTGCGCCAAGGGAGAAGACGTCATTGAATCTGAATCTCAAGCCTGTGTTTCCAGATACGAACCAAGCAGATGAGAAGATGCTGAAGTTCTGAAGACTATGGCCATACTCAACCATTGTCGCATCCCCCTCAAGTCTTGGGTTGAAGAGAGAGTAGCCAACACCACCGCCAAGATAGAAATCAACCTTCTGTCCTGAAATATATGACATAAGCTTCATATCAACAGAGGAGTCAACAAAGATATTGCAATTGCCATTGAAGAACTCATCGAAGGAAGAAGGAAGCTTGCTCCAATCCTTGTCAACAGGCATTACGATAGCTGAGATATCACTTCTGAGTCCAAGTCCAAAAGAGCCAAGCTTAACGATATTCTGGAAATCCAAGCCCAGTGAGAACCTTGGATATGCGCCATTTAAGAGGGAATCGAATGATGTGAAGTCAACGTCAGTGTCAACGCCGCCTGCTAAAAGGAGATTGAACTTGAAATCGCCCTTGTCCTTCTTCACGACCTCCACCTCAGCAACAACCTCCTCTGCAACTGGCTCAATAGGCTCTGGTGCAGGAAGCTCCTCTACAGCAGTCTCAACAACCTCAACAGCTGGCTCCTCTATGACAGCTTCCTCTGCGACAGGCTCTTCTTCAATGACTATTGCCTCTTCAGCAACAGGCTCCTCTATGACAACTTCTGGCACCGTAAGCATGGCAAGAGCTGTTGAGGATGCTGTATCTGACCAATTCTCACCATCATATGTGCTCTGCAGATACAATGTGTAATCGCTATATGGATCTAAGCCTGTAGCCTCAAAGGAGGTCACAGAAGCGTCAACGACAATCCAACCGCCTTCGCTCTCACCATCAAGCTGATAACGATATTGCGTGATCTTCAGGTCATTTGACTCCCACTGCCAAGTGACGTTCATCTTCTGGGCAGCCATCAAAGGGCTCATGATGACAAAACATGCAACGAGTGCGAAAAAGAGCTTCTTCAAATTCATTATGATCTCCATTTCATTTATCTGGGATAACTAAATAATAAATGCAAACGGAAAAGGTTACAACATTTATGGGGATTTACCTTGAACAAAATCCCATTTTCTTTTGACGCTTGCTAATGTATTATATTATCCATGGGAAAGTTAAGGAGAATTGCTGTTTTCTGCGGCTCCTCACTAGGAGCTGACGAGAAATTCATTGATGCTGCGAAAGGCTTGGGAATAGAGATGGCAAAAAGAGGCATCGGCCTTGTCTACGGTGGAGGAAACAAGGGAATCATGGGCATTGTGGCCCATTCTGTATTCGATAACGGTGGAGAGGTCATCGGAGTGCTGCCAGAGGCCATGAACGTGCCACAGGTAACAGACAACTCAGCCCATTCCAAGCTCATCATAGTCAAGAACATGCATGAAAGGAAAGAATTGATGTACTCTCTCTCTGACGGCTTCATTGCCCTTCCAGGCGGAATAGGCACCATTGAGGAGATCACCGAGATATACACATGGCGCCAGCTAGGCTACCACAAGAAGAACATAGGACTATTGAATGCAGCCGGCTTCTGGGATTCCTTCCTAAGCCAGATGGACAGATGCGTTGAGATGGGATTCCTATCAAAAGAGGCAAGGGCCATCCTGCTTGAATCCAGTGATCCCAATTCAATTCTGGATATGCTGGAAGAAGATTCAGAGGAGCTTCCATCAAAGCTATGAGAAACATCAAGAGACTCTTGCTCGACTACCTTGATATTGTTCTGGGATGCCTTATCGCAGCCTTTGCGATCGCTGTCTTCTTCAACCCAGCATTCCTTGCGCCAGGCGGGGTTTCCGGAATAGCAACAATCATATTCCATATGACGAATTTCAATCTTGGCTTTGTGATGCTTTTGCTATCCATCCCAATCTATCTCGTGGGAATATTGATTTTCGGGAAAATGTACGGAGTCAAGACACTCGCAGGTACCGTGCTTCTATCTCTCTTCACAATGATGTGGAATGGGATATTGGGCTATGAGGGCATACTTGACTATACAAAGGATATGTCCTATTGGCTCTCTGCGCTCTATGGAGGGATAATATCTGGCGTGGGACTTGGCATTGTCATGCGCTCAGGGGCAAACACCGGAGGAACAGATATTCTTGCGCAGATTCTTGCGAAGTACACACGGATTCCGCTCGGCTCCTCATTGATGATAGTTGATGGAGTGATCATATTATCATCAGCCTTCGTCTTCGGCATCGAAAGCGCAATGTATTCAATCGTGGTATCCCTTCTCGTATCTCTCATGATAGACAAATTCATCATGTCCCTTGGCACTGGATATGCGAAGACAATCTTCATAATATCCTCTCGGCTTGAACAGATTGGGGACTTCATCCTCTCTGATATGGATAGATCTGGCACAATCATGGATGCAACAGGGCTTTTCACGAAGGAAAGGAAGAAAATGCTCATGACAGTTGTCCCCAACAAGGACATCCCACGTCTCACCCGCGCTGTCAAGGAGATTGACCCAAAGGCGTTCCTCATCATACAGGAGACGATACACGTCCTAGGTGAAGGCTACAAAAATATAAGCGAAATCGCAGAAAACCCCGATGTGACGAATAATTAATCTTTACATCTTCCTTCTTTTGATTATATCATTACTATACCCTATATAGTATAAAGGACCAGGCACATGGAAATCAAGAGAACTATAAGAACAGATGCGGAAATCAGATCGCTTAAGAACAGGCTAAGCAGAGTCGAGGGCCAGATAAGAGGCGTGAAGAAGATGCTTGAAAGCAATGCCTACAGCACTGATATAATCACACAGATATCAGCAGCTAGCGCAGCACTCAACAGCTTCAACAGAGAGCTTCTTGCAGCGCATATCACAGCCTGTGTCAAAAAAGACATAAAGAACGGCAAAGCAGAATCAACTGAGGAAATCAACAGCCTCGTCAAGCAAGTGATCAAATGAAGCAATTTGATGTATCAGGCATGAGCTGTGCCGCTTGTTCATCCAGAGTCGAAAAAGCAGTATCAGAGCTTGAGGGAGTCACCTCTTGCTCGGTTAGCCTTCTGACTAACACAATGGGAGTTGAGGGCAATGCTACGGAGGCTGATATAATCAAAGCGGTTGAAAATGCTGGGTACAAAGCGTCAATAAAAGGCGAGAAGAGAGAGAAAAAGGATGAATTCCTCGAGGATAGGGAAAGTCCCATCCTTTCAAGAAGGCTCTTCTTCTCATTGCTATTCCTCCTGCCTTTGATGTACCTATCAATGGGGCACCTGATGCTGTCTCTTCCGATTTTCCCATTTCTGGAGGGGAACCCCATCGCAATAGCGATTTTGCAGATGATGCTCACTATCGCCATAATGGTGATAAACCAAAGCTTCTTCATCAGCGGCTTCAAGGCATTGCTTCATAAGGCCCCAAACATGGATACCTTGGTAGCCCTTGGCTCATTCTCCGCATTCATATATTCGTTTGCGATACTTCTTCTGATGACAGGGAACCTCATGGAAGGGGATATTGATATAGCCACACATCATCTGCATGACCTCTACTTTGAGTCAAGTGCGATGATTCTCTCATTGATAACAGTTGGAAAGCTTCTAGAGGCAAAGTCCAAGGGCAAGACCACGAATGCGCTTAAAAGCCTCATGAAGCTATCTCCGCAGAAAGCAACTGTGCTGAGAGACGGCAAGGAGACCACCTTATCCATTGAGGAGGTGCTAAAGGGAGATGTATTCCTAGTCCGACCGGGCGAAAGCATACCTGTCGATGGAATCATCCTAAAGGGCGAGAGCGCAGTCGATGAGTCAGCGCTGACAGGAGAGAGCCTTCCAATAGACAAAAAGGAAGGAGACAAGGTATTCTCTGCGACAATCAACCAATCAGGCTTCCTTGAGTGTCAAGCAACAAGAGTCGGAGAAGATACAACGCTCAGCCAGATAATCAAGCTCGTCTCTGATGCATCAGCCACAAAAGCCCCTATCGCAAAGGTGGCTGATAAAGTATCAGGCATCTTCGTACCTGCTGTCATCGCAATCGCAACAATAACAACCTTAGTCTGGATTCTTCTAGGACAAAGCTTTGGCTTTGCTCTCCAAAGAGGAATATCGGTGCTTGTCATCAGCTGTCCTTGCGCACTAGGCCTGGCAACACCTGTCGCAATCATGGTCGCAAACGGTAAGGGAGCCAAGAATGGCATCCTCTTCAAGACAGCTGAAAGCCTTGAGCAGGCAGGCAAGGTCGAGATAATCGCGCTTGATAAGACAGGCACTATAACAGAAGGAAAGCCAAGCATCAGCAGCATCCACCCTCATAAAGGCTGGACAGAGGAAAAGCTTCTTTCATATTGCGCATCGCTTGAGCTGAAAAGCGAGCACCCACTTGCAAAAGCAATTGCGCAATCTTATATGGGAAAGCCACTACCTGTTGATGATTTCATGGCAGTGCCAGGAAAAGGCTTAGGTGGCAAAATAGAGGGAAGAAGCATCATTGGAGGAAGCTTAGAGTACATCAAGAGCATCACCAATGTGCCTGAAGAAGCCTGCGATATCGCCCAAAAGCTCTCTGACAAAGGCGAAACGCCGCTATTCTTCTCATATGATGGCTCTTATATAGGCATGATCAGCGTCTCAGACAGGATAAAAGAGGACTCTCTTGAAGCTATCACGGAGCTAAAAGGGATGGGCATCAAGGTCGCGATGATCACCGGAGACAATGAAAGGACTGCAAAGGCAATAGGCTCTAGGGCAGGACTGGATAAGATATATGCTGGAGTTCTTCCTGATGGCAAGGAGAGCATAATCCGCGCCTTAAGAGAAGAAGGAAAGGTCATGATGGTTGGTGACGGGATAAATGATGCGCCTGCCCTTACACGTGCCGATATAGGAGTAGCTGTATCCTCAGGCACAGATATCGCAATTGATGCTGCAGACATTGTGCTCATGAAGAATACTTTGTCTGATATCCCTGCGCTTTTGCGCCTTAGCAGGCTAACACTCAGGAACATCCACCAGAACCTCTTTTGGGCATTCAGTTACAACATAATAGGAATACCTCTTGCTGCCGGGCTATTCATATCGCTTCTTGGATGGAGGCTTAACCCAATGTTTGGAGCATTTGCTATGAGTTTCTCAAGCTTCTTTGTCGTATCCAATGCGCTCAGGCTCAACATACTTGATATCAGAGATCCAAAGCATGACAGACGGAAAATAGCAAAGAGAAAGGAGAAGAAGAATATGACAAAGACAATGAAAATCGGAGGCCTCATGTGCAAGCACTGCGAGGCAAGGGTCAAAAAGACGCTTGAATCCATTGACGGCGTATCACTTGCAGAGGTTAGCCATGAAAGCGGTACAGCTGTGGTCACTCTTGAGAAGGATGTTCCAAATGACATCCTTAAAAGCGCCGTGGAAGCCCAGGATTACCCTGTGATTGAGATCAAATAAAGCACAAAGCCCTATCCCCGAAATCACTCAAGGAAAGGGCTTTTTTAATCATCTATCCCAAAGATTCTCAGGATAATAGCCAGAGTCAATCTTCTTGCCAAGCTCTGCAATGACAGTAGGCTTGTCCTCTGGATATGTCATTCCGAACCATCGATCATTGCTTGTGAGCACCTCAACACTGCCTTTGCCCATCTGAACCATCTCTGAGACACCGCTAGGAAGAAGGCACTCCTTCTTAGGCTCTGCGACAGAGACTTTCTTGAAAGCATCCCAATATGCATTGAAACTCTCGAAGGCCTTCGGAGTGAAGCCGAAGAAGTTCATTGAAACAGGCTCAGAACCTGTCAAAATCACATCGCCATCGTCCTTGATAGAGACGACCTTCCCATCTCTCCAAAGGATCTTGTAGTTCTCCTCCATAGACACCAGGCGGCTTTTTCCATCCACAACGCATATGGCTCTTGTGACAGAACCAGATGGGGACATTGTGTTCTCCAGCTTGAAGCCAACCATCGCATGGGTGGTATCCTCATTATCGAGCTTAGATAAAAAAGATCCCATCGTCTCATAAGCAGATCTTCCATAGTAATCATCAGCATTGACGACGGTGAACGGAGTCTTTATCGCCTTCTCAGCACATAGAACCGCATGTATTGTACCCCATGGCTTTGCTCTATCCTTACTAAGGAGCTTCTCAGAGTCTGTTAGAAGTGAATCTGTGCTCTGAAAGACATACTCAGCATCCATGTTCCTTGCGATCCTATCGAAAAGACGCTCTCTGAAATCCTTCTCAATATCCTTTCTAATGATGAATACGACCTTGCCATACCCATTCTTACGTGCATCATATACGCCGAAGTCCAACAGTGTCTCGCCATTTCTGCCAACAGCATCAATCTGCTTGACACCACCGTATCTTGAGCCCATACCGGCTGCCATAACCAGCAAAGTAGGTTTCATAACACCTCCCAATTGAACAACAGATTATATTATAACGTCCTTTTAATGATATTTGTATTTTTTGTCTTTATATGCAATTACTTGCATCAATCCTCCAAAAACTAACGAATACAAACCTTACGTTATGTTTTATAATGTAAAGTATATCTTTATGTTATAAAGAATTATTTGATTAAATTCTTGCAAAAACATTCAAATTTGCTTAAATTAACTAACATGGCAAGGAAAGAGAACCTTAAAGCATATCTATTTTTGGCACCAGCTTTGGTGCTCGCCTCCATTTTTCTCTTCCTGCCTCTTATCAAGGCATTTGCCTCCTCTTTTCTGAGAATAAGCCAAGGAGGGGATGTGCTTGGCTTTGCAGGCGTTTCGAATTACGCAAGGCTCTTTAGCGACAAAGGCTTTTTAAACGCTCTTGGGAACACCGCAAAGTACATAGCGCTGTTTGTGCCGCTTAATACAGCAGCGACGCTCTTAGCTGCGACACTTACAAGGCGAAGACGAAGATTCACCTCCTCTCTTGAGCTTGTCTTTGCATCCCCCATTGCAATCTCCCTTGCATCCTATTGCCTGATCTTCAAGGAGATGTTCAGAGGGAAAGTCTCTGTTGTGAATAGGCTTCTATCCTTGGATGTGGATTGGCTATCTGAGAGATTCCCAGCCCTTATGACTCTTGCCATACTAGGTGTCTTTCTTGACTTCGGACTTGATTACCTCTTATTGACAGCCTCCTTCAGAAGCATAGACAAGGATATCCTTGACGCAGCAAGGCTGGATGGCGCAAGCGATAGGCAGATATACTCCAAGATAGAGCTTCCCTTGATCAAGAGGATGCTCATCACAACCATCCTAATAGCCTTAAAGGATGCGCTGATGATATCAAGTCCGATAATCATCATGACTGAGGGTGGTCCATTCAGATCAACTGAGACAGTCATGTTCTACTATTACATAGAGGCCTTCAAAAGCGGCAACAGGGCAATACAGAACAGCCTCTCTGTATTGATGACAATGCTGTTTATCGCTTTCATGGCGATATATTCAAAAAGGAGGGGAAAAGATGAAAAGCTTCTTTAAGACCCTTCTGGTGACATTGCTGGCACTCATTGTTGCCTTCCCCTTTCTCTACATGGTCAGCACATCCTTCTTCTCCCCTGCGGATTTCAGGGCACCAGTCGCAAGGCTGCTGCCATCAAGCTTTTCCTTTGAGAACTACAAGATAGCTCTTGGCCAAAGGTACTTCCCATCTTACATAATCAACTCTGTCTCGACATCTCTGATCACAGCAGTGGCAAGAACCTTGACTGTAATCTTTGCAGCCTTCGCCTTCTCACACCTGGATTTCAAAGGCAGAAGGGTCATCTTCACACTCCTTGTATCGACAGCGTTCATACCACAGGAGGCGCTCCTTTACCAGAATTACACAACAATAACCTCTCTGGGGCTTTTGGATAGCTGGGCGGGAATCGTGCTGCCTTCCCTTTTCTCCGCAACGCAGCTGCTGCTTCTTTTCAGCGCATTCTCATCAATTGACAGGGATTACTACGATGCAGGAAGGATTGATGGGGCTAAGGATATGAGATACATATTCTCAATCCTCCTCCCATTGACCCAAAGCATCCTGATCACAATAATGCTTCAAAGCCTCATAAGCACCTTCAACAGCTATCTTTGGCCTCTTTTGGTGACAAATAAGCCAAAGGCAAGGACACTGCAAGTTGCACTATCGATGATGGGATTCAGAGAGGAAGGAAAAGTAGGCGCAGAGGCAGCATCAATAGTCATAGCGACAATGCCATTCCTGATCCTTTTAGGATTCTTCAAAAAACGAATAAATGAGGCACTCAGTACGGGTAGTCTTGAAAAATAGGAGGATATACAATGA
>JAZURW010000175.1:0-3858 GCA_045606405.1 Candidatus Ornithospirochaeta sp. | reverse complement strand
ATCGTCTCATCAATCGTTCCTTACTACAAGAAGGAAGAGCTGATGAACAGGAACATCGTTCTCGTTTCAAACCTCAAGCCAGCGAATTTCAGAGGAGTTAAGAGCTATGGAATGCTCCTTGCCGCCTCAGATAAGGATGATGATAGCCATTCAACTTGCGAGCTGATATTCGCAGATGAATTCGCAGTCGGCACTGTCCTTGAGTATGAGGGACAGCCTGAGACAGAGAAGATAACAACATACCTGAAGGCTGACCACTTCTTCGATCTTCCAATGGAGACCATAAATGGCTCTGTATGCATCAGCGGAAAGAGGATTGGAAAGGACGGGAAGTTCCTGAAAGTGGAGAAGTACGTCAACGGCAACGTTGGTTGATCTAAAGACTATGCTAGGGCCGCTCTGATTTGGGCGGCCTTTTTTTGAGTGGAAGCAATTGCGATAATTTGATAATATGCGCTCGTGATCAAGCTTAATAACGTTAGTCTCCACTATGGTGGGCAGGATATTTTGAAGAATGCGGATATGTTGATCCGCGATAATGATAGGATAGGGCTAGTTGGTCCAAATGGAGCTGGAAAGTCATCGCTTTTCAAGCTTCTTGTGAAGGAGCTGGCACCTTCATCTGGCGATATCATAACAGACAGGAAGAATGCGAGAATAGGTTACTTTTCCCAGAATGTTGGGGAGATGAGAGGTCGCACTGTCCTAGAGGAGGTCGTCTCTGGCGCTGGCAGAGTATCTGAGATAGCATCCCGCCTTGAGGATCTTGAAGCGAAGATGGCAACCGGCGATATTTCAGATAGGGAGATGGATGAATACGGAGATCTTCAGACAGAGTTCATTAATCTTGATGGCTATAATCTCAATGTGAACGCGAAGATGATTCTCTCTGGGCTTGGCTTTGAGGAAGAGAGGCAGAGTGAGTTGGTTGATAACTTCTCAGGTGGCTGGAAGATGAGAATAGCTCTTGCGAAGATTTTGCTTTTGTCACCTGATGTCCTCTTGATGGATGAGCCTACAAACCATTTAGATCTTGAATCAATCATCTTCCTGGAAAGCTGGCTTAAGAGTTTTGAGGGATCTTTGGTCATGACGTGCCACGATAGGGAGTTCATGATGAGCATCTGCTCAGTGACGGTTGAGCTTTCAAATGGGGTGCTTACCACCTATTCTGGCAACTATGAGTTCTATCTGAGGGAGAGGGAGATCAGAAGACGCGAGCTTGTCGCATCCTACAACAGACAACAGGCAATGCTTCAGAAGGAAGAGGAGTTCATATCCCGTTTTGCAGCACGCGCAAGCCATGCCAATTTAGTGCAATCAAGGATAAAGACAATTGAGAAGATAGAGCGGATTGAGCTTCCCCCTGAGGAGAAGACCATGTCAATTGAGTTCCAGCCATGTGCTCGAAGTGGCGAGCAAGTGCTTGTCCTGGATGAGCTTGGAGTTTCCTATGGAGAGAGGAACGTATTCTCTGGCGCGTCTGTTGTTTTGCGCCGTCTTGAGAAAGTTGCTCTCACTGGAATCAATGGCGCTGGTAAATCCTCTCTTTTGAAGGTTGTTGCAGGTCTTCAAAAGGCCACAGCAGGAGATGCAAGGATAGGATCTAGCGTCAAAATGGGGTATTTCAGCCAGTACTCATCCGACCTTCTGAATCCAGATAATACGATATATGAGGAAGTCTCAGCTGCGCTTCCTCACCTGGATAAGGGCGAGATAATGTCCAGCTGTGGAGCATTCAATTTCTCTGGCGCTGATACAGAGAAGAAGATCTCGGTCCTCTCAGGCGGCGAGAAGAGCAGGGTGGTTTTGGCAACAATACTATCAAAGCCAGTGAATTTTCTTGTCCTGGATGAGCCCACCAACCATCTTGATATTCAATCACGAGAGGTTCTTCTCGATGCGCTTAAAAGATTTGATGGGACTATTCTGATTGTTTCACATGATAGATACTTCCTAAAGGAGCTGGCCACTAGAGTTTTTGAGCTCGATAGAGGTAAACTGACAGTGTATGAAGGTGATTATTCCTACTACTTGGAGAAGAGCCCTCATATTAGCCAAATTGTGAGGTGAGTATGGCAGAAAAGAGACAATATGTTTGCCCAAAGTGCGGCTCATTGCATTTTGAGAGGGATAGAATACAGACTGCAGGAGGAAATATCTCCAAGTTATTTGATGTGCAGAACAAGAGATATACAGCGATTATCTGCTCAAGATGCGGCTATACCGAATTCTATAGGGAATCAGATTCTCTAGGGTGGAACATCCTGGATTTTCTTATGAATAAGTAAAATAAAGAATTCATCTATCCCACTTGACGATAGTGGCCTAAAAATATGATAATAGTCGGGTAATTACAACAAAATCCAATTGGAATAAGGAGCATCATTCATGCCTTGCGGAAGAAAAAGAAAGAAGCATAAGATTGCTACTCATAAGAGAAAGAAAAAGCTCAGAATGAACAGACATAAGAAGAAGTAATCTTCTGGTTCATGAAAATAGGCTGTGACAAATGTCAAACGACAGAAGTTACAGCCTTTTTCATTACCTTTAGCTTGCTATTTCAGAGTCTTCATGGTGTGTATGCTGAGAAGCCTTCGGCAGATGGAAGCACATCGTACTCTATTGTCTTCGAGATTGAGCCAATGCTTCCTTCAAACTCTGTTTGATAGAACACTGCTGTTATTGTCTCAGAGTCCTTCTGTGGAGTGTATGTGATGTTATTTCCCTCTCCGATTTCAGCGGAGTCTGCATACCAAGTGACGTCAATCTGGGTGTTCTCAAGAGTCGCATCTCCATTCCAGTCCCTGATTGTGTAGGATAAAGTAACCCTCTCTGGCATCCCATTTGCCTTGATGTTGCCGTCAGATACGCTTATCGTGCCGACGATGGGAAGACCCGTCATATCCTTGACTGTCACCTGCATGATCTTCACCTCAGAGCCTATAGGGATCTCAATGTAGTTCTCAGTCGTGGTTGTCTCAACTCCTGCTCCAATTCTAACAGCCTCAACATGGCCTGCGACAGTGGTGCTTCCATCCATGAGCTTAAGAGTGAGGATGTATGAGCCGGCAGGTATGTTCTCTTGATAGAAAGCAACCATGCCATCGAGATGGTTGTACTGGGAATCAGTGAGTATGATTTCATCTCCTGTCTTCATATTCTTGAGCTTTGCATCATATGCAACCTCCCCAGCTCGATTTGGATCCCAGACGAAGTTCACATTCAGAGTGCCGTTTCCTCTTAGCGATACAAGCTCAACAGTGACACTGTTCTCGCCCTTCTTGACTGAGAAATTCTTCGATCCTTCCGCAACCACAGTCCCTGCGCTGTTCTTGCCATAGACGACTATGCTGTAATCTCCTATGACCATGTCATTGAAGGTGACGTTTTTAGAAAGGTTCTCTCCTTTGATCTGTTTGCCACTAGGGCTTTCTAGGATGTAATCGTACTTTGTGACCTCCAAAAGATTGTAGTCATCCTCAATCGGTGTTAGGGTTTTCGCTATCTCATCCTCTTGAAAGCTGAGCATAAGCCTTCCTGTTGCGACATGTGATTCTCCTGAGCAGGAAATGAACACAAGTGAAACGACTAAAAGCAAAATAGACAATGTTTTTTCCACTTTCATTTTTTTCTCCTTGATATATAAGTCGAAAAAAGTGAAAAATTGTTCTCGTTTTTGATGTTTTTCAGGAAAATTCTTCAAAAACAGCCACTGTTTTTGCTATATTTGCCATATGGAAAGCAAAATAAGATATGACAAGGCTAATCTCTTCGAGTCCAAAGGGATCAAAAGCGCTACTCTTCTAGCAAGCTGCACGAATGATGGCTATGTATATGACTTCGAGGTGACTACTG
>JAZURW010000174.1:0-2025 GCA_045606405.1 Candidatus Ornithospirochaeta sp. | reverse complement strand
TATGACAATGCAGATGCGCTAGGTATTGATACTGACCATATTGGCATCGGCGGTGACAGCGCTGGATCTACTTTGGCTGTAGGTGTATGTCTGATGGCAAGAGAGCGTAAGCACCCAGTGAAGTTCCGATTCCAAATGCTCCCTTATCCTTTCTTGGATGCAAGAAACGAAAGCGAATCCAGCAAGCGTTTCACCGATACGCCTATGTGGAATTCCTCTCTCTCGGATCGAATCGCACCAATGACGAAAGTGGATAAGACGCAGCCGAACTATCTCTGGTATTCGCCAGTGGAAGCAGAGAGCTTTGCAGATCTTCCGCCAGCCTATATCGAGACTGCGGAGTTTGATTGCCTCCACGATGACGGCATTCTGTATGCCCGCCTTTTAAAAGGTGCTGGCGTTGCGGTGACAGTGAATGAGACCAAGGGCACAATGCACGGCTTCGATATTGCCAAGAAAGCACCCACAACTTTGGCTGCCATGGCTGAACGAATCGCCTTCATGAAGCGTACTATATGATAAAAGACCCAAGGATTCAGTGAGCCTTGGGTCAATTTGTCGATGCCTCTCATCACTCAGAGAGAAGCTTTGATATATTCCTTGCGAACTGGAGAGGATCCTGTGGCATCATGCCCTCCTGAAGCAGAGCCTGATCCAAAAGCACCTCTGAATAGATCCTGACCTTATCCTCATCCTCAAGAGCCTCAATTTTCGTGACGATAGGGGAATCTGGGTTGATCTCAAGGATAGGCTTGACCTCTGGCATATCTCCAGCTCCCATCGCCTTCAATAGCCTCTGGGTCTGCACAGTTGGATCATTCTCATCAACTACAACCGCACTTGGGCTTTCTGTAAGACGGGATGAGATGATGACATCCTTGACCTTGTCTCCAAGGGCCTTCTTGATTCTGTCCTTGATTCCCTCCTTAGACTCTTCCTTCTTCTTGTCATCATCGCTCTTGATCTCATCGATTGCGCCTGACTTGTTGATTGCCTTCAGTGGGATTTCCTTATATTCAGGAACTGATGAGATGATGATATCGTCAATGTCATCACTCATGATGAGAACCTCATATCCCCTCTTCTTATAGGCCTCGATAAGAGGGGAGTTTTTAAGCACGTCCTCTCTTCCGCCAGCGATATAATAGATTGACTTCTGGTCCTCTGGCATCCTCTCCTTATACATGTTGAGAGAAACATATCCATCTCGCTCTGAGCTCTTGAACCTTATGAGCTCAAGAAGCGCATCCCTATTCATGTAATCTGAATAAAGGCCTTCCTTAAGAGGTCTGTTGTACTCCTTGATGAACTTCTCATAGAGCTCTGGATTGCCATCGCTTATCTTCTGGAATTCTGAAAGGAGCTTCTTCACAGAGCTGTTCCTGATAGTGCTCATGATCCTATTCTCCTGGAGAATCTCTCTTGAGACATTCAAAGGAAGGTCCTCTGAGTCTATGATTCCCCTGACGAACCTGAGATAAGGAGGAAGCAGAGTCTTATCATCGTCTGTGATATAAACTCTCTTGACATAAAGCTTAACTCCTGGCTTATAGTCAGCATAATTCATATCCATTGGCGCCTTAGAAGGGATATAGAAGAGCGTTGTGTACTCTGTTGCGCCTTCTGCCTTTGTATGGATGTAGAAAAGAGGATCCTCTGAATCGTAATAGCTGTTCTTATAGAACTCCTTATACTCTTCTGCCTTAATTGAGCTCTTAGCTCTTCTCCAAAGAGCAGAGGATGAGTTGATCCTCTCGATCTTGTGCTCCTTTGTCTTTTTTGGATTCCCCTCATCATCCTTCTCTTCCTCATAGTGCACCTGGTCATATTCGAGGTAGATTGGATATGCGATATGATCAGAGTATTTCTTTACAAGAGTCTCGATCTCCCAGCGGTTGGCGTATTCATAGCCATCCTCATTCAAATGAAGGATGATTGTTGTCCCCTGCTCCTCTCTCAAAGCGCTCTCAATGGAGTCTGAGCTCTCACCAATTGACTCGCACTTATAAGCGCCACACTCTCCTG
>JAZURW010000173.1:0-3725 GCA_045606405.1 Candidatus Ornithospirochaeta sp. | reverse complement strand
GATCCTCGTCACATAGTAGCCTTCGTCAATGGTCCTATACTCTATCTGGGAGCTTCCGATGATCGTTGTTGAGGTAACCTCTCCACCTTGCACGCTATCGATGAACTGTGTATAAGAGGTCTCAACTGGCTGCACAGACATGGCATCAGAGAACATTATCATGCCAAAGGTCACCAAGAGAACGACAAGAGAAAGCAGGGCGAACTTGTTCTTCCTGCCACCCTTCATCGGACCTGCGCCGCCACCTGAGGGGTTCTCGCTGCCCCAATAGCGGTATTGGTCATATACATTGCCCTTCTTGGAGTCTTTTGCATCTTTCTCGGGCTTATCATCTTCGGGATTGCCTTGTGGCATGTCGTTGCCAAAGAGCGTTTCAGGCCCTTCATCCTGAGGCATATCATCCTTTTTATATTCTTCGTTATTTTCCATCGAATTTTTCCTTTCTATTAACTATAACTGTTATGTTTTCTTCGAACAAGGGCAACAAAATGAAGAGATTTTGTATTTAAGTATTAATTGTGTCATTTAGCCTCTCGAAAGCACACCCTGACCACCTCTCCTGCCTTGTCTAAAAACCTCTTGGAGAGCCTATCCTTCCCGCCTAGATGTCTTGAGAACATCGCAACGATGCCCTCTTCATCCTCAAGAAGAAGGGAATAAGGCACATGAAGCTCCCGTTCGATTTCGGAAATCCGCCTCGTTCCTGCCTTCAATTCGATTCTATCGCCCTCTCTGCTTGTCCTCATAATCGGAGTTCCCTTTAAAAGAGAGAGGTCTATCCTCAGATCCTTCTCATCAAGAGGCTCGTTGATGACAGCGAATGGCCCTGCGTTGCCAGAGATTGAAAAGGGCTCAGCGAAATCCATGATCGCTTTATATGCACGCATCCCTTCCTTGGAGAAGAAGAAATCAACACCCATCGATGAGAACCTGCCAACTCCCTTCTCGATCCTGCGATCCAGCTCATCGATAAGAGTTCTTTTGATTCTTCCTTTCACGCCCAATCGTGATAAAAGGGAGTAGAGGCAAGCCTCCTTCTCAAATTGGCTCAAAGGAGCATACTCACTTTTTCCGATGAAGTTGAAATATGGGTTGTCGAATGAGAGAAAGACGCTATCTTTTCTTATTTCCGCAACGTTTCGGGCAATTGCTATAAGGTGTTTTCTCGCATCCTCTGAAAGAGTTGGCATCAGGCGGTGCCTGATGTTGTTTCTTAAATACCTTGTATCGCTATTCGTGCTATCCTCCGCCCAAGCAAGGCCGGAGAGCGCAAGCACCTTTAGAATCTCCTGTTTGGAGACGCCTAGAAGCGGCCTATATATATGTCCATCTTCTTTCAGTATTCCGCGATAGGTGTAAAAGGGGCTGCCTTGGAGCATTCTCATCAGCAGAGTCTCTGCTTGGTCCGCCTCATGGTGAGCTGTCAAAATGAAGTCAAAGCCATTTTCAGACCTATATCTCTCAAGAGCCTTGTACCTGAGCTCTCTTAATGCACCCTCAATGCCAACATCCTTCTCCTTCTCAAGGGAGCCTATCTCGCCCTTCTCCAGCTCAATGACGGTAAAGGGGATTGATAGCTTTGCTGCATTCTCTCTATTGAGTGCAATCTCCTTCTGGATTTCCTCCTCCTCTCTCACCTTGTGATTGATATAAACCGCCTCCGATCTATCCTTCGCGACAAGAGATAGAAGATAGAGAAGGCATAGAGAATCAGAGCCTCCTGAAAAGGCTAATAGAAGCTTGCCATCTGGCAGATCAAAGCTGGAAGGAATTTGCTTTTTGGATAACAAGTTCTAATCTTTCTCCATTCAAAATATCGACTATGCTTCTTGAAGCCTCTTCAATAGCTCGATCAACCAAGACCTGCTCTGTCTCTGAGAACTCTGAAAGAACGTGCTCAACAACGCTCTTGCCATTCTCAGGGCGACCGATGCCGATATACACGCGCAGAAAATCCTCGCCATAGTGCTCGATTATTGACTTGAGGCCATTGTGCCCAGCAGAGCCACCGCCCCTTCGTATCCTTATCCTGCCAGGAGGAAGGTCCATCTGATCGACGATGACAATGACAGCATCCCCATCCTTCACAAGCATCGGGAAGACCCTGCCTGAATTGTTCATGTATGTAAGGGGCTTTATTAGAGCGTGAGGCGGAAAAGAGGCAGTCGCATATGGCTTCAACAGGCGTTTGCGCAGCTTCACTCCTTTAAGCCTTGCAACCCTCTCTAAAGCAAGAAACCCGACATTATGCCGGGTTTTCTCATACTCAAGCCCAGGGTTCCCTAGACCAACTACAATCATATCAGACCTCGTAGAAGTCCATGTGATTGATGCAGCCCTTGAGAAGGTTCTCCTGAATAGCCTTGATCACAACCTTGTGATCCTTTTCGCCTTCTACTGAGATAACGAACTCACCCTTGTAAGCCTTTCTGTTGAGTGTGTATGTTCTTGCATCGATTGATACGTGAACGTTCTCACCCTTGCCATAGATAACTGCAGGAATTCTGCCTGCGCGAACGAGTCTTCTTGAACCAGCTGTTCCGAAGTCCTCTGTTCTGAGCTTTGCGGAAATTGTTACGTCTGCCATGCTCATCACTCCTTGTACTCTCGCTGGGAAGCCCAGCTACCATAATGTGCCACAAGGCACAATTTCAGATGATATAGATTATTGCAAATCAATTCAAGAGGACAAAAAGAAATCCCCGCAAGCAGGGACTACAGGGAAGGCGGGACTCGAACCCACGGTGCAAGAATCAAAATCTCGTGCCTTAACCACTTGGCGACATCCCTATCTTCTGACAAGTTAACAGAAAATCAGCTTTAGGTAAATAATAAGTTCTGATTAAACAATCGATGTGATGAAGAAAGAACATCTGCCTTTGAGCTTTTCTGGGTAATAGTGCTCATTATCTGTGAGAATGAACCATGTGCTTCCCGAGCCGGAAAGAGAGTAGTAATCGCCAGGGACCACAACAGAAGAGAGGAATTTTTCCATCTTGCCATCAAGAATGAGCTCAAAGTCATTTGGAAAGCTGTCTCTCTCTATTTTGCCGGAAAGACTATCAGGAAGACGTCTCTCCTCCCTTTCGATCGCATCAAGCCTGGAGAAGGCTCCCTTTGTAGACACCTTCTCATCTGGGTAGATCAGGACTAATTTGCGCTTTTCAGGGCACTTAGCCTCCTTTATCACATCCCCCCTTCCGCCAACATGGGCAGCTGGAAAGCCTGAGATGAAGAAAGGGACATCAGAGCCTGTGCTTTCGCCTATCCCCATCAGCACACTGTCATCAACTCCGAAGTGCTGCCCCAAAAGAAGTATGACAGCTGCAGCGTCAGAGGAGCCGCCGCCAAGCCCCGCTTCAGAAGGGATGCTCTTTTCAATCCTTAGCTTCAAGTCAAAGCAGATGCCGGTTCTCTCGCTAAAGAGTCTTGCGGCCTTCTCCATAAGATCAACACAGCCTTCCTTCATATATGCTTCATTGCCTTCGATGGCCACAGCTGTCTTATCAGAGCTCTCAAGGCTGTACTCTATCTCATCAGAAAGAGCTGTCCTTAGGAAATAAGAATCAAGATCATGAAAGCCATCTGCTCTCTTTGGCCCAATTATCAAGCCTAAGTTTATCTTAGAGCTTGCATATACCTTGCCCTTAGCCATCAATAAGCCTCCTCAGCTCAAGAGATGCCCCTTCAGGCCAGAACAATCTTGACTTAGGATTCCTTGGAGA
>JAZURW010000172.1:0-22567 GCA_045606405.1 Candidatus Ornithospirochaeta sp. | reverse complement strand
AAAGCAAAACCGGTGCCCAACTCCAAAAGAAGCTTGGTTACATCCTTCACGAGAGCCTGCTCAATGTCTCGCTCCAACATATCTTCTTTGAAAGGAATGAAATCGAAGATGTAAGGGTCTTTCATCGTTTGCGTTGCCAGTTCACTTTGCGGAGCAGGCAGACGGTTTTCAAAGTTACTAATCTTATCTGCAATTACCTGTCTCTAATAAAGTCCGCTTTCGATTTGATGAACAAGGACATTGCGAGACCAACCGTTTTCAATGGTCTTTTCAATATACCAATTACGAATAGTTCCATCTGATACCTTATCCAGAAGCACCACAGTATGTCCCCACGGAGTTTGTGCAACAGCCTGTTGCACAAATTCTTCATCCTCATAAGTGGCGGCAAATTTCGCCATGTATTTAAGATTTCTGACGGAGTATCCTTTCGCATCGGGGAAAGCGAGCTTAATGTCAGCAGCAAGATTTTCGATAAATTTGCTACCCCATGATTTATGTTCAGAGCATGATAAGCTCTTTGTTGATACTCAGCGTTGCCTTGTACTGTGCCTGTTTGATTTCCTGCTTGACCATTTGGACCAAACTCAAATATTCATTGCTATTTATTAACATTCTCAAATCCTCCGCTTATTCTGAAAGCTCTACACAATCAACAGAGTCATTATCTTTTATAACTTTATCTTTCTTTTTTTAAGAAAGGAATACTGCTATTATGAAATTGATGAAAACAATTCTTTGGTATGATTTAGAGACATTCGGACTCAATCCTAGATATGACAGGATCGCACAGGCTGCCGCGATAAGGACAGATTTAGAGCTTAACATAATCAGCGAGCCCATTGTCCTTTATTCAAAGCTGACCCCTGATTATCTTCCAAACCCAGGATCATGCCTTGTCACACGTCTCACTCCAAAAATCGTGAACAAGAAGGGAATAGCTGAGGCAGAGCTGATCTCAAGACTCCGTGATGAGATGATGGTCCCTGAGACAATCACTGCAGGCTTCAACTCGATAAAGTTCGATGATGAGTGCATCAGGTCAACTCTCTACAGAAACCTATTTGATCCATATGAGAGGGAATATAAGAATAAATGCTCAAGATGGGACATCATAAATCTTGTAAGAGCATGCAAGGACCTAAGGCCTGAAGGGATTGTCTTTGACAGGAAAAACCCTGAAAACGGCACAACATCCTTCAAGCTCACAGACCTGACAGCGGAGAACAACATCGCCCAGGAAGGCGCGCATGATGCCCTAGTTGATGTATATGCGACAATCGCTATTGCGAAGCTTATAAAGACAAAGCAGCCACAGCTTTGGAAGTACGCGATAAACCATAGGCAGAAGGTGCAGGTCTCTTCTGTGATAAAGATTCTTGAGCATGAGCCATTTTTACATACACACACAGCCTATGCATCATCAAGAGGCTGCACGCACCCTCTTCTTCCTCTCTTCATGAGACCTAACTCGCCCGATATCTATTGCTTTGACCTTACAATGTCGATTCCAGAGAACCCGGTGCTCGATGATTACAAGAGCACTGGAATCATCAAGGTCTCCATCAACAAGTGCCCATTCGTAGCCCCGCTCAAGGTTCTTGACCAGAAGAGCGAAGAGAGGCTTGGATACACAAAAGCTGAGGTGGAGAAAAGAGCAAGGGAGATTATCAAGGCGGGCATCTTCAATGAAGAGAAGCTGCTAGCATCCCTTACCCCATTTGCATCGGAGAAGCAGGACCCTGACATCTCGATATATGAGAGCATGATGAAGGACGAGGACAAGGCGCTTCTCTCAAAAATCAGGATGCTGTCGCCGGAGGCAATGCTAAAGACAGGCGAGCATCTTTTCGCAGATGAGAAGTACCATAAGCTTTTATGGAGATATGTTGCAAGAAACTACCCAAGAAGCCTATCAAAGGAGGATCTGGAGAAGTGGAAGAACTTCTGCGCCCTCAGATTATTGAATCCTCCAACTCAGGATGCATTGACACTAGATAAATACAAAAGAACTGTTGATGAGCTTCTCAACTCCCTTGAAACCACAGGAGAGGAGAAGAAGATACTTCTTGAGCTTAAAGAGTATGGGGAGATATTAGAGGAGAGAGTTCTCAGATAATACATAAGCCTCAAGCATAAGAGAGAGGGCACGAGTGATCAAAGAGAGGCTCATGCTCTCCGCCTTTCCCTTTTTCTCAGCCTGCTCAGGCAGATATGGCACATGTATAAAGCCATATCTAGTAGAGAGATTGTTCCTCTTTATATAGTCGCAGACACCATAGAAGAGATGGTTGCACACGAATCTGCCAGCATCCTCTGATATCTTGCATGGGATATCAGAATGGAGGAGCACCTTTCCCATGGCTTCGAGATCCAGAGTCGATGGATAGCTATCCTGGGAGCCAGGGATCACAGGAATGCCTCTTAAGAGATTGCCCTCATTGTCCGGGATCTTAAAGTCATTCTCATTATATGCGACACTCTCAAGGCAGATAGAGGCTCTACCACCTGCTTGACCAACAGAGACAGCAAGCTCTGCGCCATATTCCTCTATTGCTTTGGTGAGGATGTCTATTGACTTATATGCGACAGTAGGGATCATGAGCTTGATGACCCTCACTCCAAAAATGGAGTCTGGAAGCTGCCTCACAGCCTCCCAAGAGGGATTCACACTCTCACCGCCAAAGGGGTCAAAGCCAGTAATCAGGATTGTTCTTTCGCTCTTCACGCTTTAATCAGCTCCTAAATCCAATTCAGTCCATAAAGGAATCATCACACTTGCATTATGAGATTACCAAGTCGGTGCATTTTGCACAATGCTGCATACTATCAAAGCTAGATTCAAGCAAGACACCTGCTTAATGAGAGCTCTAAAGCGTTTTCTCTTCACCTTGCTTCCTTACTTGCTTTCTAAGGGAGTTATCAAAAGGGATTCTAACTGCTATACTTTTCCCGGAGATAATGATGATAGAGAAACTACCTGGATATAAAGAACAGCTCACAGCTCTTGATGAAAGACTTTCCACCAGCGAGGTCATGTCCAACATGAAACTCTATAAAGAGCTTATGATGGAGAGAAGCCATCTTGCGCCAATCGTGGACAAGCTTGAGGAGATGAAGAGCATAGCAGAGCAGATCGAAGACAGCAAGGAGCTTTTGAAGAGCGAGGAAGATCCTGACATGGTTGAGATGGCAAAGGAGGAGCTTTCGGAGCTTGAGGAGAAGCTTGAGCAGGCAGAGAAGGAGTGCAAGGTCCTTCTCATCCCACCAGATCCTCTTGAAGGAAAGAATATCATCATGGAAATCAGAGCCGGAACAGGCGGCGATGAGGCAGCTCTGTTTGTTGCTGATATCTTCAGGATGTATACCCACTATGCTGAGAAGATGAAGTGGAAGATGGAGATCATGAACTCCAATGAGACAGGCATCGGAGGATACAAGGAAATCGTTGTCTCAATCTCCGGAAAGGATGTCTTTGGCTCAATGAGATATGAGTCTGGTGTCCATCGCGTGCAAAGAGTTCCCGAGACAGAATCAGGTGGAAGGATACATACATCAGCAATCACAGTCGCTGTTCTTCCAGAGGCTGAAGAGACAGATATCGAGATCAACGAAAAAGATCTCAAGATCGACGTAATGAGAGCAGGAGGCCCTGGCGGCCAGTGCGTCAACACCACTGACTCAGCTGTAAGAATCACGCACCTTCCAACAGGTCTTGTGGTTATCCAGCAGGATGAGAAGTCGCAGCTGAAGAACAAGAACAAGGCGCTTAGAGTGCTCAGGGCAAGACTCTATGAGATGGAAGAGGCAAAGAAGGCCAAGGAGAGGTCTGATGCAAGAAAGTCAATGGTTGGCTCTGGCGATAGATCTGAGAGAATCAGGACCTACAACTTCCCCCAAAACAGAGTGACTGACCATAGGATCAACCTCACATCCTACAACCTTGAAGGTGTCATCAATGGGGACTTGGATGAGTTCATTGAGGCGCTCAAGATATCCGCAGGTGAAGAAGCGCTTAGAGAAGCATGAGACTGAAAGAGCTTAAAAACGAGATGATGAAGATAGCCTCCAGTCTGGATAACCCCAGTCTGGAGGTTCGCCTTATTATAGAGAAGACCTTATCGCTGTCTGCGATTGACCAGATCATGAAAGCAGAAAGCGCTGTCAGCAAGGAGGATGAAGAAGAATCCTTGCATCTCATCAAAAAGCGAGCGCAGGGCTATCCGATGGCCTATATAACCAATGAGAAGGAGTTCTATGGCCATTCCTTTTACGTAAATGAGAGCGTATTGATCCCAAGACCAGACACTGAGGTGATCGTGGATGCCGCCATAAAGATCGCAAGAGAGACAGGAAAGCGACGCATTCTTGATCTATGCACAGGCTCTGGTGCGATAGCAGCATCAATCAGCCATGCTCTAGATAGCGATGTCTTTTTATCAGATATCTCGAAAGAGGCCTTGGAAATCGCAAGAGGGAACTACGAGAGGATAACAGAAAGAGCGGCGCACGCAAGGCTTGGAGACCTCTTTGAGCCATGGCAGGATGAGTCTTTTGACATCATTGTGTCAAATCCCCCTTATTTGACAGATGCGTGGTACGAGGAAACAGATGAGGATGTCAAAAAGGAGCCTAAGCTTGCCCTCATTGGCTTTGGAGATGACGGGCTGGACATAATCAGAAGAATCATCAAGGCCTCAGTGGACCATCTTAATGATGGTGGCTTTCTTCTTATAGAAGGAGACTATCGACAGATGGAATATTGTGCTAAAATTTTCAAATCAGAGGGCTTTGTCGATGTAGGCATCCTCAAGGACCTATCTGGTAAGGATAGAGTGGTTTATGGCAGAAGAAATGATCTCTGAAAGAAGCGAGGGATTCATCCCCAACAAGGATCTTGTCGATAGATTCGTAAAGAAAATCCTCAGGTATTCCCAGGATGACACTGACAAGATCGCAGCTGCAGCAGTATATGCAGCTAAGATGCATGGCGACCAAAAGAGAAAATCCGGAGAGCCATACCTGATCCATCCTATCGCAGTTGCTGAGATATTGATCCAGATCGGAATGGATGCCGACACTGTCTGCGCAGGTCTGCTGCATGATACCATAGAGGACACTGACACAACTGAGGAGAAGATAGCCACAATGTTCGGCAAAGAGGTCGGACATATGGTTCAGGCTGTCACAAAGATCTCAAGAATCACAGATGACAAATCGATCCAAGAGGCTGAGACAATAAAGAAGATGTTCTTTGCAATGTCAAAGGACCTTAGAGTCATCCTCATCAAGCTTGCTGACAAGCTTCATAACATGAGGACCATCTCCGGCCTCAAGCCCGACAGGAAGAGAGCCTTTGCGCAGGATTGCCTTGATATTTTCGCACCTATTGCAGATAGCCTTGGAATGTCAACGATCAAGAGCGAGCTAGAGGATCTGTCGCTTAAGGCAATCAGGCCTGAGTCCTATGACTACATTAACGGCTACCTACTGGAGAAAAAGAGTGAGTACAACGCCTTCATCAAGCAGGTCTCCAGAGCAATTGAGGAGGCGTGTAAGGCGCAAGGGATCAAGAACATAAAGGTCACAGGAAGAGTCAAGCATGCTTATTCGATCTACCAGAAGATAAAGAAGAGGAAGAAGGAGATTGACGAGATCTTCGATATTCTCGGCATCAGGGTAATCTGCCAGACAACAGTCGAATGCTATACAATCCTTGGAATCATCCACTCCACTTGGATTCCTATCGAGGGAAGATTCAAGGACTACATCGCAATGCCTAAGGCCAACAACTACCAATCCCTTCACACCACTGTGCTTGGGCCTCAGTCAAGGCATCTTGAGATACAGATCAGGACAGAGGAGATGCATAAGACCGCTGAAGAGGGTGTTGCAGCGCATTGGGCATATAAGGCGGCTTCAGGCTCTGAGGCAGGAACATGGAAGACTGTCGACTCGATCAACTACCAGAAGATTGTAAAGAAGATCAAATCCTGGTCTCAGGAGATTGAGCAGTCAGAGGATTTCATGGATGAGATCAAGAACGAGCTTTTAAAGGATTCAATCGTGGTATTCACGCCTCAAGGCCACGTCATAGAGCTTCCAATAGGCTCCACTGCCCTGGACTTTGCATATAAGGTACACACAGAGGTTGGAAACCACTGCTCAGGCGCGAGAGCCGATGGTTCCATCCTTCCATTGAACAAGCCTTTGATGAACACCCAGATTGTAGAGATCATGACAAGCCCTTCTGCCCACCCAAACCAGCAATGGCTAGAGTATGCGCAAACAAACGGCGCAAAGAAGAGAATCAAGGCATGGCTCTCAAAATACGAGTCGACTAATCTCCCAATCGCCCAAAAGAAAGAAGAAAAAAAGGAGAAGGAGAAGAAGCAGGAGCGAAGGAAGGACACCATCGAGGCAATCGCAACACCTGCGACAATAATCAATGGCTCTCTATCCTTTGCGACAAATGAACCCTCCGGCTCTGTGCTCATCGGAGATGACTCCAACATCCTCTACAGCTTCGCTAAGTGCTGCAATCCAATGAAGGGCGATGATGTTGTTGCATATATCACAAGAGGAAGAGGATATATCATACATAGAACTGATTGCTCCAACCTGAAGAACATGGAGGGTGCGAAGGATCGTCTGGTGCCAGTGAGATGGACAGGCACTGATCTCATGAAGACATACACAGTGGTTGCGAAGATGAACCCTGAGCTCTTCGGAGAGATCGACAATGCTGTGAAAAAGCATGGCGCAAGACTTAAAAAGGGCAAGCTCGACACTGATGGCGGAAAGCTCACAGGAGATTTCATGATCATGGCAGAGAGCGAGGAGGCAATAAGAAAGGCAACCTCCGCAATAAGGACAATCCCATCCGTGCTGCAGCTTTCAGGAAAAAATGAGGGCGAATCAAACACCTTTGACCGCCCTAGCAAGAAGAGGAACTAATCCTCAAGTATCCTCAGTATCTCAGGAAGCAGCTGCTTCTTTCTTGAGAGTATGCCTGGAAGATAGAAGTATCTTTCACTCTTTCTCTCCCAATAGAACCTGCTTTCCTTGTCATGTCCTGTTGTGATCAGGACTGATACATCGTTGATCACATCTGTGACCAGAAGCATGCACCAATCAAGGTTTGCCTTAGCCTTCTCCTTATCAAGCGCTTCAAGGTAGGTCTCTTTAAGAGACTCTATCTCAACAAGGTTCGTAACCTCAACCTGGCCAATTGCGAACCTGCAGCCAGATTCAAAGTACTTCTTCAGGTCAGCCTCGATTATCTTAATTGGATCTTGGTCATTGAGAGAGGATGCGGATGCAAAGAGATCCTGCGAGAACTTCTGCAAATCCTCGATCCCAGCCCTTGAGGCAAGCTTCTCCGCAACGTGCCTATCATATTGCGTTGCTGTAGGGCTCTTAAGCATGACAGTATCAGCAATAAGGCCCGAAAGCAGAACCTCTGCCCTCTTCTTATCAGGCTTAAGGCCATATTTCTTAAACTGCTCATATACGATTGTGCAGGTTGAGCCCAATGGCTCTGAGCAGATGTAAATAGGATTCCTCATCCTTGGAGGCGCAAGCCTATGGTGATCGATGATCTCGACAATCTCAGAGTCCTCTATGCCAAGAACACTCTGGTCAATCTCATTATGGTCCATGAGGATGAGCTTCTGCTTAGGCTTGGTCAGGAAGCATCTTCTTGTCACAAAGCCAATCCACTGGTCGCCCTCGAAGACAGAGAAGCCTCTCTCATCAGAGTTGATCAGCATATCCTTTGCATCATCAAAGAGCATGTCTGCCTGAATCGATGGCGCGACTTTATCTGGTCCGATTATCGTTTTAACAGTGTTAGAGAGTCTCAAGAATCGGATTGTCGCTGCAGTATCGAGCTCTGAAAGGTATATGAAGCCCTCAAAGGAGCCAAGATCGAAGCCAAAGAGCTCGCCTGGATCAGATAGTCCAGTGATCACCAAGCCAGGGATTCCTTCCTTCAGGGCTCTTCTAATCACCCTATCTCTGAGTCCTGTCACTAAAATAGGCTTCTGCGATATCGAGGTAAGACGCTTCTCAAACTGATCATATTCCATAGCGCCAACCATCACAGGCGCATCGATGATTCCTGAATTGGCTCTTTTTATAAAGCATCCAGGGATGACCTTCTCGATATTATCCTCGGTCATGGAATAGATTAACCTGCTTCCATTGCTCTCCCTTAAGAAGAACGCGTTTATATCATCACTTGTCAGAAGGTTCACATATTTGTCGTTGCTATCAAGAACTGGAAGCACAGTTGGTCTATGCTTTGTGAAGATATCGATGACGCTATAAAGAGGATCTGTCTCACGGACAGTGTACTTTGGTGTCTTCGTAACCTCTCTAACCCTAGGCTTCACATCCTTTAGAACCTCCGGCATTGGGATAGATAGCCTTGAGAAGAGCGCCTTGGCATTCTTATTTGCAGAGCCAAGCCTTACAGGCACATATTGATTGTCCTTATCAATCAGATTCTTCAAATACGCATATGCATATGCAGAACAAATAGAATCCATATCAGGATTCCTATGCCCAGTCACATAAACAACAGACATATTGCCTCCTTTTTGGTATAGTATATCCATAAAAGCAATAATTGTGACCCTTTTAGGAGAATAAAAAGATGAAAGCTGTAGTTGCAAATGACCATGGAGCTGTCAAGGAAGCACAGAGAGTGCTTGAGCATCTCAAAGCCAGAGGTATTGAGTACACCTACCTTGGCACAGACAAAGAGGAGTCAATAGACTACCCAATACAGGCAGAGAAGGCTGTCAACGAGTTCAGAAAGGGTGGCTATGACTTTGGGATTCTCCTTTGCGGCACTGGAATCGGAATCTCGATCTCAGCAAACAAGATGGATGGAATCCGCTGCGCCCTCCCACAGGATAAATATGCAGCAGAGATGACGAAGAAGCATAATGCATCGAACTTCATCGCGTTTGGCGGAAGAGTTGAATACAAGGAATCAATCGAGGAGATCCTCGATAGCTATATCGATGCTGAATTCGAAGGCGGAAGACACCAGAGAAGAATCGACATGATGATGTCCCTTGCCGGAAAGTAAGGCATTGCTTCTTGATTGAATGGACTGGCTTTCCGCACCAGCCACATCTAATAGACAGGTCTGTTTCATGGATTTCTGAAGCAGGCCTTTTTTAATCAACGATTGCTGTATTCAAACACCAAAAGAGGCAAAGGGCAGAGACAAACTAGAACTCGTAATCCCTGTAGGTGCCCTTTGCATAGATGTCTATATTGACAAGCGAGAATGTCACCAATAAGCTCTCGTTCTTCACATCCCAGCCGAATCCTGTTCTCAATATCCTCTCTCGTTTTCCTGTTATCGGGCTTCCGATACAGAGAGGGGTGATTGAGAAAAATGGCCCAACTCCCTCGCTTTCAGTGTCATAGAATGCACCTAAGCCGACTATTGTATTGATTCCAGAGCCAGCGATCTTCGATCCTGTGTTTCTATTTCCTATGATGGAGAAGCAGAGCTCCGCACCAAGGATATTCTCGGAAAATGGCTTATCAATCAATTCTGAAATGCCCCAGATATCAAGCTCCAAGCGAGATGTCAGACCAAGATTGGCACCATAGCTGAAGGAAATGCCATTATTGAAATCAAACTGGTCCAGACCCAAGGAGAAGGATAGGTCATTATATCTTCCTGCCCATAGCTGAGATGATATTAAAAGCACTGCAAGCGCCACTGCAAATCTCTTCATGATATCCCCCTAGAAGAAGTAGATGAAGCGCATGATATACGCGCCATAGCCCCATTCACCATCCTTTATATCGTACAGAGCATATGGCGATAGGAACTCATATACATAGGATGTGTCCTGGAAATTAAACGGTGAGATGCCCATATATAGGCTAAAGCCCCCATCGGTGTTGTATTGAGCGCCAAGGCTTGCCTTCACTGAGTAGAGAGTCGCATTCGCAAAAAGAAATGAGAATGGGTTCTTCGCTGTCAAGAAAAGAGGCGCTGCGACGCGTAGGCCCAGGCTCTGAAAGACTGGGCTTCTGAATGAAATCTTAGCCTCAGCCTCGATATCCCCAATATGGCTATCCTTAGATGGCGATGCGATGCAGCTTAAGGAGACTGCGCCGTATGAATCCCCAAAAGGGCTTCTTTCGCCCACAGGCGCAATGGAATAACCGAAGCTGAATGCATATAAGGAAGCTGTGAAAGCTGAAAGAAGCAATAGAAGCAGTAGTCTCTTCATCGGCTAACCTCCGTAATACATAAAGAGATATGCGAAAACATTAGCATAGTCCTTCTTCATCTGGCTCGCAAGCTCCTCTGTCATAGGATATGTCCTATACTCCTTAACCTCATCAAAGTGCTCCTCCATCTGCCTTGCGAACTCAGGGCTATCGATTAAAAGCGCAAGCTCATAGCTTAGAGCCATTGATCTGAAGTTGAAGTTCACAGAGCCAATGATGACATACCTATCATCGACTATCATGAGCTTCTCATGCTGCAGAGGCATAACCTCGCCAGTTCTCGAATCAGTGTCTATGATGCTGAAATCCGCACCAGTGGACTTCAATAGCTCAGGGAACTTGAAGGAGAGACCTCCCCTTGCGTAGCCTCTTGTGTCTATAGGCATGACTATATCAACAGCGACACCTCTTAATGTTGCGTTCAGGATGCCGTTTGCCATGTCATCATTCAAGACAGGAAGATAAGGGAAGAATTTGATCTCTTCCTCTGCTTCTGCGAACATCGTTCCATAGAGGCCTGAAATTGATGCATCGCTTCCTGTGCCTCTATTGAAGAGCCATGCATCGTACTTGCCGCTTACACCATCATGGAAAGAGAAGTCGTCAATGGATATCTTCTCAACAGATGAGGCGTTCCATATTTTGACAAACTCCTCCGCCAGTGATTTGCAAAGGTCTGTTGAATGGAACACGAACATAGCATCATCCTGGTTCTCATCCCCAGCGCCAAGTGAGATGTAGTTGATGTTCATCCCTCCTATTGCGGCGATTTCGCCATCGATCACCATTAGCTTCCTGTGATCTCTGTTGATTATCGACATTGGATTGATGAGCCTCATCGCAGATAGCGGCGCATACTCATGCAAATGAACACCTGCGTCACGCAAAAAATACAGAGGTGTCATATGAAACTGGGAGTCAGTCATATCATACGAGGATGTCCCATCCATTATGAAATAGACATCCACGCCCGACTCAGCTTTATCCATGAGCAGCTTGTAAAAGGGCTCTAATGTCTCACAAGAGGAGCCTAGGAAGGTGGAGATGAGGATATAATCCTCGGCATTGCTGACAAGCTCTGTCATCCTACTAAGCCAATCAACACCTTCATAATATACCTCAGGTATATCGACCTTAGTGTGCTTTCCGCCATAATACTCAAGCTTCTCATCTATTGGCACATCCTCACTTAATGTGTAATCCGAGACAAAGTCCTTTGTGGTTGTGGCACATGACGCAAGGATGATTAGAGAAGCAAGCAAAACAATCAAATACTTCTTCATTGAAAGTAGATTAATAAAAAGAATCCCTTTGGGCAATAAAGCCAAAAGGGATGCAAGTGGTTATGCGCATCAATGTCGCATTGAAGGGAATACAAATGGATTGGGCAGAAGGTCCTTCAGCTTGTAGCTGTGCTTTTTCCCGGATTTCGATACCAGGATGATATCTGTCTCAGGCCTTGCGAACTCTGCGATGACCTGCAGGCAAACAGCGCATGGAGGCGCAGGTGGATCATCATCAGAGACCACGAACAGGGCATCAATGCCTAGCTTTCCCTCGCATGATAGTGCTGTCGTGATCGCATTTCGCTCTGCGCATATCGTCGCGCCATAAGACGAGTTCTCAACATTGCACCCGGAGTAGATCCTGCCCGTGGCTGCGGATATCAGAGCAGCGCCAACCCTGTATTTTGAATATGGGGAATATGCATTCCTCCATGCCTTCCAAGCCTCCTCGATGGCGATTTTCTCAAGCTGGAGAGTCGGAAGATTTCTCTTAAGTGGTGTTATATATCCCGCTCCATAGAGAACCCTCTCTTCAGATATGCCACTGTAATCAAGATAGAGGCTCCAGAACTCCTCTGCTGTGGAGAAAGCTCTGATTGCAGATATATCTGATACGACCACGTCCGCACCAGCAGAGAAAGCGCTTTCGCTGTCTATCGTGTTTGTAACAGCCAGCACAGGGCACCCTGCCCTCTTTCCTGCCTCAATTCCGCCTTTTGAGTCTTCAAAGACAAGCGCCTCGGAGGCCTCTATGCCAAAGCGTATCAATGCCAGCTGGTAGATATCTGGATTAGGCTTTGATCTCCTTACATCCTCCCCTGTGACGACATAGTCGATTGAAGAGAGGGGAAGATCCATGAGCTCAATGTTCTTATAAACCTTCCACTCCGGCGCTGAAGAGCATATGGCGACCTTGATTCCCGCTTTTTTTGCATTTTGCACAATTTCCTTCGCACCAGGAAGTGCAATGGCCTTATGCTTTGCAAGGTCCTCATAATGATCCTTGAAGAAGGCTGAGGCATCTTTGTATGAGATGGTGATCCCCAGATCCCTCGCAGTTCCCATGAAGAACTCATACTCGCCCATTCCAAGGTGGCTTTCAAAGTCCTTTTTATCCGCCCTCCTTCCAAGAGAGCCGAAATATTCAATGCCTACAGAGATGGAGATATCCTCAGTGTCCGCAAGTACTCCATCCATATCGAATAAGAATGCTTTGATCATCTATTTGCCTTTATGAACCTTCCATCTCCTGATAAGCCAAGGTAGATTCCGTCACCCATGATCAATCTACCCCTTAAATATGTCATGATGACCCTTCCTGTGACATTCACGCCTTCATAGGCTGTGTATCCTGATTGAGAGTGCAGACTCTCGCTTGAGAGAGTCCAGGACTCCTCTGGGTCAAAGATGACAATATCGGCATCTGAGCCTTCTTGCAGCGCACCCTTCTTTGGGTATAGGCCAAAGGCCTTCGCAGGTCCTGTGGATAAGAGGTTCACTATCTGTGAAAGCGACAGATGTCCCTTCATCAGCCCAAATGTATGCACAAGTGGCAATAGCTCCTCTGTGCCAGGGATTCCTGGATATATTGTCCTGCAATCCTTTGATGAGAGCTTCTGCTCTTTTGTGAAGGCACAATGATCTGTTGCGATAACCTGGACCTCGCCCTCTGTGACAGCGTCCTCAAGAGCTTTATTGTCATCCTTAGTCCTGAGTGGAGGTGTCATGACAAACAAGGAGCCATCCTCACCTTCCAGCTTTGACCTATCGAGGAAAAGGTATGTAGGAGTGGTCTCAACGATCACCTTAGCGCCCTTCTCGCGCATCTGCCTGACAGCCTCCAAGCCCTCCTTTGATGATAGATGGACAATGTAGATTGGGATATCAAGCTCAAGGGCAAGCTCTGCGACATACTTTATCGCCTCAGCCTCTGCGATGGCAGGGCGAAGGTCTGCATGGTCCTTAGGCTCATATCCGCCCTTCCATTCCTTCTCGGTTCTCTCGATTATCGAGTCATCCTCTGCATGGACAGATACCATCAGGCCAAGCTCCTTGCAGATTGAGAATATCGCCTTAAGCTCCTCTCTCTTCTCAACAAGGTAGCCAACATTCTTGTATGTTGTGAATATCTTGATAGTGCCGACGCCACTTTCCTTTATCGCCTTAAGCTCATCCTTCAGGGACTCTCTATAGCCATACACGCCTTGATGGAGAGCGTAGTCTATGGCCATCTTCGACATCTCCCTTTTTCTTGTCTTCAAGGAATTCTCCAGTGACACCTTATCATCATCTGCGAAGTCTATGACTGTTGTGACGCCTCCGAAGGCTGCAAGCCTGCTTCCCTCCTCAAAGGAGTCGGCTGTGACAGTCCCTCGTGATACAAGATGATAATGCGTGTGTGCATCTATGATGCCAGGAAGGATGCATAGTCCATCCGCATGGACAACTGTTGTATCCTCTGGGCAATCAGATTCCGCTATATGGCGTGCGATTCTCTTTATCTTGGAGCCCTCTATGTAAATGTCTCCATGCCTAGTCCATTCTGTGTCTACGATGAGACCATTCTGTATAAGTATATTTCCCATAGCTTCAGTGTACATTTTGAAAAGGCAAGTAGCAAACTATTTTTTGGACTTTTGCCGTCCTAAGCACCGGAAGAGTCTCATGAAAAGGGCTTTCTGAAGCATGCTTCATAGCCGCAATCCAGGCATGAAGCGAAACAGAAGCAGAGTGAGAACAATGAGGCAGGCCTGATTAAAATAGGCCACATCGTGGCCTAAATCATGCTAGTGGAAACTCCTTTGAAAGGAAGTCCAGATCGAGCTCTGGGTACAGCAGATGCTTATCAAGAAGCGCCTGGACTCTTGTCTTTGCCTCGTCCATCACCTCCTGAGGAACCTTTGCCTTGTTCTTTGACTGCTTACCTGCATTCTCTCCCTTTGTGAGGATGACTGGCTTTGCGTTCTTGAGCACGAGGGCGATGATTGATGCAATCTCCTTCATCTCCTCATCTCCCATCCCAAGCGTTGTGACAGCAGGAGTGCCAATTCTCAAGCCTGATGTATACCAAGGACCATTAGGATCGAATGGGAGTGCGTTTCTATTGAGCGTGATTCCGCAATCCCTCAATAAAGACTCTGCCTGTCTTCCATTTAGACCAAAGGAAGTGACATCAAGGAGCATGAGGTGGTTGTCTGTGCCATTTGATGACACCTTGATCCCCTGCTCCATGCAATATGAGGCAAGCGAGGATGAGTTCTTGACAATCCTAGCAGCATAATCCTTGTATTCATCCTTCATGGCTTCCTTGAAGGCCACTGCCTTAGCTGCCATCACATGAGGAAGAGGACCTCCGATTACGAGAGGACAGCCCTTGTCAACGGACTCAGCGAACTCCTCCTTGCAAAGAATCATGCCGCCCCTTGGTCCACGAAGCGTCTTATGCGTTGTCGTTGTAACAACATCAGCCCACTTGACTGGATCGTAATCACCCTGGAAAACCTTTCCGGCAACAAGACCGGAGAAATGAGCCATATCAACCATGAAGACAGCGCCTACTGAATGAGCGATCTCGCTCATTCTCTTGAAATCTATCTTCCTTGGATAAGCAGAGTATCCTGCAAGCAATATAAATGGCTTGATCTCCTTTGCCATTCTCTCTATCTCATCATAATCAAGAAGACCTGTATCCTTATTGACTGTGTAGCTGTAGCAATCAAAAAGCTGTGCTGAAATATTCTGTCTATAGCCATGTGTCAGATGGCCACCTGAGTAGTAATCGAGTCCCAGAAGCCTTTGGTTATGCAATGCTTCCCTGATTTTGTCCCAATCCTCTCTCGAAAGCGCGCTTGGATTTGAAATTCCCATCTCATCCAGCATTGGAACCTGCATCCTGGCATTGAGGATTGCCCAATATGCGCATAGGTTCGCATCTGCGCCGGAGTGAGGCTGCACATAAGCGTGCTCTGCTCCAAAAAGCTGCTTTGCGCACTCTGCCGCATCTGCCTCGATTTTATCCACATTGTCACATCCAGCATAGAATCTACGGAAAGGGAAGCCCTCTGAGTATTTGTCAGTAAGGAGATTGCCCATTGCAGCCTGGCAGGACAGAGAAGAGAAGTTCTCACTAGCTATAAGCTTCAGATGAGACCTCTGATCCTTAAGTTCATTCACGATTAGCGCTGCTGTCTCAGGAGAGACCCTTGCAACCAAGTCAAGCTGTGAAAGATACATCGCCATCTCAGTGCCGATCTTCCCACCGTTTTTTTCCAAATATCTAGCTAAAGCTCCCATATTCCCTCCATGCTGGAATTCTACCTTAAATGGATAATCCTACTCAACCACAATAATGAAAAGACTTTCCTCTAGCAAACTCCATCTTGAATAATTAGTGGCATTAAAGGCGAAGCTGCTTTGTTGACAACTTCCATATCTAAATTCTATACTGTCAACGCTTTAAGAACTTTAGGAGACAAAATGGCAAAAGAAGAAGCAATTGAGGTAGAGGGCGTAGTAACAGAAGCCCTGCCTAACACAATGTTCCGCGTTAAGCTTACCAACAATCTGGTAATCCTCGCTCACCTCTCAGGCAAGATGAGAAAGCACTACATCAGAATCGTACCTGGCGACACTGTCAAGGTTGAGCTCTCCCCATACGACCTTACAAAAGGCAGAATCGTCTATAGAGAACGCTGATTCAAGGTTTTAGGATTATCCATAGCGCTCCCGAGCCACCGGCTCTAAGTGGAGCGTTGTTTTTCTCACTCACCATCCCTGATTCATCCAGAACCCGCTCGGCAAGCTCCCTAAGAACGCCAACACCACCCTCTGAGTGGAGTCCCTTGCCTGTGATGATGCTTATCTTCCTCAGTCCTGATAAAATACAATCATCCAAGAACTTCTTTATCATGGCCTCAGAGTCCATAGCAGTCTCCCCATGGAGATCCAATGTGGCCTGAGGGAGCATGCGCCTCAGTTCAGCCATCGTGTATTGCGGTCTTTGCTTTCTATTGTCGCCCTTCTCCTGCAATATCTCCTCAAAGGTCTTCACAGGCTCAGAAGAAAGAGGCGGAGCTGTCTTCTCGTGCACTCTTGACTTATCATATTCAACATTGCTTCCATTGAATGACCATGCAGGTTTTTTCTTCTCATAATCCTCTAAAACCTGAGAGAAGTCCTTGGTTGGCTCATAGGGCTCAGAGACTCTCTCTGCCTTAGCCTCTTCAATGATGACAGGCTTCTTCTCCTCAGCTGGCCTAACAAAGGAGTCGTTGTTCCCAAGAATCGACCAAGCAGCATTTGCTGCCCTCTTATTCTCCTCATCCTCTCTCTTGAAAAGATTATTGGCTGAAATAGGCTCATCAAAAACCTCTTCCTCCTTAACCAGAGGTGCTGAGGACTCAGCCATACCCTTCTTCTCCTCAAAGGATGAGAGGATGGAAGAGAAATCCTTTGTTGGGACATATGGCTCTGAGACTCTCTTGATAGGCTCCTTCAAGATAGGCTCCTCTTCCTTCTTGGCCGCAGGGCGAACGAAGGATTCATTGTTGCCAAGAACAGACCAGGAAGCATTTGCCGCCCTCTTATTCTCCTCGTCCTCTCTTTTGAAGAGGTTGTTGTCAGATAGAATCTCAATACTCTTCTCAGCTTCCTTTTTCCTCTCAGGCTTTTGAGTCTTAGAAGCGTCATCAACCTTCTTTCTCTTCTCGCCTTCAAAGGATGAAAGGATATCGGCAAAATCCTTAGTCGCCTTATATGGGGAAGAAGTCCTCTTGTACTCCTTTCTCTCTTCCTTCTCAGGAGCTTTCTTCTCTTTTCGAGCGTAGCTCTCGTTGCCTCCGAGAATGGACCAAGAGGACTCAGGGTCACGCTTATTATCCTCATCCTCCTTTCTGAAGAATGAAGTTTCCTCAACTATCTCAAACTTTGGCTTTGCCTTGCCATTAAGAACTCCAGAAGATGGCTTATCTGTCCCCTCGAACTGGGATAGGATGTCAGCAAAGGATTTTGTTGGCTTATACTCTGATTTTCTCTCTTGCGTCTTAGTCTGCTTCTTCTTTGAAGGGCTTCTGCCCTCCCATTGATCAAGAATCGCGCCAAAATCCGTATTCTTCTCCGCTATCTTCTTTTTCTTGCTCTCAGGCATCACATAGGGGTTTCCTGTATGCTCAAAAGCATAAAGGATATCCGCAAAGGAAGCATTGGGGTTATAGCCCTGGACTATCTCATGAGGCTTCTTGCCTGAAGAGGCAGGAGCTGGCCTAGAGACCTTCTTTGGCTCCTCTTTCTTCTCCTTTAGGACAATAGACGCAAATGGGGATACATCCCTTACCTCGTCATTCCTCTTAACTGGTGCTTTTGTATTCTCTTTATGCTTCTTTCTAGCCACTCTATACTTCCCTGATATCCTCAACCTCTATAACCATAGGCTTCAGAATATCAGAGAGCTCTTGGCATGTTATCCCTTGGACCTTCATTGTCACAAGGCCTTCGTCAGAGAAGCTTCTCATAGTTCCAATCGATACAATATCTACTCCACAATTGGCTAAGCGCGAGGTGATTTCTGCGATTATTCCAGGCTTATCCTTGACGATAAAGGATGCGCTCACACCATAGTGCCTTGCACCTAGCAGCTCCAAGAGGAGCTTAAAGAGATCTGTTCTCGTGATCAAGCCAACCAGCTTGCCCTCCTTAAGAACAGGAAGGCATGAGATCTCTCCGTCAATCATTATCCTGGCGGCTTCCTCTATGGTGGCGTCAGGTGATATCGTCATAACCTCTGTCGACATGACATCAGATGCGGTAAGTCTGGAAAGGAGGTATGCAACCTCATGTATTGATGGGGATGAGGAAAAATCGGGGCTTGCAGATAGTATGTCTGACTCAGATATCAAGCCAACCAAGGCTCCATCCTTCCCAAGCACAGGGAGGCGATGGACCTTCTCCCTGTCCATCACATCCTTGACAAAGTAGATATTGTCGTCAGGACAGACAGTTATAGGGTTCAATGTCATTCGCTGAGCTACCTTCATTTTCCATTCCTCTCACTCTATTCTAATAGAGATGAGAACAAATGAAAAGAAAAGATAGAGTGTTGAAACAATTTAAGACAAGCAATATAATCTAGGAAATGGTCTTTTAGCTCAGCTGGATAGAGCGTCTCCCTCCTAAGGAGAAGGTCGGCAGTTCGAACCCGCCAAGGGCCATAGCCGTGCATATTGCACGGTTTTCTTTTTCATCAAATACTCGACATCTTCACCTTGAATGCACCATCTGACAAGATAAGCCTCCTTGCGACTCTATAGTCAAGCCGAGATAGCAAAGCTCTCCTAAGGGTATATGTATCATAATGGGAGCAGATTCCAAGGTATGAGTTCAAAACAGACAATGAATGCATGAGCTCTTCTTTTGATGGCTTATGATCCTCAGAGCCCTTGTTGATTCCATCAACAGCTCTTGCAAAGTTCGCTATCACTCTTTTTGACATGTTAGCGTGCCCTATCTTTATGTCAGCACCAAGGAATCTGACGCCCTTATACACACTCTGAAGATAAACTTTCTTATCGTTTATCTCCAAAAGAAGCTCTTCTTTCAGGAATGCTTCTATTTTCCTTTTTGCGTCTTTCAGAAAAGCCTTATCGTGATGAATGATGAAAAAGTCATCCACATATCTTCCATACCACCTTATCCCCAAATCATGCTTTATATAGTGGTCAAGAAAAGACATATAGAAATTCGCAAATACCTGGCTAGTCAGATTCCCAATGGGAAGGCCGCAGTCTTCCTTTGCATGAAATAAGCTCTTCTGAGCAGGAAGTGCCTTCCATTTTTCCTTAGAACATCTGAGGATGCAGCTCTCTGTTGGGTCATGGAACACAATCATCCTAGCAAGATATAGAATGAGGCCAAGGTCTTCCTCTCTATAGTTATCAACAAGGAAGGATTCAAGCTTATTCCATAATATGCTCTTGTTGATATTCATGAAGAAGCTCCTGATATCGAGCTTCAATACAAATGCTTCCTTTTGGTAATTATCAGTGGCGCTCAATATGAAGTGCCTGAGTCTCTTGATTCCAAGGTGCGTACCCTTTCCTACCCTACATGCGTAGCAATCATATATAAGCCTTTTCTCGATAATGCTGTTGATTCTGCCAATTAGGAGATGGTGGACTATCCTATCGCGAAAAGAAGCTGCGAATATCTCCCTTGCAACAGGCTTATCAACGATGAAGGCAATAGAGGGCGATATTATATAACGTCTCTCATTGATCTCATCAAGAAGCTCTAGAAGATTCCTTTCATAGTCTTCCTCAAACTCTATTGCTCCCTTTGTATTTCTCTTATTTGCCCTGCATGAAAAGTATGCATTGAATATATCCTCAACAGAGAACAATCCATCATGCATGAAATCAAAGTAGAGCTGCCCATGATCAAAAAGGTGCAGATTGCTCTGCACCGACCCAGCAGAAACCCCATGGGCGAATGTAGTTGTCGTTGTTGCGGTTGTTGTTGTTCTGGTTGCCATTACTGAAATTCTGGTCCCATGCGTTATTCGCGTTGTTGTTGTTCTCAGAGCTCGACCAATAGTTGCTGTCAGAGAATGAGAAACAAGCAAAGGTGTATTAATGGTAGCCAAGCGCTTGGCTACCATATTATTTACCTGTCTCCAGACCCTTTGTCGCTTTCTGCTAAGCCTTGCTCGCTCAGAGTCCCGTAAGGCTCTGATTCTGGCTTATCCTGACCTTCGCCAGGCATTAATCTGTTTTCCTATATCATCCATAAGCTTGGAAATCTCGGCATGGTGCTTAATAGTCAATATCCTCATATCATAAGAGAGCCTTACTTCCAGCTTAAGAATCTCAAAGTCATCCAGGAAATCTTCTAAGTATTCTTTCTTATTAGTAGACCTATTTGCTCTATATATGCTCCTGACAAGAGAAAGACCATCCCTCTTCATATCCTGTCCAAGAGTATACTTATACTCTCTGGGATACTCCTTCGTATACTCAAAGATAAGCCTTACTAGCTTATACGTATCCTTATATACAGGTAGGTCATAATATAGAGCCATCATACCTCCAAATCATCTTTCCTCTGAGCCATCTCATTAGACGTCCCACAAAAAAAGCAAGAAAAAACATTAGATTATCATATGTTTCTTGGACATCTTTCTGATAATGGACACTCATTGCAGAGAGGATTATAGTTTTGGCATATGTTCCTACCAAGATTGAAAACTGGTAAGTCAAGTATTCCTGGATATTCAGGGTTTATTTCTCTAGCACGTTGAATTATTGCATTCTTCCCAGCGTTTTGCTCAACAAGACCAGTCCTCTCAAAGACTCTCTTTACATGTCTATCAACGGCAATATCTATGTTACACAAGTCTGTAAACTTAACACCAAGATTCGTATAAAGCAGATTTGCTGCCATATTGGATATTTTCTGTCCCACATGATAAAAAGAATTAAATTCTTTTATGAACAATTCAACAGACTTTTCTTTCCACATGACAGAAGCATCCCCATCACAGCAATCCTTTATCCTTTGTACAGCTCTATAGAATACTCTTGCACTTTGATTTACAAATCGATGCCCAGGTCTCAAATCACTAAACAGTGCTTCATATTTCCTTTCACTAAAAGATGCCAGTTTCTCAATAGAGAAATCCCCTCCTAATGCTTTCATGATTTGATATGGAATTGACCATGCTATATTAGCATCAACACAGTAATCTATTGTGCAAGCCAAAATGAAAGCATGTGGATAGTTCTCTATGTCATTCAGGAAATTATTAACTTCATCATTTGGAATTCCATCAAAATCACCATTATACAATGGAACAACATCATGTTTTTTTGCAAAATCATAAGAATAAGATCTAAGCAATTCTTCCATAAAATACCTCCGTTTTTGTTTCTTTACTCAATCTAAGTATTAAAAACAGTTTCAATAAGATTCTTTATACTGATAAACTATGTAGAATCCCCCTCTAGATTAGTTAAAAGCAACTACCGAAGACTAACTTTTGCAATGCTTTTTCATTCCAATAAGAAAACTGTTCATATTTGACACCTTAATTACCATAACCAAAGAATCTTCATACAAATTGATCTAATACAGCGTGGTAATCTTATTTACCCTGATGGAAAATATTATATTTTCTCATCAATGCTGCAAGAGAGTTACCCACCTGCCAGTCCTTTCCTGAGACATTCTTTCAGTTCCATTTTCGTTCATATTAGAACGCCAACATCATTCTCTCTGAGTCATCTCTTTCGATGTCTCAGAGAATAGTTAAATTGTTAAATAGCTTAATAGCTAGAAAGCCCTGCATGGGCGAATGGAGTGGTCGCCGTGGCGGCTGCTGTCGAGCTGGAAGACAGAACTGACACTCTGGTCCCATGCGTAATCCGCGCCGCCGTAGTTGGTGTCGTTCTCAGAGCTCGACCAATAGAGGCTGCCAGAGAATGAGCCTATGCCTTTTGAATAAAGGTTTATGTGCATCATGATGAGTTCATCCTTTGATGGAAGGAACCAGTCATCATACCCTCCATGGCTGAGAACTGAGCAGAGCCGCGCTGCGTAGTCGGGCGTCTTTTCGCTTCCAGAGTCAAATGAGTATGCGCTTGTGCCCATTGCATTTACCAGCTTCTCTGTGTTTTTCTCTCCGGAGCCTCTTGCAGTGACTGTGCAGTCTGTTTCAGAGTAAGTACCTGTTCCATTCACATACAGATTGCTTCCAGAGCTGCTTGTCCTGTAATAGCCGAAGATATATCCACTTTCAGCTGTTGCATATCCATTTGCTGATGAATCTACTGTCGGCGTCCCGCTCACTACCCTCAGATCATTTGGCGCAGCCTCCAGGTATCTCCAGCCACATTCTGAGGAAATAAGCCCATCTGCATTGCCTTTGTCATTGTCTGCGTCGCAATCGTAGAATACGTAGCCCCCTGCCGGGCCTATATACCTTAGTTTTGCAGTCAATGTGTCAGAAATTTCTTTTCCGTTGA
>JAZURW010000171.1:0-13872 GCA_045606405.1 Candidatus Ornithospirochaeta sp. | reverse complement strand
ATGATAAAAATAGGAAAAAATCGGGAGGTATTATGATTTACTGTTTTATCATAACAATACTTGCTTTCTTATATGTAGGTTTCAACTACATCAAGATCAAGAAAATGGATGAAGGAACTGACCTCATGAAGGAGATGTCAGGCATCATCCGTGATGGCTCATCAACTTTCTTGAAGACTCAGTTCAAGGCTATCGCTATCGTAGTTGTCATCCTCGCTGTCATCTTCTCTCTCTTTGTTGAGAAGACAGCTGGCATCACTCTTCTAATCGGTGCTCTCATGAGCTCACTTGCATGTATCATCGGCATGAAGAGCGCAACATACGCTAACGTTCGCACATCAAACAAGGCACGTCTTACAAAGAACATCGGAGAGACTGTTAAGGTTGCTCTCTGTGGTGGCTCAATCTCAGGCATCGCAGTACAGGCACTTGGCCTATTTGGTCTTCTCGCAGTCTTTGCTATCTTCGAGGGTGTCAGTGCTGACTCTGTTGGCTCAGGTCTTTTGACAAAGTACACAACAAACGCTTCAATTGCCAGAATCACAAGCTACTCACTTGGATGCTCAATTGCTGCTATGTTCAACCGTGTTGCTGGTGGTAACTACACAAAGGCTGCTGACATCTCATCAGATATCCTCGCTAAGATCAGACACGATATGCCAGAAGATGACCCAAGAAGCCCATCAGTTATCGCAGACTTCATTGGTGATAACGTCAATGATATCGCAGGAAACTGCTCAGACCTCCTTGAAAGCTTCGTAGCATGTATCGCAGCCAGCATCATGATCGCAGTCACAATCTCAAGAGGCTCATTCATCTCTGCTGAGCTTGTCAACTCAACAATCATGTACCCAATCTGGTTTGCAGCATTTGGTCTCCTTAGCTGCCTTGTTGGCCTTGTTTTCGCTTCTGTTAAGAAGATGGGTGATGATCCTTCAAAGGAACTCAACTACGCAACATGGCTCTCAGCTGGTCTCACAGCTATCGCAGGCTTCTTCCTCACAAAGCACTTCTTTGGTTCAATCCAGCTTTACTCAACATTCTCTTTCGGCTGGATCTCACCATGGATCTCTGCTCTGCTTGGAATCGTATCTGGTGTTGCAATTGGTTCAATCACAGAGTACTACACATCTGATAAGTATAGACCTACACAGCAGATTGCAGAGGTTGCATCAGAGGGTGAGGCATTCGTTATCACAAAGGGTGACGCTGTTGGCTCAAGATCCTGCTTGTTCCCAGTTCTCGTAATCGGCATTGCACTCTTTGTATCAGGTAAGCTTTGCGGCACATACGGCATCGCTATCTCAGCACTCGGAATGCTTTCATTCGTTGGAACAACAGTTTCAATCGACGCATTCGGACCAATCGCTGACAACGCTGGCGGTCTTACAGAGGCTTGCCACCTTGGCGACGACATCAGAAAGATCACAGATAAGCTTGACTCAGTAGGCAACACAACAGCTGCTATCGGCAAGGGCTTCGCAATTGGCGCTGCTGCATTCGCAACAGTTTCACTCATTGTAGCTTATGTCGGCAACTACACAGCAGTTGGACAGGTTGAGATCCTCAACATCGCTAACTTCACAGTTATCGCTGGCGGCATCATCGGTGGTGCTCTCATTGAGTATTTCTCAGCTATCTTGACAGACAACACTATCAACAGTGCTAAGCTCATGGCTGATGAGGGCGACAGACAGCTTTCAATTCCTGGTGTTATGGAAGGCAAGGTAAGACCTGATTACAACAAGTGTATCGCAATGGCTTCAAAGCAGGCACTCAGATCAATGGTATTCCCATCACTCCTTTCAATCCTCATCCCAATTATCGGTGGCATCGTATTCGGTGTTGAGTTTGTTGGCGGTCTCCTCGTTGGCGCTACAATCGTTGCTATCCCAAGAGCTATCTTCATGGGTAACTCTGGTGGTGCATTCGACAACGCTAAGAAGTACATTGAGTCTGGCGCTATCGAAGGCCACGGAAAGGGCAGCGCAGCTCATAAGGCAGCTGTTACAGGCGATACAGTTGGTGATACAAGAAAGGACGTTGTTGGCGTTGCTCTCGATATCTTCATCAAGAGTATGTCAACAGTTGCAAATACACTTTGCTCAGTATTCACACATATCACACTCATCAAATAAGATTGTTTGATTCAGTTAGGGGCATCGCAAGGTGCCCCTTTTGCTTTTACATGTAATCTATTTGATGTATCATAAGTGCCATGAAGAAGCTAATTGTCGTTTTACTATTCGTTTTCTTAGGATTTGCTATATTGTTCGCTGGCTTTGTCATCACAGCGCTTGTTATGAGAAATGGGATAGATTCAATCTCCTTTGGTCTATCTGAATATGAATATAAGGGGGCAGAGTCATACTCTCAAGGAGATGCAAGCATTAGTGCCAATATCGCTCGAATCGATATAGATTGGATTAGCGGCAACATCATTGTCAAAGCTGGCGATGAGGTTTCCTTCTATGAGCAATCCAATGAGACTATAAGCGACGATATGACTCTTCGTTATCTGGTTGAAGGCGATACTCTCACAATCAAGTATTGCAAGAGTGGCAGATACGACACAAATGAGATGGTCTCCAAGGATCTTCATATCACTCTTGATGCCTCAACGCTGGAACTTCTTAAGCTTGATTCCATAAGCGCTGATATCTCTATCGATGGCATTAGCCCTGATCGTTTTGAAGTGGAGACGACATCCGGAGACATTAAGATAACCGGATGCGCCTCTTGCGATATATTGGATGCAGAATCAGTCTCTGGAAATATTGAAATAAACATTGGAAACTCCGCAAGAGTTGATTTAGATAATGTCTCAGGCCTGGTTGATGTGAATGGAGAGAGCATTGGAAGTCTGAGCATAGAGACAGTTAGCGGAGACACAGCTCTATTTATCAGGGGTAGCCTCTCTGGACTTGAGTTTGAATCGGTCTCAGGCGATCTTTCATTGTACTTGCCATCAAACAGCTCCTTTGATTTGGAGTTTGAAAGCACCTCCGGCAGCTTCCGCTCAGAGCATCCTGCTTTAGTTCGTGGCGATAGGTATATCTTCGGGGAGGGTGGCCCTAGATATGAGGCTGATACAGTCTCCGGAGATGTCAAGATATTCTAGTAATCCAATTATTGAACGACATTCTAAAATGAACTGTTTTTGATCATACAAGGACGCATTGGGTTTGAAAGTTTACATAAATTGTATGAATTTCTAAAACATACTGATTTTATCTGCTTATATTCCAGGTGTGCAACAAAGTGCAACAAATTATTAGACAACTGGGATTTTCATGATAGAATCTAATCAACATAGACGTCCGGAGGATTATATATGGATTACAATGCAATTAAGAAGGCTGCTGAAGCATATGGCCCAGCAATGACAAGGTTCCTTAGAGATATGATCGCTATTCCATCAGAAAGCTGTGAGGAGAAGGGTGTAGTCCTTAGAATCAAAGAGGAGATGGAATCTTTAGGCTATGACAAGGTTGAGATAGATGGACTTGGAAATGTCATCGGTTGGATGGGAGATGGAGATAAGATCATCGCTATTGACTCCCACATAGATACAGTTGGCATTGGAAATATCAACAACTGGACACATGATCCATACGAGGGATACGAGGATGACAAGGTGATCTATGGTCGTGGCGGCTCAGACCAGGAGGGCGGCATGGCATCCGCTACTTACGGCGCTAAGATCATGAAGGATCTTGGACTCATTCCTGAGGGTTATAAGATCATGGTTGTTGGCTCTGTGCAGGAAGAGGACTGTGACGGCATGTGCTGGCAGTATATCTACAATGTCTCAAAGATCGTTCCAGAGTTCGTAATTTCAACTGAGCCAACAGACGGAGGCATCTATCGTGGCCATAGAGGAAGAATGGAGATCAGAGTTGATGTCAAAGGCATATCATGTCATGGCTCTGCTCCAGAGAGAGGCGACAATGCGATCTACAAGATGGCAGATATTCTTCAGGATGTAAGAGCGCTTAATGAGAACTCCAAGGATGATCTGCATGTTGCAGGTCTTGAGAAGATGCTTGATCCAGCATGGAATCCAGAGCACTATGAGGATGCTCGCTTCTTAGGAAGAGGCACATGCACAACAAGCCAGATCTTCTATACATCCCCTTCAAGATGCGCTGTAGCAGACTCTTGCTCAATTTCAATCGATAGAAGAATGACAGCAGGCGAGACATATAAGTCATGTCTTAAGGAGATTGAGGATCTTCCAGCTGTGAAGAAGTATGGTGATGATGTCAAGGTCTCCATGTATTGGTACGATAGACCAGCATGGACAGGCGAGGTTTATAAGACAGAGTGCTTCTTCCCAACTTGGATCAATAAGGAAACAGCTCCACATGTTCAGGCTCTTGTTGATGCTCATCACGCTCTTTGGGGCGAAGATAGGCTTTGGGCTGATGAACAGGCAAAGGAGAAGAGAGTCGGAAGACCTTTGACAGACAAGTGGACATTCTCAACAAATGGCGTATCGATTCAGGGTCGCTACGGAATCCCATGCGTTGGCTTCGGGCCAGGAGCTGAGTCTCAGGCACATGCTCCTAATGAGATAACCTGGAAGCAGGACCTTGTTGTCTGCGCAGCTTTATATGCAGCTGTTCCAATGCTATATAAGCCTGGAAAGAAGGATGATAGCGCAACTTCCTTCAGGCAGGAACTTACTGGAAACGATATTAAGTAATATTAAGTATTTCCGTTATACGGTGTCCTCTCGGGGACACCCTTTTTTGAAATAGTATTGTAAAGGCCATAATTTATGTGTCTAAATATAATGGAAAAAGAAAGAAGTGAAGATTTTTTTTAGTTTTACATTCTTTTTTGCTTCATTCATAAAAATAGTGTCGAGGAGTGGAAGATGGCAAAGATAGTAATCGCGCTCGGTGGAAATGCGTTAGGCAACACACCTAAGGAGCAGCTTGATCTTGTTAGGGAGACAGCAAAGCCAATTGTAGACCTCATCCAGGATGGGAACGAGGTAGTGATCGCACATGGCAATGGTCCACAGGTTGGTATGATCAATCTTGGCATGTCAACAGCAGCTGAGGCAAAGGCAATCAAGAGTGATATGCCGTTCCCTGAGTGCGGTGCGATGAGCCAAGGATATATCGGCTATCATCTGCAGAACGCCATCGGCAATGAGCTATATTCCAGAGGCATCGATAAAGAGGTTGCCACTGTTGTGACACAGGTTCTTGTTGATGAGAACGATAAGGCATTCCAGAATCCAACAAAGCCAGTTGGCGCCTTCTATGACAAGGAGACTGCTGAGAGAATAGCCAAGGAGAAGGGCTACACAATGGTTGAGGATGCTGGAAGAGGCTATAGACAGGTTGTTCCATCACCTAAGCCAATTGATGTTATTGAGAAGAAGGCTGTTGAGGCTTTGATCAAGAGCGGTGCTGTTGTAATCACAGTAGGTGGTGGTGGCATCCCTGTTGTCAAGAGAGATGGGAAGCTCTATGGAACTCCTGCCGTCATCGACAAGGATTTCGCATCAGAGAAGCTTGCTGAGCTCATTGATGCAGATAAGCTCGTCATCCTCACAGCGGTTGAGAAGGTTGCGATCAATTTCAGGAAGGATAATGAGGAATGGCTCAGCTCGCTTACGCCAGAGAGGGCTAGGGAGCTTTCCGCAGAGGGACACTTTGCACCAGGCTCAATGCTTCCAAAGGTCACAGCTTGCATAGAATTCGCTGAGTCAAAGCCAGGAAGGGAAGCTATAATCACATCTCTTGATAAAGCTCTTCAGGCTCTTAACGGCGAAACAGGCACTGTGATAAGAAAATAGTAAAAAGCCTCCATAATATTCACCAATTATCGAAATGAAGAAGCAAGCTATGCGTGGAAAACCAGGCGTAGCTTGTTTTCATTGTGAAACAGAAAACGAATAATAGCTTCAAGCTATGCGTAAATAAATAAGATTCTCCATATAAAGGTGCAACCACCAGGAGAGGCGACATTATAAGGAGAATCAAAATTAGCGAAGATAGTGCAGCTTATGAAAATGGATCTGCAAATGCCACAAAGCATTCAAGCTTGAGTATAGGCGACAGGTTGTATACGGAAAGCTGAGGCTGCAGATGATAGAATCTGAGTGCTACCAAGACCACAACCACACCATCGAAAACCAGCGCCTCATATTTCATGGGTATCTGAAGGGCAAGGGCAGCCTGAACATATTCAATAGGTTCGCAAATCTCTGAAAGGAGGTTGGTTCATTTCAAAGGCGATTTATGCTTTAACGCTGCAAAAGCGTGAGGAGTCCTTGTATTCTTTGTTGCATTAAGTCCTTTTGTGGGAAGTAATGAGAACCCATTTGATTTTCAGGGTAAATGAATTAGAATTCTCTTGATGAAAAAACTGTGTGAGTTATTCCTATCTACCTTGAAGATCAGCTCTACCACCTTCGGTGGCGGCTTTGTCATTGTCCCCCTTTTGAAAAAGAGGTTTGTTGATGAGCTTGGCTGGCTTGAGGAAGATGAGGTGCTTGACCTCATTGCCATCTCACAATCCTCTCCAGGGCCTATTGCTGTCAACGCTTCTGTCTTGATTGGTTACAAGATAGGAGGTATCAAGGGTTCTCTTGTCGCAGCCCTTGGCACAGTGCTTCCGCCTCTTGTCATAATCTCGATAATCTCAACCTTCTACAAGGCATTCAGAGACAGCCGCTTTGTTTCCTTGATGATGTGTGGCATGCTCTCCGGCGTTGGTGCAGTGCTAGTGGATGTTGTGCTGAGGCTTCTAAAGGGAGTGTTCAAGGAAAGAAGCGTTTTGTCGCTTTCTGTGCTTTTACTCTCTTTTGTAGCCATAAGATTCATGAAGGTGAATATCCTCTTTGTGATTTTTGCAACTACATTATTAGGTGCGATGAAGGCTTTATTGAAGGGGAGGGGCATATGATGCTTCTTACGCTTTTCCTGGCTTTCTTCCAAATAGGGCTATTCAGCATTGGCGGAGGATACGCAGCGATGCCTCTCATTGAGGCACAGGTCGTCGATAAATACGCCTGGCTCACGCTTGAGGAGTTTGCTGATGTCATAACGATTGCGGAGATGACTCCTGGCCCAATTGCCCTTAATGCCGCATCCTTTGTCGGCATTAGGTGCTGTGGCATTATTGGTGCGATAATCGCGACATTTGGCTGCATCCTTCCTTCCACCATCATAGTTCTGTCGCTTGCTGCGCTGTATATGAAGTACAGGAACATGGATATGCTGAAGGGAATACTCTCCTTGTTGAGGGTTGCTGTTGTTTCCATGATTCTCAGTGCGACATTGTCGATTCTATCGATGGCCCTCTATAATGAGAGCGGGACAGGCTTTGACGCATTGGCAGTCACAGTATTCATCATTGCATTTATCCTCATAAGGTATTTGAAGCTCAGTCCGATCAAGACGATTTTCATATCAGGTCTTTTGTATACAGTGGTCTCTGTTTTGCTATCCTGAACTTGAATTTTGTTGAATCAGCAAAAGCTTTGAAGTACGATATATTGAAAGAGGATTATATGGCAATTTCGGCAATCATTTATGTTTCCAGCACAGGGCATACAAGAGAGTATGCAAGACTTCTTGCTAAGAAGCTCTCTCTTCCTGCATATTCATTCGATAGAGAAAGGGGCAATGTCCCATCCGGCTCCGAGATCATATTCATGGGCTGGATAATGGCAGGCAAGGTGATGGGGCTTACAAAGGTCTCAATGAACTACACTGTCCGCTGTGTCATTGGCGTCGGAATGGGCTTCACAGGCTCCCAGATAGAGGATATAAAGAGCCTCAATGATTTCCCTGCAGGCTCTGGAGTGTTCTCTCTCCAGGGAGGCTTTGAGTTCGATAAGCTAAGAGGAATATACAAGCTGATGATGAGAATTCTCAAGGCAACTAAAGTGAAGAGCCTCTCTTTGAAGGCAGATAGGACGCCAGATGAGGAGAATCTTCTCAGGATGCTCAGAGATGGCGGCAACTATGTCGCTGAGAGGAATCTTAAGGACATAGTCGCTTGGTATAAGGCGAGAGTCGGCGACAATCTGATAGAACAATAGGAGGTTATATGATCGTAAAAGGGAAGGACATGAAGGGCAAGGTCAATGCTCACATGAGAGATGGCAAGGGCGAGGTTGAACAGCTTTTTATCCTTGATGAGACCAATATGGCTAAGCATTCACGCTTGTTCTCGTTTATGAATCTGAAGCCAGGTTGCTCAATAGGTGAGCACACCCATCACAATGAGACAGAGTACTACTACATTCTCTCTGGCTCTGGCTTCGTGGTGGAGAAGGATGGAGTGAAGAGAGTCGAGAAGGGAGATGTTGTCATAACAGGCAACAACGAGAGCCATAGCATTGAAAACGATGGTCCAGACGATCTTTCCTTCATCGCGATCATTATTCTTGACTGATTATACAAAGGGCAGCCTTCTTGCAGTTTGAGAATAGCACTAGAAGGCTGCTTTCTTTATGTCTTCATGAGCATGCTTATCATAAATTCGCGTCAAGAGCGCAGAGAAAAGCTGCAAAGAGGCAAGGAGTGTTTTTTTTAAAGCCAAGAAGGGCAAAAATGGCTGAATGCTGCAATTTTTCCCAAGAAAATGGTTAGGCAAGAATAACTTTTCACAATAATGCTTGAATATCCACTCAATAAGATTATCATGAAAAATAACCTTATCTTCAGGAAATGAAATCATGTCAAACGCGAAGAGAATTGCCACATCACTTATCAAAGAAGTCGAAAAGATCATAGTTGGAAAAAGCGATAAGCTTGAGCTTATCCTGACAGCTTCCCTTTCAGGGGGCCATGTATTGCTTGAGGACTTGCCAGGCTGCGGAAAGACAACGCTTGTCAGAACACTCGCGATTGCCTTAGGCTGCGATGAGAAGAGAATACAGTTCACACCAGATCTTCTTCCATCAGATGTCATAGGAATGACAATCTACAATCAGAAGAACAGTGAGTTCGAGACCATCCTCGGACCAGTCAATACCAACCTTCTTCTTGCTGATGAGATCAATAGAGCGATCCCAAGGACACAGGCTGCTCTCTTGGAGTCGATGGAAGAGAGACAGGTTACAATCGATGGCAAGACATATAAGCTTCCTGAGCCATTTCTGGTAATGGCAACACAGAATCCTGTTGAGAAGGAAAGCACCTTCCCACTTCCTGCTGCGCAGATGGATAGATTCTTCATCAAGCTCTCCCTTGGTTATCCAACAAGAGAGGAGGAGCTTGAGATGATCAACGGCGTTGGCGATGTGATCCACTTTGAGAGAATCGAGGCTGTGACAAGTCCAGCTGAGCTCATGGCTATCAAAGAGGAGATCCAGGGTGTTTACGTAGACGACTCAATCAAGGCATATATTGTTGAGCTTGTCCATAAGACAAGAGAGAGCAAGGCTCTCAAGACAGGCGCAAGCCCAAGAGCAAGCCGCTACCTCTATCAAGGCGGAAAGACGCTCGCTGCAATCAGAGGCAGGGATTATGTTACACCTAATGACATACAGGATCTGCTTATCCCAGTGCTTTCGCATAGAATACAGCTCACAGGCGAGGCAAGATACTCAGGCGCAACACCTGAGAGAGTCATTGAGGATATCATGAAGGAAGTTGATGTCCCACCAGTGAAGGAGAGAGTCTTTGAAGGATAGGACTAAGGGCGCATCCTCCAACTTTGTCAGTGGATATGGCCTTATAGCCCTCACTGTTGTCTTCTTGATCACAGCTTACTTCAGGATAGAGGGACTGCCTTTATTTCTTCTTGTCATCATAGTGATTGCGGGAACATGCTATGTGTGGGGTCGCTATAGTCTCGATAAGCTAAAAATCGAGGTTGAGGGAACCTCCTCAAGGGTGTTTCCCGATGAGAATGTCAGATTCAACCTCTCTATTGAGAATGAGAAGCTTTTGCCGCTTCTCTATCTTGATTTGGACTACTTTGAAGAGATCCCGGATTTTCTTGACTCTGAGGATGAGCTTAAGACAAAGCTCACTTGGCTCATGGGATACCAAAAGATAACATCAGAGGTTGAGCTCAAGGCAAAAAAGAGGGGCATTGCGATTCTTGACACTATCTACGCCTCATCAGGAGACGGCTTCGGACTATCGACAGACATAAGGGAATTCGAATTGAAGGACAAGTACCTCATCGTTGTCTATCCAAGAGTCTTCAATATAGATGCCTCTGAGCTTGTAAGGGACACTATAGACATGCATGCAGGGGACAGGGGATACATGGATGACTACACGCTCTTCAGGGGCAGCAGGGATTATATGCCTGGAGATAGCATTAGGTTCATCAACTGGAGACTCCTTGCAAGGCAGGGGGAGCTCAATGTCAATCTTTATGAGCCACTTGTTCCACAGAGCATCACCTTCTTAATGGATCTGAAGAGCTTCACCGTTTGGCGTGAGGAGATCAACAACGCTGGCGCATACTACGTTCTTGAGGCAATCCATGATGATAGCATGGAGGATATGATAAGCCTCACAGCCTCTGCTATCATGGCGCTTACTGAGAAAAAGGTTAGATGCACTCTAATCATTCCTAATTACGGAGATAATGAGCAGCAGATAATCCGCTCCGAGAGCATTGAGTCGCAGGTGACAGAGCTATTGACTGCCTTATCCGCGATAAGCTACAAGGGAGAGGAGTGCAAATTCAATAAGTCTGAGATTCTCAGAAACAGCAATAGCTTTGGGCAGATTTACGCAGTTGGCGAGAGAGCAGATGCCTTCACATGCATGAAGATCCTCGATGGCCTTGATGAATACCAAACAAGGCTTCTGGTCCGTGACAGCTCTGAGGAGCATCACATCTATAAGACGATTGGATATGAGGAGATAGGGAAAAAAGCATGAACAGAATCCAGGATTTCTTCATTAGACTCATGATAGTGCTTGCGGACATTTTCTTCTCTGCCTTCGTTTTCTGTCTTTTTGAGAGCAGGACGATAATCCTCAGATGGGACTTCCTCCCTTGGATCATATTTGTTTTCGCTATCTTCCTTCTTGATTACATAGTTGCGCAGAAGAACATACATACCAATGTCTATTTCGCCATCAACGTCATTGCCATAATAGCGTTCTCTCTTTATGGTCAGCGCTACTTTGAGATTGAGGAGGTGAGGGCATTGAGCACTAGGATACTCTATGCAGTTGCCCTCTCTGTTCCTGTTGTGCATGGCTCTGTTGTTGCGTATAAGCCACTGGATAGGCATAAGATGCTTCTCTATTTCGATGCCTTGGTGCTCTTGGAGATAATCTTCGTAGGGCTTGGATCCAGCACGGTATTCCCACTGTCGCAGCAGTTCAGGATGCTGGGCATGGTAGCTGTCGCAGGCTTCCTTTCAGCCCTCATGATACATCGCATGCTCAATGAGGAGGAAGGCAGCAGGAAGAAGCTTATTGGACAGACGATAATGCTTTCCTTTGTGGCTTTCCTGTCTGTGATTGCTCTTTTGGCGTCAAATGTCTTTGAGAAGGCATCAGAGAGCGCAATTAATGCAGGTAAGGCAGTCGTCATCTTCATCTTCAACATCTTCGTATGGTTCATAAACCTCATCCTTAAGTGGCTTTCATCCTTGATCAACACTGTAATAGTCGCAGAGGTCCCTGAGATCAAGATCAAGGAGTTCGGCCTCGATAAGACAATCTATGATGGCAAGTGGGTCATTCCAATATTCCTCGTCATCCTAGGTCTTTGCCTTTTGGGAGTCTATATAAGGCTCAGAGGAAAGAGAATCAAAGGGCAGAGGAATAAGAAGGGCAAGGGAAGGAATATAAGGGAGTCTCACTTCATAAGAGGCGTTTCGAAGTTCTTCTTCAAGATCACTGGAAATATCAGGTTCGTCATCTCCTATATCATCTCTTATAACAAGGTCTCCGGCCTCATGGTCTGGACCGAGCTCCACTATCGAAAGAGGCTTATCTCTAAAGAGAGAGGAGAGTCCTTCTCAGACTATTTGGAGCGTCTTGCGGTAAAGGTTAAGACAGAGGAAGCAAAGGCGATGATGAGGGAATTCTCCACCTATGTGGATAAGCACTATTACAGCGAAGAAAAGCAGATCCTGCCAGAAGGTTTCTCATCAGAATACAGAAAGGCGATAAGGCATTCATGACCTTGCCATGAGTGTCAAACTCGCATTCCTCTTCATCTAATTTACATGATAATTAGCTTTGATATGCTTTACATCTCTTTATGTCAAAACATATAATTAAAGACACAAGGAGTGTCTAGTGACCCGCTCTCTTTCTAAATTCTTTGTATTTCTATTCATATTCACTTCTTCGCTTGCGATGCTTTCGGCATCGGTGCCTGTCTCTGTCTCCTTATGCTCAAATAGCAGCATGGAGATCAACTACTTCAGGGACCGCTCGTATTCTGTGAAGATCGATCCAAGCAATCTGATCACGGTCTCAAGCACCAGCCCAATATACTACAAATACAAGATTAAGAACCCTGAGATATATAGCTTCATAGGCTTTAGGATCGTTGAATATGTCGACGGCAAGAGAGCAAGCACGACTATTGTGCCTGATTCCGGTTATATCGAAATCCCACCTGGGTCGTCAGACATCTCAATAGAGCCAATCGGAGAGTACAAAAAGAGGACCATCCTCCTCTCTGATTATTCAGATGGCAATAGAATCAACGGTATTTGGACTGTTTCCGATGTTAGCACAATGGAGGACTCGATAGACCTCAATCCTCTCAACAAATACCATGTAAGCTATACCTATGACGAATCCAAGTACTACATCGAGCGCATTGAGCCTGAGAAGAAGGTCTTCGCCATAACAGATGGGAGCGTTGTGTTCAGCCCTGAAAACCCAAAGACAGGCAAGAACCTTCCCTCAGAGTATCTAATTGAGCTTGAAAGCTATACGCATATCGCGATTGACATCCCCAGCAGAGTGGTCTCTGTCATATTGGAGGATGGCTCTGTCATCGACGCCTCTGAGGTCAAGACAAGAAAGTTCAAGTCAGGCGAGAATTTCACTGTGGAGACCGCATTTGACTATAAGATAGTGTCAACACCTCTTGAAATTGAAGAGACTCACGTCCTTGATGATAGAAGAGTCTTCTCCGTCTCTGTCCCAGAGAACAATGATAGCTACAGCATCCTCATAAGGGCAGAGAAGGTTGCGACAGAGCAGATTGAATTCGACTTATCTGGCTATACAGACAATAGCGCCCTCTCTTTGTCGACAGACAGAAAGAGCTATGAAACAGATGACCTTAGGGCAAAGGGCATGGTGGTGCTCACTGAGGGTGATATCCTCTATATAGAGAACAAGAATGAATCAAGAAGCGAGAGGCTTCTTCTCTCAGTTGAGGGAAGGGACGGAAACGATATCTATGACTACGACCTGCGACCAGGGGAGGTTCTTAGCTATGGCTTTGGCACTCTTGAGAGCATAACGGCAGTGGTTGAGAAGGGCTACAGATACTCAGAAGTATCCATCGACTCAGAAGAGATCAACGCACGCTTCTATAAGAACGGCAACGAGATCAAAGAGGATGAGTTCCTCACTCTTGGAGACGTTGTTGAGATAGAGATCGATGCCCCTGAGCATTTGGTTGTGAGCGGCAAGAACATAGCCAGAGGCTCAGATAGCGCCTCCTTCAAAATCGATGAGAATACAACGAGAAATGATTTCAGGATCATTGTACAAAACAGGGAAGGACTCTATTTCAATCCTCAGTCATATGTCTATGATGAGGGCGTTGTCGTATTCTCATTGAATGGAATAGACATAAAGGAAGAGATATTCATAGAAAGCGGCAACACGATCTCATATAGGGCAGTCTCGATAAGCGATGGATATCGCTTTGATGCTGGTGATATTACAG
>JAZURW010000170.1:0-26569 GCA_045606405.1 Candidatus Ornithospirochaeta sp. | reverse complement strand
GAGGCGACAGAGTTCAAGCAGATCTACGGTCTTGATGTGGTTGTCATCCCAACTCACAGACCAGTTGCAAGAAAGGATCTCGAGGACCTCACCTTCTATAATGAGGAATTCAAATTCAAGGCAATTGTCGAGGATGTCAAGGCAATCCACAAGACAGGACAGCCAATCCTTATCGGCACAGCCTCCATTGAGAAGTCCGAAATACTCTCTGCGTTGTTGAGAAGAGAGGGAATCAGACATGAAGTTCTGAATGCCAAGAACCATGCAAGGGAAGCCTTCATAATAGGAGAAGCAGGCGCTAAGGGGGCTGTAACGATTGCAACCAACATGGCAGGTAGAGGAACTGACATCAAGCTAGGCGGCTCACCAGATCATTTAGCGCTCAAAAAGGCAGGAACAGATGCAACTCCTGAGGAGCTAGCAAAGGCTAAAGCTGAGATAATGGATGAGTATTTGAAGGCCAATGAGGAGGTCAAAGCACTCGGTGGTCTTTACATAATCGGCTCTGAGCGTCATGAATCGAGAAGAATCGACAACCAGCTAAGAGGCAGATCAGGAAGACAGGGAGACCCTGGCACATCAAGATTCTATATATCTCTCGATGATGATCTTATGAGGCTCTTCGCGAAGGAAGGCATGAAGGAGCTTCTTGGAAAGCTTGGCATGAACACAGGAGAAGCACTCCACCATAAGATGCTCGACAATACAATCGAGAATGCACAGAAAAAGGTTGAGGAAAGAAACTTCAACATAAGAAAGAGGCTTCTTGAATACGATGATGTTCTCAACAATGAGAGAAACTTCATCTATGCCCAGCGTGATGAGATATTGAATGACCCTAACCTCACAGAGAGAGTCATCTCCAACATAATCGATATAATCGACTCCATTTCAGAGGAGTTCAAGGGAGATGATAAGCTCTTCGTCTCTGAATTCCAAAGAATGTTCGCAACAACTCCAACAGAGGAGGAGATCAAAGATAAGGATATTCTCAAGAAGAATATCAGAGAGAACATCGAAGGCAAGGCAAATTCCCTACCAGAGGGCATCTTCAACGCTTGGCTTAGACAGATGTATCTGAGGAATATCGATAAGCGATGGGTAGAGCACCTGGACAACCTCGAAGAGATAAAGGCAGCGGCTGGATTGCAGTCATATGCTCAGAAGAACCCGCTTTTGGAGTATAAGATGGCAGCCAACAGCGCATACGATGAGATGCTTGAATCAATCACAGAAGCTGTTTGCAGAAGTGCCTTCACAGTCAGGATAACAAGGGAGAATGTATCACGACAAAGCTCTGATGCAAGAAGGCTTACAATGCAGCATGGCAGCGTCAATCCAATTGGAAGAAAGCAGGAGTCCATAGTCGCAAGCCAAGCACAGGCGCATAATACGACAATCGTAAGAACAACCCCGAAGGTTGGAAGAAATGATCCATGCCCATGCGGAAGTGGGAAAAAATACAAAAACTGCTGTGGGCGAAACTTCTAATAAATGCAAATAGGCTGCAAATCGCAGCCTATTTTCTTACTATAGAAGAATTTGAAATATCATTTTAAATGAAGAAGACCGGATCGATTGCAATCCCATTCTGCTCCACGATAAAGAGAATGGAGAATCTGCCGAATATGCCATTTGCACTTAATGAACCAAGCGTATCCCCCTGTTTGATCTCCATGCCTTTTTTCACATCCACAGTCTCAAGACCATAGTATGCAGTTGTATATCCATCAGAATGGCTAAGTATGACGTATTTGCCATTTCTGCTGTTTTTCCCTGCATATTCAACCTTGCCGCTTAATGGGGATATCACCTTAGTTGAATATCCTTTTATGATCACACCATTTAGAACTTGTCCCTCATATGTCTCTCCAAAGGACATTGTGATCTCACCTTCAATTGGTATTGAGAATGCAGGCTTATATCCAAGCTCTCCCTTAGAATAGCTCTTTGGAAGGAATATGCTCATCCCCTCCTCCAGCTCTCTGGCATCAAGAAGATTCATCTTGATGAAATCCTCCCTGCTGCAGCCAGGATTGAACCTTGAATAGAGTATATCGACTGAATCATCTGCCTTGATGACATATAGCTTTCCGTCAATATTAGGGATGAAGAGGATATCTCCAGATGAGATTGAATCAATATTTGAAAGCGAGTTCACAGAGATGATAGTGGATGGTTCAAGCTTATGTGCCTTTGCAATCGAATTCAGAGTATCGCTTTCCTGAACAACATATGCGCTCATTGTAAGAAGCTCATTATCGATAGGAATTATGGAAAGAGGAATCTCAACCTTAACAGGCTCCTCTTCAACAATAGGCATGATCTCCACCTCACCCTCTTCGAAGACTATCTCCTCAACTAGAGGCTCCTCTGAAACCATCTCCTCAACAAGAGGCTCCTCTGAAGCCATCTCTTCAATATGAGGCTCCTCTTGGATAACCTCCTCGAGAATCTCCAGTTCCATCTCCTCTTCAGGCACTGGGCTCTCTTCTATAGCAATCTCCTCCTGAGGGGGCTCTACCAAGACCTCATCTTCAACCAAAGATGGCTCTTCAAGCAAAGGTTCCTCACTTTCAAGCGCAATTTCCTCATCAATCTCTTCAATTAAGTCGGTCGATTCTTGTTCGCTCTCGCTATCCAAAGGCAACTCAGGCTCAAGCGTCTCTGGCTCAGAAGCCTCCTCTAGTGGCTTCTCAGGCTCTGGATTCTCTTCTTCATAAGTGGGTGTGATAGGAACGATGTCTGCCAGGACAATCTCAACAACCTCCTTCTCTTCAGGTAGTTCAGGTGCTGTCATCTCGGTTATTGGAGGTACTGTCAGATCAGTGGGATTGGCTTCCTTTTCAACCTCAGGCTTGGCAATCAATGATGTTGCCTCATCAACAGTTTTCTCAAGCTGTGAATCGCTCTCCTCCACTGGAGAGACAATAAGATAGAAAACTATGATAAACAATGTGATTATCACACCAAGAATCGCAACAAGGCCAGTCTTGCGCCCTTGCTTAGGCTGGCGCTCGTATCTTGTAGGCATATCATCATAATTATTTCTGCTCATTCTCGACAAACCCCACTCATGCCTTTATTATATTTGCATATGGAAAAAAATGGCAATAAGAGTATTGGAAAGCTGAACCTCATTGCAGCTATAATCGCTATAGCGATTGTGATATTGAGGCTTGTCTATATCCAATTCTTCGATCTTATTGAGCATAAGAACTACTCTGATCCTATAATCTCAACAAGTCTTGTCAGAGGAACCATTTATGATAGAAATGGCAATATCCTCGCAATTCAAGCGCCAAGCTATGGCTTCAAGCTCGATATCAAATACACAACTTCATCCTACATCGCATCCGTCATAGCACCGCATACCAATATGACCTCACTTCAGATTACCGATGAGATAAACAAGGGAACAAGATTCTTTCCTCTAAAAGAGGTTCCTGATGCATCCAAGCTCTCATACCTAGAGAGGATGATGGCAAATTTCTCATTGGAGGATGAGATAACGATCATCAGGATCGAAGAGAGGAAATACCCATCTGGAAGATATGTTTCTGACATTGTGGGCATGGTCGATTCCTACATGGATGGCATTAGCGGGATAGAGTTGAAACTCAATCAAAGTCTTAAGGCAACCCCTCGCCTTGGGCAACTTCATGTGCAGGGAGCGAATGCCGTGCTTACAATCGACCAATCTCTCCAATTTGCAATCAACTCAATAGACAGGCTTGCAAGAGACCACGCTGAAGCAGCGATTCTGAACAAGAATGGCGAGCTTCTTGCCTTCTACGGCACTGTCACAGACGATATTCTCTCAAACTGCGTGCTGTCGACATCCTCATCAGACAGCTATCTTGTATTCACACCAACATTTCCAACCAAGTCCATGAAAGAGGATTCTTTTTTATTGGGAGAGGATAACCCTTACTATATCTGGGTTCATGCAGACAATGATGATATGAAAAGAACAATCCTCCAGAGTCTGGAGGATATATTGCGTCAAGAGGGACGAATCTGATCAAACTTTCGTTATTTGGCTCTTTGAGGTCTTTATATCAAGACCAAAGCCCTTTAGATGCTCCAAGATCACACTAGTTGATGCCTTCTCCAAATCCTCTGGCACCCTCTGTCCATCTGTGAAGAACAAGAGCTGGAGGCCTGTCCTATCTGCAAAGGAAAGCACATTGCCTATCGTCTCTGTCTCATCGAGCTTTGTGACAACCAATGCTGTTGGATTATATTGGCTGTACCTTAGGTAATGCTCTACCAAATCCTCTTCCTTCATGGATGGAGAGACAGTGAAAACATATGTAGTCCTTGATGGGTCAAATTGGGCAGTAAGACCTTTAAGACGAAGATTAAGCTCCACATCCTTATGGCTGATTCCCATTGTATCGACAAGAACTAGATCGAACCATGAGAATTTCTCTATGGAAAGAAGCAGCTCGTCCTCTGCTTTAACAAGATCAACAGGCACAGATAAAGCCTCTCCAAAGGCCTTTATCTGCTCATAAGCACCAACTCTATAGCTATCTAGCGTGATTATTGCGACTCTTTTGCCTAAAGAAGCATATAGATGAGCAACCTTGGCAAGAGTTGTTGTCTTTCCTGTTCCTGTGGGGCCAATGAAGACCATGTAATGCTTAGGATGGGCCTGTGACTGATAGTCGATTCTCGTCTCCTTCACAATTCTCTCTGAAAGCACAGAGCTGACCTCATCATATCTTGCTGCAAAGCCAGAAAGCAGCTTCTCTTTGAATGGACCAGAGATATGGTTCCGCTCTAAGAGTCTCACAGCCTCCTCATACCCTTCTGATCCTCTTCTATGGACATCTGTATCTAAACGCTCCTTTGCAGTCAAAGTGCCAGGATCAGGGGTCTTTGCTTCCTTCTCGAAAACCCTTAGATCCTGCTCTTGGCTTGAAGATGACTCAACATTGCCTCCCTCTGAGATATAGCAGATGATTTCGCACTTCTTGAGTCGTCTTGTAAAGAGCCCACCTTGCGTCATGAAATCCCTACGGGAATGAATCCTTATGTTATCCCCGTAGAGCTCCTTGGCCTTCTTCACTGCTTCTTCGTAGCTATTATCAACAATCGTTAGGTACTGCATACTATAAAATGTACCTTGATAAGTCCTGATCCTCAACAATATTATTCAATCTTTCCTGAACATAATGCTTTGTTATCGTGATATGCTGTCCATTCAGCTGATCTGCTGAGAATGCAAGCTCCTCTAACAGCTTCTCCATGACTGTGTGAAGTCTTCTTGCACCAATATTATCATTAGTCTGATTCACCTCATATGCGATTCTGGAAATCTCTTTTAAAGCATCATCCTCAAATGAGATATCCACACCCTCAGTTGAAAGAAGCGCCTTATACTGCTTTGTTATGGCATTCTGAGGCTCAGTGAGGATCCTATAGAAGTCCTCGCTGGTAAGATCCCGGAGCTCAACTCTCAATGGGAACCTTCCCTGAAGCTCCGGAATCAAATCAGAAGGCTTAGAGAAGGAGAATGCGCCTGCTGCGATGAATAGGATGTTAGTCGTATCAATGACTCCCCACTTGGTGCTGACCTTTGTGCCCTCGACTATTGGAAGGATATCCCTTTGAACTCCTTCACGGGAAACATCGGCATTATTGCTTTGCCCTCTTGATGCGACCTTGTCAATCTCATCTATGAAGATGATGCCCATCTCCTGGGTTCTCTCCCTAGCTTCATCAATTGCCTTGTCATTATCGATGACCTTATCCATCTCCTCTTCCTTGATTATCTCTCTGGCTCTCTTGATTGAGATCTTCCTGAGCTTTGGAGAGGAACTTGAACTGAACATTGAGGAAAGAGAGCTCATAGCCTGCTGAAGGTCCTCCATTGAACCACCGCCCATTATGTTCACATTCGCTTTAGGCGCAGAGACAGCCATGTCGACCTCTTTATTATCGAAGACGCCTCTTCTAAGCATGTCCCTGAACTTCTCTCTTGTATCCTTTGTAGCCTCATCAGCATCTCTCTTGACAGAAGGAAGAAGCAGATCGAGAAGTCTCTCCTCGATTCGGGCCTCAACCTCCTTCTCCTTGGATAATGCCATCTCATTTCGGACAAGTGAGATAGCGCTTGCCATCAAGTCCCTTACCATAGACTCGACATCGCGCCCAACATATCCAACCTCTGTGTATTTGGTAGCCTCTACCTTGATAAAAGGCGCATTGGCAAGCTTGGAGATCCTCCTTGCGATTTCAGTCTTTCCAATGCCTGTAGAACCGATCATGAGGATATTCTTAGGAGACACCTCATCCCTGAGATTATCTGGAAGTCTCTTTCTTCTAACTCTATTTCTTATAGCGATTGCAATAGTCCTCTTGGCATAATCCTGTCCAATGACATACTTATCCAATGATTCGACTATTTCGCGTGGTGTCATATCATCCAAACTCTTGACTGGAATATTATCCACTTTAACAATTGCGTCCATTTTTCACCTCTACGATTATTGAATGATTTGTGTAAATGCAGATATCGCCAGCGATATTAACTGATTTTCTTGCGATCTCCTCTGCACTCCATTCAACTTTGCTATCTAGATATGCGATAGCTGCAGATCTTGCGTAATCACCACCAGAGCCAATTGCAAGGACATCTCCCTCTGGCTCCAGAACATCTCCGTTTCCAGAGATGAGGAACATCTTATCACCATCAGAGGCAATCATCATAGCCTCAAGATTCCTTAAGGCCTTATCCATTCTCCACTGCTTTGCAAGCTCCACGGCACTTCTTGTAAGATCACCGTTATACTGCTTAAGCTTTCCCTCAAACAGCTCATAAAGAGTGAATGCATCAGCTGTGGAGCCTGCAAAACCAATTATGACTTTATCATCATAAAGACGTCTAACCTTCCTTGCGTTTCCCTTGACTACTGTGTTTCCCTGTGTGACCTGTCCGTCACCAGCAACAGCCACCTGGCCATTCTTTCTCACAGCCACTATTGTTGTTCCTTTCATCTCTCAATCCTTTCCAGCGTGCGGATGTGTCTCGTCATAGACCTTCTTGAGCCTAGACTTTGACACATGCGTGTAAATTTGTGTAGTTGAAATGCTGTCATGGCCAAGAAATTCCTGCACCAACCTGATATCAGCACCTCTATCCATCATATGCGTGGCAAATGAATGCCTTAAAGTATGGGGGGTGAACTCCTTTTGCCACGATAGGACAGACCTATACTTATCAAAGATAATATGGGCAGAGCTAAACGGCAACCTTTTGCCTGAGTTGCCTACGAACAAAGCCTTCTCCAGCAAGTTGCCCTTCTCAATCAAGAAGCGCTGCCGCTCATCAAGATAGTTCTCAAGCTCTCTTATCGTCCTTTTGGGCAAGAAAAGATACCTCTCCTTATTCCCCTTTCCAATAATCCTAACTCTTCTTTCCTTGAATTCAATATCATCAGCATCAACACTGAGCGCCTCGCTTATTCTGCAACCTGTTGAGTACAGGAATAGAAAGAGCATATGGTCCCTTTCATCTGCAAAACACTCCCTCTGAAGCGCTAATAGCTCATTCACCTCATCTACAGATAGCACAGAGGGCAGTCTTGACTCTGACTTTCTCAATGATATTGAGTCAAAGGGATTCTCCTTGATTCTATCGTTTTTCACCAAGTATGCAAAGAACATCCTCAAGGCGGTTATCTTTCTAAGCACGGACTTCTCCTTGTGCCTTGCTTTAAGGGTTCTGACATATTCCCGGGCATCCTCCTTGCAGAAGTCCTTCAGCAAAAGAGATCTTTCAGAAAGCGAGACGGAAAACTCCCTGATGTCGTTATCGTAGCCTTTGATTGTATTAGCAGAAAGCGCTCTCACATTTTCAAGATAGTCCAAGAAGTCCTTGATCTCTTGCATATCACTCTCCCACTCTCATGATATCAAAGCAAAAGCCATCCTGAGAATACCTGCTTTTGCCACATGGATAGAGAAAGCTATGTGGATTGATGACAAAATCAGAGAACAAGCTGATCGCTGGGCACCCATCCTTCACAAGGCTCTTCAGATAAGGGCCCGATAATGAGCTTTTCAGGATAGCAACATCCTTTCCTCTATCTAGGGCATCGGATAGATAAGAACCAAAGCTTGCATCCTTTACGCTCTCTCCAACGACAACTGCATCAGCGATCAAAGAAGCGATGCTCTTAGCTCTTTTGACCTCAGCAATCGAGAACTCTCTATCCAGCGAACCTGACAAAACAGACCCGCCGTATATTATTGCCTTCGATATCTTCCTCCAGCTAGTAGCGTGAAGTCCTTTTGGAAGGACTAGATGGAATCTTCCCTCTCCATCCAAAACACCATTCTCAATTGGCTCAGAGCGCCCAAGATATGGCATATATATGACATCAAAGCCCAAAAGAGCGGCTTCAAAAGCTGATGCGTAGAGCGCTGCCCTATTAATCGGGCTATTGTTGTTTGATGCTGAAATAAAGACACTTCTTCTTTTTGGAAGAGAACCAAAGTAGTGGATCTTAAAGCCTTCCAGCTCCTTTTCCTTCGCTTCTATCCTATTTTTGAAATCATTCATGCCTTATATATCTGAAAAAAATCATTTTTTGCTGAATAGGTCCAGAACAATCTTCATATAAAGCAGGATGATCACAAATAGCAGCATTGGCTTTATCGCTTTGCTTTTTCTCTTAAGGGCGAATCTAGATCCGAGGAAGTTGCCGATTATCGAGAATAAAGCTGTAGGGATGGCTACTTTGTAGATTATATTGCCGTTTATTATGAACACAGTTAAAGCTGCGAGGTTTGATGATAGGTTCACGACCTTAGTTGTTCCAGAGGCTTTGATCAAGGGCATCGATAGAAAGGAGAAGGCTAAGGTGAGGAGCATGCCTGTCCCTGGTCCGAAAAATCCATCATACATTCCAATGAGAAAGCCAAATAGGGATGCGACAATCATTTTTCTGCTATCTGCCTCGAACTCTATATCACTCCCAGACTTCTCCTTCTTTCCTTTAAAGGATAGAAAGGTCAAAAGAGGAAGAAGAACAAGCATTATATAGCTAAATAGGTCATCTTCTATCATGAGCGCGATATTGGAGCCTATAGAGGAGCCTATCAAGGCCATAATGGATGCAACAGCTCCTATCTTCCACACAATCGCACCCTTTCTGCTATAGTTGATTGTTGATATCAGTGTGCCGAAGGTTGACGAGAACTTATTGTTGCCAAGGGCATAATTGCCAGGCAGTCCAATCGCATAGTAGCTGGGAAGCGATATAAGCCCGCCACCGCCTGCGATTGAGTCAACGAAACCTGCGAAGAAGCACATGAAAGAGACGAATACCATGTTAGATAGCGTTATCTGGATCATCTAAATCTCCCAAAGGCGAGAATTCATCGAAGGCGCTCAGAAGAGAGCGTGTATCGAGATGGGTGTAAATCTGTGTTGTCTTGATATCGCTATGGCCGAGCATCTGCTGCACAGACCTAATATCAGCACCATTGTTTATCATGTGCGAAGCAAAGGAGTGCCTTAAGGTGTGCACAGTCGCATCGAGGCCAAGAGAGATTGTCATCTCATGGAATCTTTTGTGGATGGCTTGGCGGGTAAGCCTAGAGCCTCGCCTATTGAGAAAGAGCGCATTTTCCTTCAGATTGCTCTTCTTCAAAAGAAGCGGCCTAATCTCAAGAAGATACTTATCAAGGGCAGCAGAGGCAATCTGACCAATGAACACAAGCCTTTCCTTGTTTCTCTTGCCTATGACGCTGATTGTTGACTCTTCCTTCTTATAGCTATTCACATTAAGCATCACAGCCTCAGATATTCTCATCCCTGAGGAGTAGATTAGCTCAAATATGACATAGTCGCGATACCCAAGCACTGGGTCCTCTTTAAAGCAGGCAAATAATCTCTCTATCTCCTCTTCTGAGATGGTCCTGGGAAGATAGGTGCTCTCCTTAGGCTTTTGAACTAGCTTTGCTGGGTTTGATGTGGCGATCTTTGACGAGATAAGATAGGAATAGAAGCCTCTAAGGCTTGAAAGAATCTTGGAGGCTGTTCTCTCATCTATGCTTGTCTCAGCTCTCCTGTAGAGTATGTAAGCTTCAATATCGCTTGGCCTTGCCTCTTCAACTACCATGATCTTATCCTTCATGTAGGAAATGAAGAGACCTGCTTCACGAGAATAAACCTCCCGGGTTTTCTCCGAGAGGCGTTTTTCGAAAATCAAATAATCTGAGAATTCCCTCACTAAGAGCCTATCGCTCTCAGTTAGATTATCTTCCTTCATTGTCTCCTCTATTGAGCCTCATGATCGCTGGAGTTGAGTAATCATCTCTATTTGCCTTCCTAGCGCCAAGCTGCTGCTGCAGATCCTGCCACCTATTGACTGTGATTGTGCCTACACCCTGATGAGCTGGCTTAACCTCTTCCTTAGGCTCTCTTAGATCCTTCTTCTCTCCATATGAGCTAAAGCTCTTGCTCTGCTGGTATTCATCCTTGGATGCATCTTCCTTTCTTGAGTAGATGTTATCGCTGTTGATTCCCGTGGATACTTCCCTTCGGTCAAAGCCTGTTGCGACAACAGTGACCTTTATCCTATCGCCAAGAGCTGGGTTATTGGACTGTCCTGCAATGATGAGAGCATCCTCATCAACATTGTTTGTGATAAGCTCAACTACAGCCCTGTACTCACTTAGAGTGAGGTTCTCGCCTCCTGCGATATTGATCAGGACAGCCTTCGCGCCATCAATAGAGGCATTCTCCATAAGTGGATTGTTGATTGACTGCTTAGCAGCCTCAATAGCCCTATTGGTGCCTTCGCCAAAGCCTAATCCGATCAGAGCGTCTCCCTTGCCCTTCATGACAGTCTTAACATCAGCAAAGTCAATATTGATCTCACCAGGCTCTGTGATCAAATCTGATATGCCTTGCACAGCTTGCAAGAGCGCAGAGTCTGCCAAAAGGAAGGCCTGCTTTATTGGAGTGTTGTTATCGACAACATTCAGAAGATGCTGATTAGGAATAAGTATGAGGGTATCGACATTCTTCCTAAGCTTATCTATGCCCTGCTCAGCAAGGATCAGCTTCTTCTTGCCCTCAAAGGCAAAAGGTGTTGTCACAACTGCGACTGTAAGAGCGTTGGAGCTCTTTGCAATCTCAGCGACTACAGAAGCAGCGCCTGTTCCTGTTCCGCCACCCATTCCTGCGGCAATGAATACCATATCCGCATTCTCAAGCTCCTTTTTGATCTCCTCTTTGGATTCAAGAGCCGCCTTCTCGCCAACCTCTGGCTGTCCACCAGCGCCTAAGCCGCCTGTGAGTTCCTTTCCAATCGCGATTCTAGTGTGAGCGTTGGAGCGTTGAAGAGCCTGGACATCTGTATTGAGTGCAATGAAGGACACCTTCTTCAAGCCAGACGAGATCATTCGGTTGACAGCATTTCCGCCGCCTCCGCCCACGCCAACTACCTTGATGATTGTTGGAGCAGCCTGTTCTCCAGCTGTTGTATCCTCAATGTCAAAAATATTGTAGCTCATCTCAACTCCTTAAAAAAACTTTCCGAAAAAATTCTTTAGCTTGCCACCAATTCTTCCCTTATCCTTTGGATTTGAGAATGAATTTGACTCTCTGTATTTCTTGGCTTCATTCTTGAGCAAACCTAAGACTGTGGAATAGCGAGGATCTATATATATTCTATCTAGACCGCTGATCGCCTCTGGGAATCCAATCCTTGCAGGTATTCTGAAAATCTCCGATGCAAGTTCTGTGACTCCTGAAAGAAGTGCTCCACCACCTACTAATACTATTCCAGAACCAAAGGTTCCGTTAATACCATTTTCCTCGAAATTAGCCTTGATAATGGAGAATATCTCTGCCATTCGCGCTTCAATCACCTTTGCCATCTCTTTCTTTGGAAGCCTAATGGATGGTTTTCCGCCAACAGGTGGTGTTATTATCATATCCTCATCTGCAATTGTTGGGCTGAAGCATGACCCATCAGATATCTTCAATGACTCAGCTGCCGCCTTAGGAAGCTGCAGCATATAAGAAATGTCGGAGGTGACGGTGTCGCCGCCTAAGGATATACCGCCAACATAGATTGGAGCGCCCTGTTGATAAACCATGCAGCTAGTTGAGCCTGAGCCGATGTTTATGACAATGGCACCCATGTCCTTCTCCTCTTGGGAGAGGACCACCTCTGAGTCAGCCAGAGTCTGCAGAACCATCTTCTGCACCTGAAGGCCGGATTTCTGAACGCATTTCTTCTGGTTCTGTATGACCTGCGAGGAGCCAAGCACTAGAAGGACTCTAGTATCGAGACGATGGGCAATCATATCAATTGGATCCTTGATTCCCTTCCTGGAATCAACCTGGAAATCCTGCACAAGTGTGTGTATGACTTCAGTGTTCTGAGGAAGCTCCCTGTTCTTGGCAACATCGATGCTTCGCCTTATATCCTCTGTCTTGATCTCCTGATCCTTTGAATTGATGCCAACTACTCCATTTGAGTCGATTCCCAGGATGTGGTCACCGCCTATGCCGAGAATCACGGAGTTGACCTCATATCCAGCTTGGATCTCTGCTTCAGAGATGACAGTGTTGATGATCTTGATTGTTTGCTCCATATTCACAATAGAGCCATTCTTGACACCCTCGCTTGGGCGCTCTGTGATCGATTCAACCATCAACTGGCCGTCTCTAGAGACTGTACCAACAACAGTTCTGATCCAGCTTGTACCAATATCCAAACCAACTATCGTCTTATCTGCAGCCACACGTTACCTCTTTATACGAACAAGCTCTGATGATCTAAGCTCATATCTTGCCATAGGCCCATTTAGAGCCTTTATAGGATTTTTTGAGAACTCTCCCTCAATTGCTTTTACGCTATCAATTAATCTATTGATATTCTGAACCCCAGAGACTCCAAGCTCTGAGTTGAGAGAGTCAAAAACCAATGTCAGATTCCCTGAACCTGTAATGTTATTATTGTCATATTCAGCCCTTGATATCAAGGCAGAATATTCATCTAAATCAAAGAGAGCAGCAACAAATCGATTAAATTCATCGCTTCCATATCTTTCAAGATAATCATGATAATCCTCTTCAAGATCTATCTTGATATAATGGCTCTCAAGTTCCTTTATATCAGCTCTATCAAGGCTAATCAGCTTCTTCCCATCATAGATGGATGCACGCTTTCCAGAGTCCAGGATAACGCCATTTTCAGGGTTTGAAAGCTCTAAGGCCAAAACACCATTCTCGTAGCTCATGGAAGCAGAATCGATATATCCAAGACCCTCAAGCTGCTCTTTGATTTCTTTATGCCTAAGACCGTAGTAATTGCGATAGATAAGGCTGTTTATGAGCTTTTGGGATGAGTTGGCGCTTATTCCGGATATCCTAATTGATTCTATGGTGCAAAAGGGGTTCCATCTCATTGCGACTGAAAAGGCAATGAGCAGAACAAGCACAATGATAGATATGCAAAGTGTCACATCAAGCTTTCTCATGAGGCCTTCCCATCAAATGAATGTATCGATATTGAAGAATGGAGATGAACATGAAGAGCGCCATCTCGCCAGGTCCGTAAGAGAAGAATGGGAACAATATCCCTGTAAATGGGAAAATGCCTGAGGCATATAAGCTGTTCAAGAGAGAGGAGAATAGGATGAACATGGTTATTCCTACTGTTGCTCCGGAGATTGAAAAGCTTTTTTTCCTCATTGCTCTTTGAGATGCCCTGATCCCAAGGAAAACATATGCGAAAACTACCAAGAAGATAACGAGGACTCCGAATATGCCTATCTCCTCGCAAAGATTGGAGAAGATGAAGCTGCTCTCCACTCCATCTAGAATTCCAAGCTTATATAGGCCATGACCTATGCCTATGCCCCAAATGCCCCCATCCTTGATTGCCATCTGCGATGTGATCAACCGATGGTCATACAGCTCCGGGTCAAGCACCGGCATCACAGAGTACATCAGCTCAGAGAGGAAATCCTTCTTTATGAAAAGGATGAAAAGCCCTGTTGCAAGGTAGAAGAATAGAGCGAGAAGCGAGTATCCTTTTCCTGCTCCTGATGCATGAAGCATCGATACAATCACCATCACAAGCAGGATATATTCTCCGTAGCCGCAAGTAAGGGAAGTCAAAACGGCAATAAGCGTCAATACAATGAATACAGCGCCATAGAATAGGCCGTGCCTCTCATTGAGCTTTGAGATGGATTGAGTTGTTCCAGATATAAGCATGATTGACGAGAATATCGAAAGAACATATGGTGAGATTATCCTCATACCCTTGATATAGAGGACACCATTGATATTGAATTCTGGCTTCAGCATCAGAAACAGAACAAAGAGCGTCAATGCCGATAAGAAATAGTAGCTGCGTCTAATGAGCTTTATTGGCAGAAGCCTGGCTGCAAGACCAAGGACAAGGCCTAATACAGCACCGGCAGCTTGGTTAAATAGATAGTAGTAGTGCTCAAAACCATTTCTTACTGCCAAATCAAATGTAGCGCTATATAAAGAAAGGAGACCAAAGAGAGTAAGAAATAACAGGACGCAGATAAATGTAAAAGGAGAAAACAACCCTGAGCCGTCATTTTCCCCTTCTAATATCACTCTATCGAAATCGTCATAGTTATTCTGAATCTTTGTTTCCATTGATATTATTATATTCCTTTATTCAAGGAATTTCATTAATAACTGACAGAAACTGATGCTAAGTATTGTGGATTCTCATTTAACTCAGATTCTGAGATAGAGGCTCTGATTGCCCTATCCTCAGCATCAAGGTTGATGATATTCTCACCAGAAAGATACATCTCAGTTCTAAGGCTATTGTTGACACCAAGATGCCAAAGCGGAATAAATGCCATGATGAATGTAAATGCCAAAATCATGAGAATAATGCATTTGTGTGAAAAACTAAGGTGCTTTTTTACTTCAAAATCTGTCATATCAACTTCTCCACTACTCTAAGCTTTGATGATCTGGATGGTGCATTCTCCCTACACTCATCCTCACTTGGCACGATAGGCTTCTTAGTGAGTATCCTTATTGCTGGATTCTCCTTCTGAGCCTCCTCTTTGAAATACCATTTCACTATCCTGTCCTCTAAGCTGTGGAAGGTGATGACACCCACTCTTCCACCCTTCTTAAGGACTCTTATAGCACTCTCCAAAGCTGGCTTGATTCTGTCGAGCTCTTTATTAACTTCGATCCTAAGAGCCTGGAAGGTTCTTGTCGCAGGATGGATCCTGCCATATCTATACTCCCTTGGGACGGAATGGAATATGATATCAGCAAGCTCCTCTGAGAACTCTATTCTCTTCTCCTTCCTAGCCTCGGCTATGGCTCTCGCTATTCTTCTTGAATAGCGTTCCTCTCCGAAGCGATAAATCACATCGGCAAGCTCATACTCAGGGTAATCATTGACGATCACCTCAGCAGATAAGCTCTGCTCTGGATTCAAGCGCATATCCAATCTCTCTTCCTTTCTGAAGGAGAAGCCCCTTTCGCTCTCCTCATAATGAAAGATAGAAATACCTAAATCAAAAAGAATCGCATCAGCAGATTCTGACTCAGCACTCGCAAGATACTCATCAAACCAAGTCTCAACAGGGGTGAATCTATCCTTATGATCCTTGAGTCTCTCTATGGCCTTCTTCTGTATCTCCCTATCCCTATCCAAGCCAGTTACCTTCACCTTTGGGTATTTGGATAAGAATAGCGATGTGTGGCCTCCCTCACCTGTCGTGCAATCAATAAGCCTGGTATCCTTATCTGGATCAAGCGAAAGATATTCCAAGACTTCTTTATGCAGCACTGGATAATGCAGAATCTCCATTATTTGTTCCCTTCATCGTACAAACCCTGAGCAAGCTCAGAAACAGAGAGCTCTTCCTCGCTCTCAGCCTCATCGAATACAACAGGATTCCAGATTTCAATGGCAGTTCCAGCACCGACAAGCAATGCCTCCCCTTTGTTAGGAAGGGAGTATCTCTCTCTAAGTTGAAGGGGAATATTTATTCTTCCAGAGCTATCAATATCCACATACTGCGCTGGGGAGATGATTCTTCTGATCAGCTTTCTTTTCGATGCATCCAGCAAAGCCATTGGGGTTGATAATATTGGCTTGGAGAACTCATTCTCAAAGTAATCAGGAGTCATCAGCATAAGATGATTATCATCTAACCCTGGAAGAACAACTACCTGCTCAGCGGAGAGGAGGTTTCTTAGTCTTGCTGGCAAAGAAAGACGACCCTTGTCATCGATCTTTGAATTATACATTCCTGTAAGAAAAGCCATCTCAACTCCACCACTTTATGGGATTTCTTCCCACTTCTTACCACAAATGTACACCTTATCCCCCATTTAATCAACAAAAATATTCTTTTTTTGGGAATCACAAGGCAAATAAAAATTGCCCACTAGGGGCAACTTGGGAAAACCGGTGAAAATCAAAGGTTTTTGAACTTGTTCCTCTCATCTTCCTCAATCACCTTGGAGATTGTGGACATCGTCTGATCAATGATGGAATTGATCCTGCTAAAGCCGGCACCGATGCTTTTATCGTCACACACTGTCTTAGCATATGCTATGTCTTTGATAATCGACGGAATCTCCTTCAAGCTTGCGATTGAGGACAGCACTTCATCTGTTGCATCCTTATCAAAAAGATAGAGATTGAATGAGCGAATGACAAAGTCAGCCTTAACACTGCAGTTCTTGACATAGATTATAAGGCGGGAAGAATCGCTTCTGCGCTTCTTGATTCTGCTATCAAGCTTCTTGATGTACCTCTTAAGGGAGCTGAGTTTTGACAATGCATGCTTTAAGGGATGGGAATACAGTCCTAACCTCTTTGCGATGAACACAAGGACAATTGACAAAAGCAGCCAGAAAACGATTGTCTCAACCATATTAGCAAAGCTCTCGGAAAGGAAAATCTCATAATCAATCATTTCTTGCCTCCTTTGCATTTCCCTCTCTATAGCTTAATGTGAGCTGAGGGAATGGTATGTTGATGTTGTTCTTAACCAAAGCATCGAGAACAAGCTCTGTCAAATCGAATTTCACAGTCCAATAGTCCTGATTCATAACCCATACCCTGCATAAATATGAGATATCACTGGCATTCAGCTCATTCACTCTTACCATAGACTCAGGGGATTTAAGAACCAATGGATGACTAAGGGCGACCCCTTCGATAACTCTCTTCACCTTCTCGCGATCCTCGTCATAGTCCGCAGTGAAAATAAGGTCCAGCCTTCTTGTGTCATTATGGGAGTAGTTGACTATCTCTTCAGCAAAAATGTTCTTATTTGGGATCATCATCTGCTTATTGTCAGGTGTTGTAAGCACTGTGTGGAAGAGATTAACCTCCTTCACCGAGCCACCAAAGCCCCCTGCCTCAACATAATCCCCAACCTTGAAAGGATGGATTGACACTAGCATCATACCGCTTGCTACGCCGGCGATTATATCTTGTATCGCAAGTCCTATCGCAAGGGTCACAGCAGAGAGAGCTGTCACAACTCCTGTCAAAGGAATGCCGATTATTGTGCAGCAATACAGAAGAAGACCAACGTAGACAACAACCTTGATGATAGTCAGCAGGAACTTGATCAGCAGCTTATCGAGGCTTGTCTTCAATAAAGAGTGCTTTATTATCTTCAAGATGCATCTTGCTGAGACAAGGCCGCAAGGAATGACGACGATCAAGGTCAGGAGGGAAAAGCCTGACGCTTCTAAAAACATATTCAGCTGTTCAACAAAACCTGTCATTATGACTCCTATGAAAACAAGGCACAGCCAAGCTATGCCTTTTCTATCACTTCTCTGGATCAAAGAGGTTGTAATCTATATCCGAGAATATCGCATTTCGCCTCTCTGCGTTAATCAGCCACTCAGTGTTGACAGTATTCTTGCACATTGAAGAATAGACAACATTGAATGAACCAAGGTGGTTCTTCAGCCTCTTTGTCGCATATGAGACACTAGTATTGTCATGCATGATGCAAGGCCAGTCTGAGGCCATTGCAAGAAGCACCTCTCTGGAGGCCTGATTTAAAAATCTCCCCTTCAAGCTTCCTTGGTCTGGGAATCTATGGGTAAGCTCCTGCATCCTCTCGATTGCCTTGAGAGTATGCCTGTAGATCCAAGAGTTGCTGCCATCAAGCCAAGTGTCTGCGCCACCGGACTGAAGCCAGCTTGACTCATTGATCCTAAGCTTCTCGCTCTTTCCATTCTCAAAAAGAACATCGCTTGGCGTTGTCAATTGATAGCAATCATCCAATGCAGCCTTCTCAAGGAAACCCTCAAGGAACTCAATTCCCTCATACCATCTGTGGCCAAAAAGCTCAGCGTCGAAGGTCAGGTTGTAAACAGGATCCTCAATACCACAGGAGGAGAGCATTATCCCCTTTCTCTTTATGTGGTAAAGGAAGTTATCAACATGGAGGGCAACCTTCTTTGAAGCCTTCTTCCTATCATAGGTGGCCTTCTCCTCGCTCTTGGATGTTATCGCGCTGTACTTGAATCCAGTGAATACCCTGATGGATGGCTCATGGATATATGGCCTAATGTAATCCATAGGAAGATAGTATCCAATATCCCTATAGAACTCCCTGTAATCTGAATCACATGGATATCCAGAGCTTGAGGAAAGAATCAGGTTTGTTATGTTCCAATCACGTGCGAAGCCATTAAGACCTGAAGGCATCTTGATTGGCCTATATCCTCCATAGATCGACTTATCAGGTGATGTGATCACTGAGTGAGAAGGCAGCTGGCACCATTCTATTCCAGAGTCGTAGATTATCTCATCCAGACCTGGATAATATCCACACTCAGGAAGCCAGAAGCCTCTAGGGCTGTATCCAAAGACTCTTCTATGAGTCTTAATGCCCATCTCGACCTGCGCTCTGATTGCTGTTTTGTAATCTTTATAAAGAGGAAGATATGCATGTGTCGCAGCTGTTGCGATCAATTCAACCTTTCCCTTGTCAGCGAGATTCTTGAAGCCCTGCAGTATATTCCTGCCATAGCTCTCATAAACCTCTAGATTGGTCTCAGTCTCCCTAAGATAATGGAGTGCCATGTCATGGCAATCCTTATCTTCCTTGAGAGTCCTCTCAACCTCCTTATGTCCTAGCTCAAGCCTGAGATTCATATATTCAATGAATCTCTCCTGAAGTGGTCCATCTAAGAGCATTGTGACAAGCGTTGGTGAGAAGCAGAAGGAAAGACGGAATGGAATATCCACTTCATCAAGCTTGTTCAGAGTTCTCAAAAGAGGGATATAGGATTCATTGATTGACTCAAAGAGCCAATTCTCCTCAAGGAATCTTGGGTATTCAAGATGTCTTACATAAGGAAGGTGTGCATGCAGGATAAGGTTAATCTTGTTCACTCACATCCTCCTTACCAAACAAAGCTGAAATATCCTTGACAATTGGATTATCGACAATCGCTCCCTCCTTTGTTGAAAGAAGGGACATATAAATCTTATATAGCACATCGCTATCTTTCATCTCTGCTCTATTGTTAAGCCAATATGAGGAAGCAAGCTTTAGAGTATTGGATCTCGCAAGAACCTCTCTGCTTCCATCTTCGAACTCTGCGACCAATGCGACGCTGCAGCTTCCTCCTGAGGTAGGAAAGCCGATATTCCACTCATCATCCTCATCAGAGACCGGGATATCATATTGCTCCTTGACGCCATCTGTGCTCACTATTGTCACAAACAAGGAAGTGGTTGCCTTCCTCTCTTCAAGCTTCTCCCTGTCCAAGTTTGAGATTGACCAAAAGGAATATCCCCAGTTGGTGTTTTTATATAATAGATGTATTGAAGTCTCAGGATATGTCAAAGGAAGCTCTTCCACACCAGGAAGCCCTTCCACAGAATCAGAGATATCCTTATAGTCAGTCAAGCCTGTGAGGTATTTGAGATTATGGTTTTCGCTCCTATCCTCCAAAGCATAATCACCGTTCTCATCCTCATACTTCTCAGTCAAAGCCTCAATAAGACTATCGCGTGAGAGAGTTTGCCAAGATTCTATCGATTCTTGCTCCGCGATGCTTCTGAGTTCTGATTCAGAGAGCTTTTCCAATTTAATTAAAACCATTTTGTAAATTCCGTCCAAAATCATCCTATGTAATAAACAATTTTTAGTCAATGATGAAACCTTTCACTAAAGACAAAGGCCCTTTTTTGATGGTTGGAAATGTCCATTTCATAACAATTTCTGTCTACTTTATTATGAATTCCTTATACAAAGTGGAATACAAATATGGTATTCTGTTGCCATGCTTGAAAAGACAGAAAAAACATCCCTGATCCTTCATGGGCACTTTTATCAGCCTCCTAGAGAGAACCCATATACAGGCATTATCCCTAAGCAGGACTCTGCCTATCCATGGGTCGATTGGAATGAAAGGATATTCTCCGAGTGCTATGACGCAAACAGCCACTCCAGATATCTCACGGAAAATGGAAGAGTCAAATCACTCACAAACAACTATAGTCATATCTCATTCAACTTTGGCCCTACCCTCCTTCACTGGCTGGATAAATACCATCCAGAGACAATAGAGCTTTTGAGGGAGGCTGACCAATCTTCTATAAAGAGACTTGGCTACGGCAATGCGATCGCACAGGCCTTCAACCATACAATCCTACCACTTGATAAAGTCAAGGATGCTAGGCTTCAGATTGATTGGGGAATCCAAGACTTTGAATACCATTTCAGGAGAATGCCAGAGGGAATGTGGCTTCCTGAATGCGGCGTTAACGAGGATGTGATCCAGCTGCTATTTGAAGCAGGAATCAAATACATAATCCTATCCCCTTGGCAGTGCAAGGCAGTGGAGGATGATGAGAATAAGCTCATCTCCCTTGATGGAAAGCCTGCCCCATACTCTGAGCCCTATATACTAACAGGATCCAATGGAGGCACAGTGCAGGCTTTCTTCTATCATCCAGGGCTGGCTGAGGGAATCTCATTCGGACATGCCTTGAGAAATGCAGATGACCTGTATGAAACCCTGCTGAAAATTAAAGAAACCGACAAAAAGCCTTTGATACATACAGCCACAGATGGCGAGATTTATGGCCATCATGAGCCATTTGGCGATATGGCTCTTGCCGCGCTTATCAAGAAAGTCCAGAAAAGAGACGACTTCTTCTTCGATAACTATGCATCCTATATCTCAAGAAACCCAGCGACAAAGCATGCTGAGCTCCACAGAGGCGAGGCAGGAAAGGGTACTAGCTGGTCATGTTCGCATGGTGTGTCGAGGTGGTATAAGGACTGCGGATGCTCAACAGGCGGCGAAAGCGGTTGGAATCAAGCTTGGAGAACACCTCTTAGAAATGGGCTGAACAATCTTGCACAGAAGCTTGATGCCATCTTCGACAACGAGATCTTGAAGATCTTTGGCACAAAGCTTTCCAGCGCTCAGCTTCTCTCTAAGGCAGGCTCAGTCTTCTCTGGAGAAATTGAGATGTCTGCCTTCATCGAGAATCTGCATAGAGAATACAGTTTTGACAGCAGAGACAACATCAAGCTCTCCCATCTTCTTTCTGGAATGAAGAATAGGCACTTTGCATTCACAAGCTGCGGCTTCTTCTTCTCAGACATTTCCGGCATAGAGCCAAGACAGGATATAAAATACGCACTATTCTCGATCCAGATGTTCCAAAGCTTCTGCGAAGAGGATCTGCTGCTTCCATTCCTTTCTGATTTGAGGAATGCAAAATCCAATATCAAGACAGAGGGAGATGGCATGTCCATCGCCCAAGAGGAGATGAAGGGTCTCTCTGGACAGGTTGAGTCCGCCCTATACTTCTACCTCAATAGGACCTTTGCTTCAGGAGAGAACTATAAAGCAGAATATGGCACATTCCTTTTGGAGAAATATGACACAAAGGAAGGAAATCCATTTGTGACAGTAAAGGACATAAACAGCCAGGAAAGCTTCTCGTTCCTCATTCTTCCTGCCTCCAATATAGACAATGGAATGAATCTTTATATCTCAGAGATTAATAATGAGAATAGACCTATAAACAGGTATAGGATCCTTAACCAGGATATTCCTCAAAGAATCACATCAGAGACTCTAAAGTGGCTTGATCACTCAATGGCTAAGATAAGCTGCAATGACCTAATCAATCTATCATTGCAGATGAAGCACTATGCGACTCTTGTTGAAGTCTCAAAAAACAAGAACATGGACTCTCTTCTCTTAGAGAACCTCGGTGTCACCTTAAGGCTCATAAAATCAATATTCATGGAATATCAGGACATGAAATCACTCAAGGTTGATTTAATCATTGACAACCTCTTCGACTTCATAAAGAAATATGGAAGAGAATATGAGATTCAAGCAATCAAGACAACTCTCTCTAACTATTCTGCTATCCTTGCAGACGTGCTGCGAGAGGACGGACTTGAAGAGAAGAATGCCCATGAGATACTCCAGTTCCTGAGAATTTCAAGAAAGCATGGTTTCGAGCCTGAGACTAGGATGCTGCAGAATAATGTATATCCATATTATATCCAAAAGAAAAAAGCAGAGATCGATCCTTCTCTGCTTAAGGAAGTCTTTGGCGCGCTAAACTTCGAGTAGGCTTCTAGCGTGCTCTAAAGAGATATCGCTCGTCTCACCTGAAAGGAGGCGGGCGATTTCCTTCACTCTCTCCTCCCCTTCAATTCGATCAATATGCGAGATAGTCCTTCCATTGACCTCTTCCTTCCTGACAAGGTAATGGTGATCTGCCTTGCTAGCAAGCTGTGATAAATGAGTGATTGCCAATACCTGATGGTTCTCAGAGAGGCTCTTCAGCTTATCAGAGACAGAATTTGCCACCACGCCGCCAAGACCACTGTCAATCTCATCGAATATCAAGGTATTAACATCAGATGAGCTGTTGATCGATGCCTTTATTGCAAGCATTATCCTCGATAATTCGCCACCCGAGCTAGTTGCCTGTATATCTGTTATCTTCTCGCCCTTATTTGCAGCAATCTTGAATGAGACCTTATCCTTGCCTGTCATCGACAGCTCTTCATCAACAACTTCTATTCTGAAAGTCGCGCTCTGCATTCCAAGCTCGTGAAGATTCTCCTCTATCTTCCTAGATAGCTCCAAAGCTCCTTTTCTTCTCTTTTGGGAGAGGATCTCTGCCAAGTCCTCTGCATTCCTTTTAGCCTTATCAGCTTTCTTTTTCAAGGATGAGATATAGGCCTCGCTATCCTCTAGGTTATCCAGGCTCTCTCTATATTCATCTCTTCTTTTAATAGCCTCTTCGACAGAACCACCGAATCTTCTCTTGATCCTCTGTATTTGGCTTAATCTCGAGTTCTTAGCCTCAAGCTCATACTCAGAATAGGAAATACCCTCAAGATAGTCCCTAAATGAGGTGAAAATATCATCAAGCTCAACAACGATGCTTTCAAGTCGCTCTGAAAACTCCAGCAAAGATGGATCCTTCTTCACCGCCTTTCCGACTTGATTGGAGGAACTGCTTATGCTGGAAGATGCGCATCTGATCTCCTGCGAGGCTTCTGAGATATTTTCTCTTAAGAACTCTGAAGAGGAAATTCTTTGTATATCTTCCTTTAAAGACTCTTCCTCTCCAATCTTCAAATCAGCGCTTTCAAGCTCATTAAGGCAAAATCTGAAATACTCCGCTTCTTCGGCTGTCTTGTTGACTCTTTCCTCAGCCTCAAGCAAGGACTTTTCAAGGCTCTTGTACTCTGCATACGCTTCCTTATAGCTGAGCTTCTCCTTATGAGTATTTGAGTATTCGTCCAAAGTGGATAACAAGACTGAGTCATCCATAAGACTTTGATGGGCATGCTGGCTTGAAACATCGACAAGAAGCTTTCCAAGCGTTTCTCCTTGTGTTCTTGTTATCGTGCTGCCGTTCACAGAATATGAGGATCTTCCATTTGCCCTTATAACCCTCTTGATAAGGAGCTCCCCATCCTCAGCTGGAATATCAAGCGATTCAAGATAGCTTAATACATCCTCGCTATCTGTTATGAAAAGACCTGAGACCTCTGCGCTCTCTGCCCCATTTCTCACGCTCTCCTTATCTGCCTTCTGTCCTAAAAGAAGAGATAAGGCACCCATGATTATTGTCTTACCCGAGCCTGTCTCACCTGTGAGGACAGAAAAACCTTCATTGAACTCAAGATCAAGGCTGTCTATCAAGACATAGTTTCTAACTTTCAGAAAATCAAGCATGCATATCTCCTGACCAGTTGAGCTTCTCCCTGATAACCTCTGTGAAATTCCTCTTGAGGGAATTAATCAGGATCATCCTGCTTCTGCTCTTTTCAATCGTCACCACATCTCCCTCCTCCAAAGAGAATGGGACCTGGCCATCAACTGTCAGAACAACAGCAGCCCTTTGATTCTCCCTGACAGCAATTGAAACAATCTTATCAGAGGTCACAAGCGGTCTATAGGAAAGAGTGAATGGGCAGATTGGCGTCACAATCAATGCAGACATCTCAGGGTCAAGTATTGGTCCGCCAGCTGCAAGTGAATACCCAGTAGAGCCGGTAGGAGTGGCAACAATCATGCCATCTGCTCTGAATCTACCAGCTAAAGTCTTATCCAGGAAAAGATTCAGGCTAATTACTTTAGCAATGCCAGAAGAGGAGACAACGGCTTCATTGAGTGCTGAGGCAGAAAAGACCTTCTTGCCCTTTCTCTTGACTGTCACTCTAAGCATCAATCTCCTTGAAATCGCAGCACGTGATTCAAGATATGCCTTAAGAGTATCCAATACCTCCTCTTTTGATATCTCTGTTATATATCCAAATGTTCCAAGGTTCACTGGAAGTATTGGGATTCCCCTCTCAGAAACAAGCCGTGCTGCAGATAGCACTGTGCCATCGCCGCCTAATGTGATCACAAGATCAGTGTCATAGGATATCAAAAGAGAGTCTGTGCTTTGATTTGTGGACAGTACACTTGTCTTAATTGATAGGGATTCAAGATACTCACTTACCTTATTAGCTAAAGACTCGCTCTCTTTCTTGGTTGTATTGGCAATTATGCAGACTGAATTCACTTTTGGCATATTACTTCCTAATGAATGTGACTAAGCACCTTCTGTATTGTATCAATATCAGAGCCTTGAAGGAATGGGTAGAGAGGGAATGATATAGCCCTAGTCAATGCAGGTATTGCCTTTGGGTATAAATCAAATCTATCCATATAGCGGGCGCCAATTGAATGTGAGAATGTCTTCTTGACAGTTATTTGATACTTCTTGGCAAATTCAACAGTCTCGTCAGGACGCGAATTCACAATAACCGCGAATCCTGCTCCATTTGGCTTGAATTCAACAGCTCTTGAACCAAACATCTTGCAATTAGATTTCAACACTGCTTGTGAATATATTCGATATATATTCGATCTTCTTGAGATGAGGTTTTCAAGATTTGAGAGCTGGACAATGCCTAAGGCAGCGTTCATATCAGGCAGTTCAAGATAGCTAGAGGAAGAGCCAAGGTATTTTCTCATATTCTCATGGAATTCCTCACTATTTGTCATGGCAACAGCACCACCAGCAGTGCTTATGATATTATCTTCCTCAGTCGAGCAGATCACAATGTCTCCAAGCATTCCTGCTTTGATATCTCCATATGAAGAACCAACAGATTCAGAAATATCCTCAATAATTGGGAGATTCAAGGACTTTATCTCCTCAAAAGAGGAAGGAATCTGGCAAAGTGGTTCATAATATACAATAGCTTTGGCTTGATCTATGTATTTTTTCGAGTTCTCAGCACTAACCATCATTGAATCATCGACATCAACAAGAATTGGTTTGACACCAAGTCTTTTAAAGACATCAAGATAGACCCTAGGAGTTAAAACCGAAAGAATGACACTATCACCTGATTGGATATTCAAAGCTGTTAAGGATGCTTGAATCATATCATTGTATGTACGAAGAGATATGCCATAGCTAAAGCCTAAAAATGAGCAAAAACTCGATACAAAGGCCCTCTTTCTCTCTCCTGGTCCGATCTTCTCATCAACCATTGTCTGAAGAACAGCGTCCATATCCTTTCTAAATAGTGCTGGTTTATAGAATTTTATCAAAGCCATAATGTGATTTTATCATATATATTGTTTTTTAACAGTGGCTAAAAAAGGCCAAATTCATGTGTTAAATAATGTCTGAATTTAATAATTCATTAATTTTAAAGGATTTAGATATAAAAAAAACCGGCAGCTTTCTACTCTCCCACGGGCAAGCCGCAGTACCATCGACGTTAGAGCGTTTTACTTCCGTGTTCGGGAAGGGAACGGGTATTTCCACTCTGCTATGACCACCGGTAAATTCACTAGATTGATGAAGGCTCATCAATCGATGAATTCGTCTTATCAAGACATATATGAACAATTTGAAAAATCATAAAAAAACCTGGCAGCTACCTACTCTCCCACGGACGAGCCGCAGTACCATCGGCGTTAGGGCGTTTTACTTCCGTGTTCGGGAAGGGAACGGGTATTTCCACCCTGCTA